>DATHGN010000052.1:0-13439 GCA_035317565.1 Gaiellaceae bacterium
GGAGACGCTGAAGGTAAGGGTGAAAAGGTGGGGTAAGAGCCCACCAGCGTCGTGGCGACACGGCGGCTAGCCAAACCCCGTCCGGTGCAAGGCAAACAGGTCCCGCCATCAGGCGGCCCGCCGAGGGACCGGGTTGCTGCACAGAGGGATGGTCACCGTAAACAGAATCCGGCTTACGGGCCTGCTAACGAGAAGCCCGCGCATCGCGCGGGCTTCTCTACTTGTCGCTGCGCTCGTCCTTTGCGCAACTGCCGCCGCCGCCCCGTCGCCGGATGCTCCGGTCCCGCGCGAGCCCGCCGCCCTCGCGCTCGCACTCGAGACGACGACGCATGACCTGACCGAGGCGATCCGCCGCTGGCGCCCCAAGTCGAGCGCTGCACCCACGGACGTCGTGCTCCTCGCTCTGTACGAGCAGCGGATCTATCGGCTCCTCGCAGGAGACAGGCGATTGTCGCGCGCGACGCTCAACCGACTGCCGAACGAGCTCCGGCGAGTCGCAACCGATTTCCTGACGGCGCACCGTGAGCTGTACCGCCTGACGCCACCGATTCGCGCACGCGCGATCAGAGTCGGTCCCGCGCGACCGGCCGCCGAGTTGCTCGACGACTACCGCGATGCGGAGCGCAGGTTCAGTGTTCTTTGGAACGTCCTCGCGGCGGTCAATTTCGTCGAGACGAAGTTCGGAAAGCTGCGCAGCTCGAGTGCGGCCGGTGCTCAGGGACCGATGCAGTTCATGCCGGCGACGTGGCGGCGGTATGGGCTCGGCGGAAACGTGCACGACGCGCACGACGCGATCCTCGGTGCGGCGAACTACTTGCACGCATCTGGCGCACCACGAGATCTGCGGCTTGCACTCCACCACTACAACCCGTCGAGTTCGTACGTCGACGCGGTGCTCCGGTATGCGCGACGGATCGGCGCCGACCGCACACGATTCTTCGGGCTCTACAACTGGCAGGTCTTCGTCAAGACCCCGGGCGGTGATCGCAGGGTGACGGGACCCGGCATTCCATGAGAGTCGGGTGAGATTTGTCCGTTGTCGCTCTCATGCAGGTCTCAAGTGCGCCTACTAGGTTCCCGACCATGACCAAAGGATTTGGAGTCGCGGTTGGCTTCCTCGCGACCGTCGCCGCCACGCTTGTCGTGGCGGCCTCGCCCGGCTCGTCCTCGCCAAGCGCCAAACGGGCGATCCCGATTCCGGCTCTTCCGGCTCCGGCGGCTTTCGTCAGCCGCATCGACAACAAGTTCTTCCCGCTCAAACCGGGCACGACGTTCCGCTATCGCGGACAGCAGGACGGCAAGCCCATGACCGTCAGCGTCTCGGTCACGCACACGACGAAGCTGATCGCCGGCATCCACGCGACGGTCGTGCTCGACCAGGTGTTCGTCGGGGGTAAGCCGGAGGAGCAGACCTTCGATTGGTACGCGCAGGACAAGCGCGGCAATGTCTGGTACCTCGGTGAGAACTCCTCCGACTACGTAAAAGGCAAGTGGGTCCGCAGCGACGGCTCCTGGGAAACCGGAGTCGATGGTGCAAAGGCCGGCATCGTCATGAAGGCGGCTCCGGCCGTGGCCAAGGCCTACCGGCAGGAGTACTACGCCGGTCACGCGGAAGACATGGCGAAGGTGATCGCAACGAATGCGTCAGTCACCGTGCCCTATGGAACCTTCGCCCATGCGCTCGTGACGAGCGAATGGACGCCGCTCGAGAAAGGTGTGGTCGAGCACAAGTACTACGTGCGTGGCGTCGGGAACGTGAGGACGATCATGGTCAAGGGCGGCTCTGAGGAAGAGCGGCTCGTTTCCGTCTCTAAGTAACGCCGTGAGGCCGGGCCCAGATGGCGAGCGCGCCGACCTCCTCGAAGCCGAGCGACTCGTACAGGCTTCTGCCCTCGGCGCTGGATGCGAGGACGGCGGGCAACCCCGTCTCGGGTAGGACAGCTGCCCTTGTCAGGGCGCCGCCGTAACCGCGGCGCCGAGCGGAGGCGATCGTGTTCACCCCGAAGACGCCTACGGCGTTCTCGGTGCGGTAGCTCATCGCCGCGCCGACCGGCTTGCCGTCGACCCGCGCCAGCCAAAGCACCATGCGCGGGTCGTCGAGGATCGTCGGTGGATGCCACGTACCGGGCTCGATCGTCGCCTCCTCGGTCCCGAAGCCGCGGACACTCACCGCTTCCAGCTCTTCGACCTCCGCTGCGGTCGACACTCGCACGAGCTCGAGCTCCTCCGGGTCCTGTGCCTGAGATAACGGCCCGCCCGCCCGCACGAGCCACGGCTCACGGCGCCAGACTCGAAGCCCCGCAGGCTCGAGGTTCAACGTTTGCCAGGAATCGCAGATGCTTCCGCGTGCGCCCAGAACCGTCTCTTTAGTCGCCTCGCACCGAAGCGTGATGCCGCCGAAATAGATGACCGGCGCCGCGTCCACCGCGCGCCAGGCATCGCCGTCGGACTCGGACCGAAGACCGAGTGACGCCAGCCAGGCGCTGTGCCAGCCGGCCGCGGCTTCGGCGCACAAGCTGACGGGATCGTGCACGCGCTGGAGCGTATGCGCTAGGTGCGCAGAACGACCTCGAGCGCTGTACCGCGTCCCGGTCTCGATGTCAGCGTGAAGCCACCCTCGATCGTTTTCGCGCGGGCGCGAATGTTCTTGAGGCCCTGCCCGGCCGCGGTGGAATCGCCGTCGAAGCCTTCGCCGTTGTCGCGGATCGACACAAAGCGCTCGTAGAACCGGGTTCCGATCCTGACCTCGGCCCGCGTGGCGTTCGCGTGTTTGCGAACGTTCGCCAATCCTTCCTGGACGATTCGGAAGACCTCGATCTGTTCGTCAGGTGCGAGCCGAACCTCGGGATCGATCTCGAGGTCGACTTCGAGCTGTCCGTCGGCAGTCAAGAACTCGATGTAGCGGGTGAGCGCCGCGTCGAACGGCGCGCTGCCGGCGGCGGTGGAAAGCGCGAGGATCGCGAAGCGCGCTTCCTGCTGCGCTGCGTCGGCCGCCTCCTTCAGCTTGGCGAGCGTTTCCTGCTGCGGTGCGCCCTGCTGCAGCATCGTCGCGTGAGTCGAGACCGCAAAGAGGTACTGCGCGAGACCGTCGTGAATCTCCCGTGCGACGCGGGCGCGTTCCTCCGCGACGGCGCGCCCGAACTCCGCGAAGCTGATCGCACGCCAGGCGCCTGCGAGGAGCAGGCCGTACGCGAGCAGCCGCAGCGCGTCGCCGCGCGAGACGGACCCGGCGGCGAGCACGGGCGTGAAGACGTAGTGGAGCGAAGCGAAGAGCATGAGAGTGGAGGCGAGTGCGAGCCAGCGGTCGAGGTCCTCGCGACGTTCGTAGAAGCGCTTGCCGAAGCCGACGACGGCGAGCAGGTTCAGGAGTGCCTGCGCCGCAAGCGAGCCCGTAAGAAGTCCTGGAGTGTCGTTGTGCGTGCCGATGGCCGGCAGCACGTTGATCGACGAGCGCAGGGCGAACCACGACAGCGCGAGCGCGAGGCAGGCGGCCGACACCGTGTTGGCGAGCGCGCGGGGACCTGACCTGCCGCGCACGAACGGCGCGACGGCGATGAGGCTCCACGCGAGCAAGCGCCCGACGACAGCGGACCAGGCTTCGGCTCGATGGGGCGGGTGACCGGCGACGGCGGGCGCGATCACAAATGTGGCGCTCGCAGCTGCAGAGATCAGGAAGCCCGTGCAGAGGAAGAGATCGAGGCGGCGACCCTCGACCGCGAAGCGGATCCCTGCGAGCAGCGCGATGATCGCCCCTGCAAAGGCCATCACCGTGCTCAGCACGAGCCCGAGCTGCGGCAGGGAGACCTTCGTCTGGAGCTCGTGGTTCGTGACGAAGAGCGCCAACGAGGAGCCGAGTAGGCCGAAGAGAAGGATTTCTCCCCAGAGCCAGGCCTGGAAATCGTCTCTGCCGTCTTGTCTCACGTTCACTCTTTCGGCAGAACCTCGTCCGCCGATAAGCGTTGTAACCGTGATGGCTGAGCGAATCCTCCTCGTCGACGACCACCCTCTGACCCGCTCCGCATTGTCGGGCCTCTTGAGCCAGCATGGGTTCGACGTGGTGGGCGAGGCCAGTGATGGGGAAGCGGCGATCGTCTGCGCCGCCGAGCTCCAGCCGGACCTGGTCCTCCTCGATCTCTCGATGCCCGGTCTCGACGGGCTGAGCGCCCTGCCTCGACTGCGCGAGGCGGCCCCCGACTGCGAGGTGGTGGTCCTCACGGCATCCGGGACGGAGCAGAACCTGCTCGGCGCGATCCGCGCCGGCGCCGCGGGCTATCTGTTGAAGAGCGAGCCTCCCGAGCGGATCGTCGACTTCCTGCGCGGCGTCGCACAGGGAGAGGCTGCGCTCTCGGGACCGGTGGCCCGCCGTCTGCTCGAGCAGGTGCGTGCCACTGGCGGACGGGGCGGGGGCGTGCCCGACTCGATCGCCGCCACGCTCTCTGCGCGTGAACTGGAAGTGCTCCTGCTCCTCGACGAGCATCTCGCCACCGACGAGATCGCGAAGCGGCTGTTCATCTCCGAGCACACCGTGCGCTCACACGTGAAGAGCCTGCTGCGGAAGCTGGGAGTCTCGTCCCGCCGGGAGGCGCTGGAAGCCCTGTCGACCGCTCGAGGCTGACTCACCCATGTTGGGTGACTCCCTTCCCCGGGCGTGGGCGATGCCTCGCCGCGGGGGAATGCCGATACTCCATGCAGGTTTTGAAGGAGCTCCTGGCTGGAGCGAAGTGGCGAACGAATCGACTGTGGCTTCGGCGGCCGGCTTTCAGCCGGTCGTCGTGTTTCCTGAGGAGAAACCTTCGAGCGCCGCCTCGACGAGCCCGGGCAGGGTCGCAATGTTGTACCCGCCCTCGAGCACGGCCGCGAACCTCGGAGCAAGGGCCGCCGAGCGCTTGCTCAGCTCACGGAACCCTTGCGCGGTCACGCGCATCTGGGCGAGCGGGTCAGCTTCGTGGGCGTCGAAGCCCGCCGACACGAGCAACAGATCGGGCGCGAAGCTTTCGACGGCCGGTGTGACGATCTCGTCGAACGCGCGCAGGTACTCCGCATCACCCGACCCTGCGTCGAGCGGAATGTTCACGGTCGTCGCGCTTTGCTCGTCGGGGCCACCGCTTCCCGGGTAGAACGGCCACTGGTGAAGCGACACGAACAGGACCGTGTCGTCTTCCCAGAAGATCTCCTGCGTTCCGTTGCCGTGATGGACGTCGTAGTCGACGATCGCGACGCGGTCGCCGTCGGCCTGCGCGGCCCGCGCCGCGATCGCGACGTTGTTGAAGACACAGAAGCCCATTGCGCGACTGCTGAGCGCGTGGTGCCCTGGCGGACGGACGAGCGCGAAGCCGCCTCGGCGTGCCGCTTCGATCGCAGTTCCGGCCGCGAGCAACGCTGCGGTCGGTGTCGTCTCGCTGACGATCGTGTCGGCGTCGAGCCAACCCATGCCGTCGATCGCGAGCACGCGCTCTACATGTTCACGCGTGTGACACCGAAGCACCTCGTCCACCGTCGCAGGCCTCCCTTCGGTCCAGGCCGGGAACGCGTCGAGCAGAGACGCCAGCCGCTCCGGCGACTCGGGATGGCCGAATGTCGGATGCAGGCGCGCAAGCGCCGGATGCGTCAGGACGTCGATCGGCGGACGGCTTCCGCGAGCTCGTCGAGCGGGCGACCTCCCTGCGCGCGCCCGATGAGGTAGCAGAGGAGCGGCGCATTCGTTCGCTCTCCACTCACGTGCGCGGCGATGCGGGCGAGGTCGAGGAGCGTGTCGGCGTCAGCGTCGGACAGCTCGAGCAGAGCGCGATCGACGTCCTCCGTTGCGATCGCGTTGCGCGCTCGGCTGAGCCACTCGTCCACTGCTCGATCCTACGCAGCCAGCGCGGCGATCCTGTCGGCCTGCGCGTTCATTCCCAGCTGCCTCACGAAGGAGGACGCCCCCGTCCAGTTAGGGGTCTGGTCGTCTAGGGGAGGTAGGGGGGCGGAGGCGTCCAGAGTCGCCATTCGCCGATACAGCCGCAGTTCCTCCGCCTGCGCCTCGAACCGGCCGTCCTCGAGCATCGCTTCGAGCGTCCCGTACTGCGCAAGGAGATTCGCGGCGGTCTTCGGGCCGACGCCACGCGCCCCCGGAATCTTGTCCGAGGGATCGCCACGGAGGGCGATGAAATCGGGAACTTGCGCCGGGTCGACGCCGTAGCGCTCGCGCACCTCCGCCGGACCGACTCGTGCCAGTTCGCTGACGCCGCGCGTCGGCTGAAGGATCGTCGTGTGCTCGCTTGCGAGTTGGAACGAGTCTCGATCCGAGGTGACCACGACCGAGGTGCCGCCCCGTTCCTCTTCGTGTTTCACTGCAGCCGCCAGGAAGTCGTCGGCTTCGTACCCGTCGCCCTTCGCGGCGGCGAACCCGAACGAGCGCACGAGCTCGGGCAGGAGATCAAGCTGCTCGAGGAGCTCGTCGTCGAACTCGCGACCACCCTGGTAGCCGTCGAACAGCTCGTGCCTGTACGTAGGCACCGTGAGCGTGTCCCAGCCAACGACGACCGCGCGAGGTTCTTCGGCCTGCCACAGCCGCATGAGGAAGTTCGAAAAGCCGACGAGAGCATTGCTCGGCTTCCCCTCGGCGCGGCGCATCGACTTCGGCAGCGCGTGGTAGGCGCGATGCGCGAGCGAGTCGCCGTCGACGACGAGCAGCGGTCGGCTCACAGGTCTTCTCTCAGGCGCTCGATCTCGGCCATCAGCCGGTCGGTCGCCTCCCGCGCCGCCTCCGACTGATCCAGGCCCGACAGGTCATCCAGAGGAATGGGCTTCCCGTAGCGCACGCGCAGCGGGCCGAGCCGGGAGAGTCGGTCGGTTCCCGAGATCGCAGCCGGCACGAGTGGCACGCCCGCCTCGAGCGCAATCCGCGCCGCGCCGGTATGCGACTTCGGTTGGTGCCGCTTCACGAGCCCTTTCCGCTGGCGCGTGCCCTCCGGGAACATCGTCACGACATGGCCCTGGCGCGCGAGCGCGACGGCTCTCTTCATCGCCTCGACGTCCCGCTCCCCACGCCGCACCGGGAACCCGCCCCCGGCGGTGATCAGCTTGCCCAGCGGCCACCAGTACAGCTCCGATTTCGCCATGAACCGGAGAAACCGCTTGGGCCAGAGCGGCATCCCGAGCGGCCACGGGTCGAAATTCGAGGTGTGATTGGCCGCCAGGACGTAGCCACCCTCGTCGGGAAGGTTCTCCTGGCCTTCGGCACGCAATCGGTACAGCCCCTTGAGTACCGGCCACGACAGGGCTGCCGCGAAGGAGTAGAAAGGGCTTGGTCGCACGCGGCCCAGTATCTCCATCGAGCCTGGATGGCAGCGGGCGCTATGGTGTTTTGGATGCCCAAGACCCTTGTCATTGCAGAAAAGCCGTCCGTCGGCCGCGACCTCGCGGGCGCGCTAGACGGACCCTTCCAGCGACGGAAGCTCGACGACATCAAGCCGAAACGGGGCAAGAAGAAGGTCGAAGAGGGGACCAACGAGGAAGTCGTCGAGGCCGCGAAGTCGACAACCAAGTCCAAGACGACCCGCGACGAAGCCGTCTTCCTCGAGTCCGACGACTACGTGATCACGTGGGCCGTCGGTCACCTCGTTCAGCTCGCCGAGCCGGAGGAGTACGACGAGAAGTGGAAGAAGTGGAAGATGGCCGACCTGCCGATCGTCCCGCCGAACGGGTTCAAGCTCGTGCCTCGTGACGCTAAGTCGAAGAAGCAGCTGAAGCTGATCGAGACGCTTCTGAAGCGCGAGGACGTCGACAAGATCATCAACGCGTGCGACGCCGGCCGTGAGGGTGAGCTGATCTTCGCCTACGTCTATGAATCCGTCTTCGGCCAGTCTGCGACGAGCGCGAAGGCGCCGAAGCCAGTCGAGCGCCTGTGGATCTCCTCGATGACGAAGCAGGCGATCCGCGAAGGGTTCGAGAAGCTTCGCCCGGGCACCCAGATGCAGTCTCTCGAGGACGCCGCGCGTTCTCGCTCCGAGGCCGACTGGCTCGTCGGCATGAACGCGACGCGCGCCGCGACGATCCGTGGACGCGCGTGGGTCGGCGGCGTCGTCTCGCTCGGCCGCGTGCAGACGCCGACGCTCGGGCTGATCGTCAAACGCGAGCGCGAGATCCAGGCATTCGTCCCCGAGCCGTACCGGCTGATCCACGGGACGTTCCAGCCGCCGTATCAGGGGCTCTGGTTCGAGGGCGACGAAACGCGGATCTTCGGGGACCTCTCGCGCGCCGACGCGATCGTCGCCAAGGTGTCAGGCCAGGACGGGACGATCGAGAAGGTCGAGCGCAAGGAGCAGTCCGAGCGCGCGCCTCTCCTGTACGACCTGACCTCGCTCCAGCGTGACGCAAACCGGCGCTACGGCTTCTCCGCGCGGCGCACCCTGCAGGCCGCGCAGTCCCTCTACGAGAGCAAGAAGGCGATTACCTATCCGCGTACGTCCTCGCGCTTCCTCTCCGGCGACATGGTTCCGCAGTTGAAGCCGACGGCCGCCACCCTGGAGCCGATCGAGGACTACCGCAAGGGAGCCGAATACGTGCTCGCTCTCGACCAGTTGCCGCTGGGACGTGTCGTCAACGACGCGAAGGTGAGCGACCACCACGCTGTCATTCCGACCGACATCGAAAAGGACCTCGAGGCGTTCTCGCCCGACGAGCGGCGTGTGTTCGACCTGGTCGCGAAGCGCTTCCTCGCCGTGTTCCACCCGCCCGCTCGCTATGCGCGGACAACCGTGATCACGCTCGTCGAGGAGGAGCGCTTCCGGACCCGCGGCAAGATCACGCTCGAAGCCGGTTGGCGCTCGGTCTACGGAATCGAGCCCGACCAGGAGCGCCAGGCCGAGGACGAGGGCGAAGGGGGCGAAATCCCTGCGCTGCAGGAGGGCCAGACCGTCCGCTGCATCGCCGCAGAGATCGAGGACAAGATGACGAGGCCGCCGCCCCGCTACACGGAGGCGACGCTGCTCTCTGCGATGGAGACCGCGGGCAAGCTGATCGACGACGAGGAGCTGCGAGAGGCCATGAAGGAATCCGGCCTCGGCACTCCTGCGACCCGTGCCGAGACGATCGAGACGCTGATCCGCCGCGAGTACATCGAACGCGTCGGCAAGGATCTGCAGGCGACGCCCAAGGGCATCCAGGTGATCACCATGCTCGAGAACCACAAGCTGACCTCTCCGGAGCTCACCGGTGACTGGGAGAACAAGCTCTCCGAGATCGAGCACGGAAAGGGCGATCGCAAGAAGTTCATGAAGGGGATCGCCGACTTCGCCAAGGAGACCGTCGACCAGATCGCCGCCCTGGACAAGGAGCAGCTCCGTCCCATCCGGGTCGAGCTCGGGCCGTGTCCGCGGTGCGGAGCCGTGACGGGCGAGATCATCAAGGAGAACTCGAAGGCCTACGGCTGCACCAGCTGGAAGAGCCGGGAAGAGGTCGGCTGCGGCTTTGTGATCTGGAAAAGGGTCGCCAGCCGCACCCTCACGCCCGAGATCGCGCGGCAGCTCATCGAGGAACGTCGGACCCGGGAAGTACTCTCTGGCTTCCGGTCGCGGAATGGCAAACCTTTTCGTGCCCGGCTCGTCTTGAACGACGAGGACAAGATCGAGTTCGAGTTTCCGGTTCGCGCGCAACCCAAGGAGCCCGCGGCGACGGAATAACAAAGGGCACGGTCTCGTTCCAGGTCCGAAGGCCCTTTGGGACTCTTATCCCTGGAAAGAAAAGGGAATTCGACCTACAGTGCGAAGGTTGGCCGCGTATCACAAAGTAGGACGCGAAAGGGACACTTGACACAAAATCAGCTGCACGAACTGCTTGATTCCGACCAGGCCAAGGCACTCGTGGAGGGCGCTGAGGAGCGTGGGCATCTCGAGGCCGTCGAGCTCGAGGCCTTCGCCCTCGAGCACGACCTCAACGAGGCCGAGGTCGAAGAGCTGACCCGCGAGCTCGAGCGAATCGGGCTCGATGTCCGCCAGGCCGAAGCCAAGGAAAAGGACGTAGAGAAGGAAGAGAAGCCCGTCAAGCCAGAGACCCATGTCCTCTCGGGGTCCGCGGACAGCCTTCAGCTCTTCCTGGCCGATGTCGGCCGCCACAAGCTGCTCACCGCCGCGGAGGAAGTCACCCTCGCCAAGGCAATCGAGCGGGGCGATCCCGTCGCCAAGCGGCGCATGATCGAGTCGAACCTGCGCCTGGTCGTCTCCATCGCCAAGGGCTACCGGGGCCTCGGCGTACCCTTCCTGGACCTGATCCAGGAGGGCACGCTCGGCCTCAACCGTGCCGTCGAGAAGTTCGACTGGCGGCGCGGCTACAAGTTCTCGACGTATGCGACGTGGTGGATCCGCCAGTCGGTGCAGCGCGCCGTCGCGAACCACGCCCGCACGATCCGCGTTCCGGTCCACGTCGTCGAGCGCCAGCAGAAGCTGTCGCGGGCGGCTCGCCGGCTCGAGGTCGAGCTCGGTCGCGAGGCGACGAAGGACGAGCTGGCCGAGGCAACCGGCCTCCCGATTCAGCACGTCGACGAAGCCCTCGGCGCAGCCCAGGCCTCGGTGTCGCTGAACCAGACGGTCGGTGCGGACGACGAAGGCGAGCTCGGCGACCTGTTCGCCGACCGCGAGGCCGCGGATCCCTTCGACGAGGCGGAAGAGTCGCTCCGGCGCCAAGGCGTCCGGCGGGCACTCGACGCCCTCCCGGAGCGGGAACGCCGCATCCTGGAGCTTCGGTTCGGGTTCGAAGGCGAGCCCTGGACGCTCGAGGCGATCGGCCACGAGCTCGACCTGACCCGCGAGCGGGTCCGGCAGCTCGAAGGCCAGGCCCTCGCGCGCCTCTCGGCACTGCGAGATCTGATCTCACTAGCCGCGTAAATCGCGGCAGTCTCGATCGGAAGTGAGGGCGGCCAAAGGGCCGCCCTCAATCGTTTTCGTGCGAATTGCGTCTAAGCCTTGAGGAAGGCTTAACCTTCTGTTCATACTTGCTCGTCCGCCTGGAGGGGCGGTGCGATGAAAGGAGATTGTGTGAGGGGGATTTTGAGAAGGCTGGCACTGCCTCTCGCGGCGCTGATCGTGCTGGTGGTCGCGAGTACTGCAGGCGGAGCCTCAAATTCGGGGACGCTCGTCTTTGCGGGCGCGTCGGATCCGACGTATCTGGATCCGGCGCTCGTGTCAGACGGCGAGTCGTTCCGCGTCACTGAGCAGATGTTCGAAGGGCTCGTGAAGCTCAAGCCGGGAACAACGAAGATCGTTCCGTCTTTGGCCACGAGCTGGAAGCTCTCCGGCGCAGGCAAGATCTGGACTTTCAACCTCCGCAAGGGGGTCAAGTTCCATGACGGCACGCCGTGGAATGCGGCGGCTGCTTGTTACAACTTCAACCGCTGGTACAACTGGACGGGTCCGTTCCAGGATCCGTCGGCCACGTTCTACTACCAGGCCACGTACGGCGGCTTCAAGAAGAACGAGGTGGCGAACCTGTCGCCGCCGCTGTTCCGAAGCTGCAAAGCGGTCGGCTCCTCGCGGATCGTGGTTCGGCTGAATCGTGCGTCGGGTGTGTTCTTCCCGTCGCTCGTGATCCAGTCGTTCGCGATGCAGAGCCCGACGGCGATGAAGAAGTACGGCGCCGATCAGGCAACACTGAGCGGCGGCGCCTTCCGCGCGACCGGCACGTATGCGTTCCAGCATCCGACCGGCACCGGGCCTTTCAAGTTCTCGTCGTGGACGATCGGCCAGAAGGTCGAGCTCGTCCGCAACGGAAGCTACTGGGGCAAGAAGGCGCGGCTCGACAAGCTGATCATCCGGCCGATCTCGGACAACGAGGCGCGCTTCCAGGCGCTCAAGACCGGCGAGATCAACGCGTTCGACCTCGCTCCGCCGCAGGACATCGGCGGGCTGTCGGGTGACTCCAGGCTCAAGGTCGTCAAGCGGCCGGCGTTCAACGTCGCCTACGTGACGATCCACCAGGGCCCCGGGTCGCCGATGAACGACATCAAGGTTCGCCAGGCCGTCGCGTACGGCCTGAACCGGGCCGCCGTGGTGAAGAACTTCTACTACGGCACCGGCAAGGTCGCGAACGAGTTCCAGCCCCCGAGCCTGTTCGGTTGGACGAACAAGGTCGCGAAGTACCCGTACAACCCGACGAAGGCGAAGGCATTGCTGAATTCGTCGAGTTGCAAGGTTCCTTGCTCGGTGGACTTCTGGTATCCGACGGAAGTCTCACGGCCCTACATGCCCGACCCACAGCGGAACTTCCAGGCGTTTGCAGCAAGCCTCGAGGCGTCCGGCTTCAAGGTGGTCGCGCATAGCGCACCGTGGCGGCCGACCTACGTGCCGAAGGTGAACGAAGGCTCTGCCGGCGATCTGAACCTGATCGGGTGGACCGGTGACTACGGAGATCCGGACAACTTCCTCGGAACGTTCTTCCGGAACTTCAACCCGCAGTTCGGGTACCACAATGCGGCTATCGAGGGCATCCTGAACAGGGCGCTCAACCAGCCGAACTTCGCCAAGCGGGTGAAGCTCTACCAGCAGGCGAACATCATGATCATGAAGTACCTGCCAGGTGTTCCGTACGCGCATGCGACCCCAGCACTCGGGGCCGAGAAGCGTGTGACGAGGCTGATCGCAACGCCGGTGGGCGGCGTCTGGTTCCAGAACGCTGGATTCGGAGGTCAGTAGCAGATAGACACTCAGCCGGCGAACGACTGACCAATGCTTCGGTATGTCGTTCGCCGGCTGTTGTTGCTTGTCCCGATTCTCCTCGGCGTGTCGATCCTGATCTTCTTCTGGGTCCACGCGCTGCCGGGTAACCCGGCCTCGGCGCTGCTCGGCGAGCGCGCGACGCCTGAGCTCGTCCAGCAGTACAAGGAGCGCTACGGGCTCAACCGCCCGTTGCCGTTGCAATACGTCGACTACCTGAAAGTGACAGTCGTCGACGGAGACCTCGGCACGAGCATCTCGTCGCGCCGCACGGTCACCTCGGAGATCAGGCGTCGCTTCCCGGCCACGATCGAGCTTGCCTTCGCCGCGATGATCTTCGCGGTCGGCATCGGCCTGCCGCTCGGCTTCTTCGCGGCGAAGCGGTACGGCGGGGTCTTCGACCACCTCAGCCTCGTGGGCTCGCTGATCGGGATCTCGATCCCGATCTTCTTCCTCGCGATCATTCTCAAGTACTTCTTCGCCGTGCGGTGGCACCTGTTGCCGAGCGTCGGCCGCGAAGACGTGCTGAGCAGCAACGAGCATCCGACCGGCTTCTACGTCCTCGACGGGATCATCACTGGCAACTGGGCTGCGTCCTGGGACGCAATCAGGCACCTGATCCTGCCGGCCATCGCTCTCGGCTCGATCCCGCTGGCGGTGATCACGCGCATCACTCGGGCCGCCGTTCTGGACGTGCAGAACGAGGACTACGTTCGCACCGCGCGCGCAAAGGGCCTGGCGCCCCACACCGTC
>DATHGN010000053.1:0-5721 GCA_035317565.1 Gaiellaceae bacterium
GGAAAGAAGCGGGGGAGGCGTTCCGCCGCGAGGAGCACGGCCTTGTACCCGGCGACGGTCGCCTGTGAGGAGAGCGCATCCATCGACTGTGCGCGCGTGGTCCTCGGAATCGACTCCATCGCGAACGCCTGGACGCCGCGCGCGCTCAGTCGTTCGATTCCCGCTGTGTCGGCCAGCGGCTCGAGGAATCCGATCAGAACCTGACCGCTGCGAAGTCTTTGGGCTTCGGCGTCGCTCGGCTTGCGGACCTTGACGATCGCCTCCGCGTGCCAGACGTCGTCGGTGAGCGTCGCCCCGGCTTCCTCGTACGCGGCGTCCGGAAACGAGGCGGCAACGCCGGCGCCGCGCTCGACCAGGACTTCGAACCCGCTGCCGGCGAGCTTCGAAACGGCCTCAGGAACGAGAGCCACTCGGCGCTCGCCCTGCTCGAGCTCACGCGGGACGCCGATTAGCACGGGGCCGATCTTACGTACCCTGGCCGACCTGTGACCCACTTCATCCACCACTACGGTCTCTGGTTCGTCTTCGGGATCGTCTGCCTGGAGTCTGCGGGCCTCTGGCTTCCGGGCGAGACGGCGCTGATCGCGGCGGGTGTCTACGCCTCCAAGGGTCATCTCTCGATCACCGCTGTGATCGTGGTTGCGACCGCCGCTGCGATCATCGGCGACAACATCGGCTATTGGATCGGGCGCGAGGGTGGACGCCGGCTGATCGAGCGCTACGCGTGGTTGAAGCGCTTCGCCGATCGCGTCATGCCGCCGGCCGAGCGCTTTTTCGAGAGGCACGGCGGCAAGGCGGTGTTCTTCGCGCGGTTCTTCGGAGGCGTGCGGGTGACGGGCGCGTGGATGGCGGGAATCACCAAGATGTCGTGGTGGAGATTTCTCTTCTGGAACGCCCTGGGCGGGATCGTGTGGGCGACCGGGGTCGGCCTGGTCGCGTACTACGCCGGCCGAGCCGTTGCCGATACGGTCGCGCGCTACGGCGTGTACGGCGGCATCGCAGTCGCGATCCTCTTCGTCCTCGGCATCGGCGCGCTTCACGTCTGGCGTCGCCGCGCGGAGACAGCGTGAGGTACTTCGTCGCAGCCGTCGTGACGACGCTGACTCTTGCAGCACCTGCCGCGTCAGTCGTCATCCCTGTCCCCGCGCTCGACCACGTGGTCGTGGTGGTCTTCGAGAACAAGGAGACGAGCAGTGTGCTCGGCAGTAGTCGCGCGGCTCCGACTTTCAACGGCTACGCACGGCGCTACGCGACGCTGACGCGCTACTTCGGCGTGACGCATCCGAGCCTGCCGAACTATCTCGCTCTCGTCTCGGGATCGACCCACGGGATCACCACCGACTGCACGACCTGCACCGTCGCGGCCTCGAGCCTCGCGGACACACTCGAGGCGGCCGGAAAGACCTGGAAGACATACGCCGAGGGACTTCCCTCTCCGGGCTTTCTCGGCGGCTTGTACCAGCGCTATGCGAAGAAGCACAACCCGTTTGCGTACTTCCGGGACATCGCCGGGAATGCGAACAGGCGGGCGAACATCGTCCCGCTGGCACGGCTCGCGACGGATCTTCGAGCGGGCGGCCTGCCCGACTTCTCGCTCGTCGTCCCTGATCTCTGCCACTCGATGCACGACTGCTCGGTCGCGGTCGGCGACGCCTGGCTCCGGCGGACAGTCGCCCCCCTGTTGCGGTTGCCGAGAACTGCCATCCTGGTCCTGTTCGACGAAGGGAGCACTGCGTTGCGCGGGGGCGGCCACACACCTGCCCTTGTTGTCGGCACCGCCGTACGTCCGGGCTCGGCATTCACGGGCATCACGAATCACTACGGCGCACTGCGCACGATCGAGCAGGCTTTCGGTCTTCCCACGCTCGGCCGGTCGGCCGGAGCGAGACCGATCACGGGCATCTGGCGCTAGCGCAGCCTGCAGGGAAAGCCCCGCTGGCCTGGAATTCGATCAGGCCGATGCTGACCGCACTCGCCGCAGCGCTCGCCGCGCGTGACCCCTCGACGGCGGCGCACTGCACCCGCGTGACTCTGCTCGCCGCGCGCGTCGCCGTGTGGATGGGCTGGGACGATCACCGGCTCCGGACACTGGCGCTCGGCGGTCCGCTGCACGACCTCGGCAAGGTGATGATCTCGGAGACGATCCTCAACAAGCGCGGTCCCCTCGAGCCCGACGAGATCGCAGAGATCCGGAAGCATCCCGCTGCGGGCGCGAGGTTGATCGGGCCCGTCTGGCCCGCTCAGGAAGCGCTGCCCTACGTCCTGTACCACCACGAGCGCTGGGACGGCGGCGGCTATCCCACCGGTCGCTCCGGCGCAGACATTCCCGAAGAGGCCCGTCTGCTCGCAGTCGCCGACGCGTTCGACGCAATGACCTCGATGCGACCGTATCGACGCGCGCTCCCGATCGCGGCGGCAGTCCAAGAAGTGGAGCGCTGCGCCGGCTCGCAGTTCGATCCCACAATCGCCGGCGCCTTTCTCGAGGCCTGGAGCGCGGGTGCGCTCGAGGCCACCGCAGCAGCCTCGTAGAGCCCTAGAGCGTCGCCCAGACTTCGAGCTTCGAGCGCGTCCGCTCGATCACCTCGTCGGTGAACTCGCTCGTGCCGGCATGTCCGCCGAGATCAGCCGTGCGGAACCCCTGGCCGACCGCCTCGAGACAGGACTCGCGGATCGCCCGGCCGACCTGCTGCGCACGTTCGTCGCCGTAGGAGAGCAGGGCCGCGCCGGCGAGGATCATCGCCATCGGGTTCGCGACGTTCTTGCCTCGGAGCGACGGGGCGGTGCCGTGCGCGGCTTCCGCCATCAGCGCGCGCGGCTCATAGTCGTCTTCGAAGGCGACGAGCATCGACTCGGACCCGGCGATCGAGCCGAAGAGCGGCAGCACGAGGTCGGAGAGGATGTCGCCGTCGCGATTGAGAGCGGGAATGACGAGCGGATCGCCGGCCGACGAGATCAACAGCGCGAACGTCGCATCGATCAACTGTGGCTCGTACGGCACGTCGGGGTGCCGGACCGCCGCAGCGTCCATCTCCTCCTTCAGCATCCCCTCGTACGTCGGGCTGACCGTGTACTTCGGGCCGCCGAACACCTTCGCGCCGGCCTGCTCCGCCTGGCGGAACGAGAACTCGGCTACGGCGCGGCAGATTCGACGCTCGATCCGTTCCGTCCGGAACGCCACCTCGTCGTCCCCCTCGCCCTCACGCCACTCCTTCGCGCCGTAGGCGTCGCCGACCGCCATGCGCACGATCGAGATCGGTGCGTGCACGCCGCCGAACGGGGCGACCCCGGGAATCCGGCGCCCGGTGCGCACGATCACCTTCCCCCCGATCTCTTCGCGCAGGATGCGGTTCGGGGAGCCGACGCCGTCGCGCTCCTCCGGCGTGATCGTCGCAGCCTTCAAGGCGAAGCCGTGCTCGCGAATTGCCTGCGCGGCCTCGTGGACGACCTGGTTCTGGCTCGACCGCCGGGACTCCAGCGAGAGGTCGAACCGCGGAAATTCGAGGTCGAGTCCGGTCACCTCGGGAGCCAGGACGCGGAGGCTCTCCTCGAGCAGCTCCTGCCCGGTTTCGTCGCCCTCGAGCACCACGATCGTTTTGGCGTCCACGGCTCCGGACACTAGCGGTGGACGATGCCGAGAAAAGGCGGTTGGAGGAGAGAAGGCTCACGCGGACGTTTTCGCTACGTCGACGCGCGCGGCAACCGGATCACGGACGAGGACAAGCTCGAGCGGATCAAGTCGCTTGTGATCCCGCCCGCGTGGAAGGACGTCTGGATCTCCCCGAGCGCGTCGTCGAAGCTGCAGGCCACCGGTCTGGACGGCGCAGGCCGGAAGCAGTACGTCTACCACCCGAGCTTTCGAGCACAGCGCGAGCAGGAGAAGTTCGACAAGCTGATCCGGTTCGCCGAAGGGCTCCCCGACCTGCGCGAGGCGATGGCCGAGCACATGGACAACGACCTGCTCGACCGCGACCGCGTCTCGGCGATCGCGACGCGGCTGATCAACCGGAGCTGGTTTCGGGTCGGCACCGAGCGCTACGCGAAGGAGTCGAAGACATTCGGGATCACGACGCTCCGCAAGAACCACGTGAGCGTACGCGGCCATCGGATCGCGTTTCACTTTCGCGGGAAGCACCGGTCCGTGATTCGCACGACTCTCGTCGACACGGAGCTTGCGGAGGCCGTCAAGGAGCTGCTCGAGCTCCCCCGTGGTGCGCGTCTCTTCCGCTACGAGTGGGACGCTGGGCTGTACGCGCTCACCGGAGCGAAGCTGAACGAGTACGTTCGCACGAATCTCGGCGAGGACTTCACGGCGAAGGACTTCCGGACGTGGGGCGGCACGTTGCTCGCGGCGATCGCAATGGCCGAGCACGGGCCGGCTGAGTCCGAGACCGAGGCGAAGCGGGCCGTCGCTGCGGTCATGCGCCGGGTGGGGGAGCAGCTCGGCAACACGCCTGCCGTTGCGCGCGCGTCCTACGTCAGCCCGGCGGTCGTCGACCAGTATCTCGACGGCACAACGATCGAGGATTTCCGGCCGCGGCATTTGCGCGTAGTTGGTGCGCGCGATTTAGGTCTCGACCTCGAAGAACAGGCCCTTTTGAGCCTGCTCCGTTCGTGGCGAATTAAGCAAGGACGAGCCGCCGCCTAATTCCCTGATCTTTCCGGTAAGGTCGGCGCAGTCGAATCGGTTTACGAGGGAGGAATTAGGGTGGCACGCGTAACGAGACTTGTCTGCGACAATTGCGGCAAGGAGGTCGAGGAGGCAAAGGGCGCCGTCATGCGGATCAATTTCACCGACGCGCGGCGTGGCTCGAAGCAGGCGGATCTTTGCGACGCCTGCGCCGGCAAGATGCCGGGCCAGGCCGTCGCGAGGCGCGGCCGCCGACCGAAGAACGCCGCGGCTTAGGCTTTCCCGCTTTTAGCGTTCGCGCGGTCCGGGTCGTCTGACCGCCCGACTAGAGTAGGTCAGTTGGGTCTGAACCTCATCACCGGCCCGGCCAATGCCGGGAAGGTCGCGCTCCTGCTCCGCCGATACCTGGACGCGCTCCCTCAGGAGCCGTATCTCATCGTGCCGAACCGGTCGGACGTCGAAGAGCGCGAGCGAGAGCTGCTCGAGATCCAGCCGGCTCTCCTCGGCGGTTCGATCGTCACCTTCGACGACCTCTTCAAGCGCATCGCGCGTGGCGGCAGCGAGAGCCGACAGGTCGCGACCGAGGCGCAGCAGGCGTTGATCGTCCGGCGCGCGCTCGCCGGACAGTCGCTCAACGGCCTCGGCCGTTCGGCTCGCTTCGGCGGCTTCGCAGACGCATTGCTCTCGACGGTGGGCGAGCTCGAGTCGGGCCTGCTCGATCCGAACGATCTCGAAGGCGAGCTCGCCGGGCTCTACGCAGCCTACCGCGCCGAGCTCGATCGGCTCAACCTCTGGGACCGCGACCTGCTTCGGCGGCACGCGGCCGACCGGGTTGCCGGCGAGCTCGACGCCTGGGGCGGCGAGCCCGTCTTCGCGTATGGCTTCGAGGATCTGACCGGAGCCGAGTGGGCGCTCCTGCAGGCGCTCGCCGGACGCAGCGAGGTGACCGTGTCGATGCCCTACGAACCGGGGCGCACTGCATTCGCATCGCTTCGCCGCACGATGGACGATCTCACGGCGCTCGCGGACGGCAGGATCGACGAGCTTCCCCCGGCGTTCGACCAGGTCGCCGAGCCGGCGCTCGCGCATCTGGA
>DATHGN010000054.1:0-6802 GCA_035317565.1 Gaiellaceae bacterium
TGCTGTATTCGTCGCAGATGACGACGGCTTGATCGTCGGCCGTCTCTCGGTCGCGCGCGACCAGCATCCCGCAAGCCGCCATGTCGCGGACCTCGGGATCATGGTCGCCGCCTCGCACCGCCGCCAGGGCGTCGGCACCGCGCTGCTGCAGGCGGCCGTCGAATGGGCCCGCAAGGCCGACGTGCACAAGCTCGAGCTGCACGTGTTCCCGCACAACACGGGGGCGATCAAGCTCTACGAGAAGTTCGGTTTCGTGCAGGAGGGCTACCGGCGCGCGCACTACCGGCGCGGAGACGAGTTCACCGACGCGATCCTGATGGCGTACCAGCTTTAGCGGCGGATGACGAGGGATCAAGCCGGTTCGTGCGGCTGCAGCCCCAACTCGTCTTCGCGGATTCGCCGCCGTCTCTCTGTCAGCGCCTCGTAGGCTTCGCTCAACCGACGGTCGCGGTCGTCGAGGCGTGCCGAGCGTTCCTCGAACTCCTCCTCACGCTTCTGCACGCGCCGAACTTCCGCGGCTGCGCGCTCGATCTCGTCGGCAGCCTCGCGCTCGCGAGCCTCGACACGCGCAACAGCCTCCGTCAGCCACGCTCCCCGCTCGTCGAGGTCCGCAGCGACGCGATCGAGTGCGCGCTGGCGCTGGTCGAGACGAAGCGCACGTTCCTCCAACACAGGAATGCGTTCCTCCGCCTCGCGCACGTCACGCAACTTGTTCGCGAGTTGTGTCTCGTTGACCGCCTGTTTCGCGGCACGACGTCCGAGTTGCCTCTCGCGCTCGGCATGCCGGGTCGCGCCTTCCTCGATCTCCCGCGCGCGCTCTTCGAGCACTCGCTCTTGTTCCTTGACCGCAGCAAGTCGCGGCTCCAGCTCCGCGCGCGCCCTGGCGAGCTTCTCTTCCTTCGCTGCGATCTCCGTCGCGCGCGCCTCGACCTCGGTCGACCTGGTCTCGAGCTGCCGGAGCGAAGTGCCCTGCAGCCGCTCCTGGTCCTGCAGCGCAGCAAGTCTCGCTTCGAGGTCGGCTTCCTGCTCGGCGACGACCGCGGCCCGTCGCTCCTGTCCTTCCAGTGCAGCCGAGGCGGTAGCGATCCACTCGCCGCGTTCCTCGAGCTCGGACGAAAGGACCCGGAGCTCGCTCGCGCGCACGTCGAGCTCGCGGGCGAGCTTGCGGACTCGGTCGGCCTCCGCGGCGGCTTGCTCGAACTCTTCCTGGCGGTCCTGCACCTGCTCCTCGGCGAGAGTGAGCCGGCGTTCCCGTTCGACGAGCTCCTCCTCCGCGTCCTCGATCAGCTGCCGGCGTGCGTCGAGATCCGCGGCGATCTCGTCGAAGCGCCTGGCGCGCGCGTCGATCTCCGCCGACCTGCGGGCGACCGTCTGCTGCACGAGGCGCTCCCGTTCGGTGAGCGCCTGCCAGGCTTGCTCGAGCTCGTCTCGCTCTTCCGGCATCTCACGGAATCATGCCCTGCGTATCAGACCGCAAGGATCCCACTTGAAAAGCATCTACTTGGACGTGGGAGGACTTCTCGCTTCTGTTGTCCTCGCTCTTGCGGTGGCGTCTCCGGGGCAGACGAACCTGGGCTGCGGTCAGGGGAAGCTCGTGCTGAGCGTGTCGTACCACGTCGTCAACGACGTGGACACAGGCATGCAGGGGAACAACTGGGCCTTCGACACCTACCGCCGGACGGTGCGTGTCTGGCGGAAGGCGGCCGGGCGGTTCTGCTCTGCGAGCACTTACGACGGCGAGTTCACGTCGATCGCCGGAACGAGCCCGGGCGGAAAGGCGCAGCTTCCCGCCGGCATCCGCGGGACGTTCAAGGGCTCCTCCGTGACGACGTTCCGCGGGACGTTCGCCGCGAACGGCGCGGCGATGCGCGGCTTCGTCGGGATCAAGGACTTCGCCTGCTCGAGCGCAGACCAGAAGGGCCAGTGCGGCGGCACGTGGGACTGGCTCAGTACGTACTTCAACGGCATCTCCCGCTTCAAGTACGTGCGTTACACGTTCGCCTACCACGCAACGGAGAACGGCAAGGGCACGTGGACGGACAAGCTCGCCGGCGGCAAGGTGCGCGTCACCGGCGACATTCGTCCGTCGAAGAAGTAGCGACGGAGCCCGAAGGCCCCGTCGCCGTCGGTGCTTGCCGCGCCTAAGCCGTCTGCTTGACGACTCGCTTGGCGAGTTGCTCTGTTGCCTTGATCGCCTTCTCGAGCGTTGCCGCTTCCTGCTCGACGTTCTCGTTCAGCAAGGCGATCACGTCGTCGTCGCCCATCTGCTCGGCCATGATGATGAGGCCGTCGTAGACCGCGATCTCGTGATGCTCGGTCTCGAGGACGCCCTGGAGGATCACTGCATCGTTGAGCGAGTCGTCGACCTCCTTCAGCAACATGTCGCCTTCCTTCTCGAGGCCTTCGATCGCCGGGCACGGGCGTCGGTCGATCGGTTCACCGAGCGCCTCGAACACCCGGTGCAGGTTGTCGACCTGTCCCTGCGTCTCCTTGTGGTGCTGCTGTAGCTGGCGCCGGAGGCTTGGATCATTTGCCTCTTGTTGGAGCTTCTCGAGCAGCTCGAGGATCGTCTCCTCCATCGTCAGCGCGGCTCCGAGCTTGTAGATGAACAGCTCTTCCGGGCTCTCGATCTTGGCGTCTAGTAGCGCCATTCGACCCCCTTTTCCGTTGGGTGACCCGGTCTTCGGCTACCCCGCCTCGGGCGGCCCAAACGGCCGGAGGTCGCAAAGTGCGCCCGATACCCAAATCGAGGGTCTAGCTCTGGGAGGCATCGCCGATCCGAGAGGTATGAGCGTTCGGGAGCCCGCTTCCACCAGCCCGAGCCGCAGGGGCGAGTCCGCCCTCCTCGTGCTCGCCGTCTTCGGGGCAAGCACCACGATTGCCGTCGCAGACGGCCTGGCTCAGGTCTTCGCGGCCGGCGTCCTCGGCGCGCTCCTCACCCTCGCGATCGTCGGCTGGAAGGTCGGCGGCCACGTGACCTCGCTCGTCTGGCTCTGGGTGGGAAAGCAGAAGACCGACGCCGTCCTCAGGCAGCTCGACAACGACTGGTCGTGCGAGCACGACATTCCGCACCGTCGTGGGATGTGGGACCACGTCCTCGTCGGGCCCTCAGGTGTCTACATGCTGGAGTCGAAGGATCTGGCCCGGCCCGCCGATGTCACTGCCGACGCGCTCTGCGCCGGCCGCTGGAAGCAATCGGCCGGGAGGCTGCGCGGAGAGGCAATCGCACTTAAGAACGAGTTCACCGACCTCGGCGTGCAGGCGGCGTACGTGCAGCCCGTCGTCGTCGTCTGGGGCGAGTTCGCACAACGGCGCTGGGAAGAGGGCGGTGTTGCCTACGTGCAGGGCGCGGAGCTGCTCGAATGGCTGCAGCAACGTCCGCGCACACTTCGCACCAATCAGGTCGGTGCTTTGCGTTCCGCCGTTCGCGAGCTAGCCGCGCGCGCCTAGATCAAGCTCAGTGTGAGACCGCCGGCTTCCTGGGGGCGACGTGCAGCTTGCGCGTCAGCGCCAGGACCCGAGGTGTCACGGGGAATCCCAAGCGGCGCTTGCTGCGCGGCTCGGAGTCCACGTGGTGCTTCTGGGCGAGCCTGAGCGACTCACCCTGGCGGTATGTGGCTTCGTTGTAGGTCGAGTAATCCATAACAGCAAGACGGACGAGCCCGGCTTGATCTTCCCCTTGGCTGGACCGGGGCGGACTGGCAGACTTGAGGCATGGCTGTAGCCGAAGGAGTCGTGCTCGACGAAGCTGCGCTCGCGGAGCTCGAAGGAACCTTCCGCGGGCACGTCGTGCCCGTCACACACCCGTCGTACGACGAGCACCGAAAGATCTGGAACGGCTCGATCGACCGCCATCCCGCGCTGATCGCGCGCTGCGCCGGCGTCGCCGACGTGATCTCCGCAGTCAAGTTCGGCCGCAAGACGGGGTTGCCGGTCGCGGTGCGGAGTGGGGGACACTCGTTCCCGGGACTGTCTGTCGCCGACGACGCGTTGATGATCGACCTCTCGCCGATGAAGGGCGTGCGCGTCGATCCTGAAAAGCGCACGGCGAGAGTGCAGGCCGGCGTGCTGCTCGGCGAGCTCGACCGGGAGACCCAGGCGTTCGGCCTAGCCGTTCCGTCCGGCATCGTCACGCACACGGGCGTCGCAGGCCTGACGCTCGGGGGCGGGATCGGCTGGATCATGCGCAAGCACGGGCTCTCGGTCGATCAGCTCGTCTCGATGGATGTCGTGACTGCCGACGGCGAATTCGTCAAGGCGAGCAAGGACGAGAACCCCGACCTGTTCTGGGGCCTCTGCGGCGGGGGCGGCAACTTCGGAATCGTCACGGAGTTCGAGTTCAACTGCGTCCCGCTCGGCACGCAGGTGCTCGCCGGGCCGATCTTCTGGCCGATGGAGCAGTCGGGAGACGTCTTGCGTTTCTACCGCGACTGGGTCGCGGACGCGCCGGACGAGCTGATGACGATCGTCGTGCACAGGAAGGCGCCTCCGCTGCCGTTCGTCCCGCCGGAGCTGCACGGGAAGCCGGTTGTGATGGTGATCGTCTGCTGGGTCGGTGACGTGGAGGCGGGGGAGAAGTTCATCAAGCCGTTGCGGGAATTCGGCTCGCCCGTTGCCGACGTGTGCATGGTGAAGCCGTATCTAGCGCATCAAGCGATGCTCGACCCGAGCTTCGTGCCCGGCCGCTTCTACTACTTCAAATCGTGCGACGTGGCCGAGCTGAGCGACGAAGTCATCGACATCACGATGGAGCGGTCGCTGCGGATCAACTCGCCGATGACGTCGTTCCCGATCTGGCAGATGGGCGGCGCCGTCTCACGAGTCGGCGAGGACGAGACGCCGTTCGGGGGTCGCAAGGCGGCATTCACCTACAACATCGGGTGCTGCACGGAGACGGCGGACGGATTCGACGACGAACGACAGTGGGTCCGGGACTTCTGGTCGGCGCTCGAGCCCTGGCATCAGACGGTGTACGTGAACTTCCTCGACAACGAAGGGGAGGAGCGAATCCGGGCCGCCTACGGCCCGGAGAAGTACGACCGGCTGAAGGCGTTGAAGCGGCAATGGGATCCGGACAACTTCTTCCGGATCAACCAGAACATCCCGCCGGGCTAGCGGCGCGCGAGCCCCGAGACGTCAGCGAGCGTCCGCATCATCCACAGTCCCGTGAGGAACGTGTAGACGAGAGCGGGAAGAAAGAACACCATCACGGCGATCAGGACGCTCACCTTCGGAACGCCGGAAGCGTGGACGACGGCCACCAGCACGACCGCGAGCTTCAGAACGACGAGGCCGAGGAGGACGTGCACGCTGCGTCGGATCGGCGATTCCGGCCGCGAGTCCCCGATCCGGGCATCGACCCAGCTGGCCAACAGAAACGCGCCCACTGCGAGCGCCACGGTGAATTCGGCTTTCCCCATCCCCGCTCGCATACTGGGCGGAGGTGCCGGCAGCCGCGCACGCCGAAGGTCTGGCTCGACCCAGACCTACGGGGCGTCACGCGTTGTCCTTGGGCCGGTCGAGCACGTAGTGCTCAGGTCCCGCCCAGATTCCGACCTTCTCGATCTCCGGGTACTCGACGATGCCGAACTCGTTGTTCGTGGCGACGATCGCGACGCGGGCCGGGGCATCGGTCGCGTTCCGCACCTGGTGGACGCCTTCGGGGCCGGCCAGGAAGCACGTGACTTCGCCTGGTTCCAATACGCGCTCACCATCCGGTGTGCGGACGGTCGGCAGGCCGTCGAGGACGATCAGCCACTCCTCGTCGGTCCACTCGAAGTGGTACGGACCGATGGCTTCGCCCGGCGGGATCTCATAGACGCTCATGCCGAGCCTCTCCGCTCCGAGCTTGGACCCGACGCGGGCGGCCCGGCCCGGGTGGCCGGGCGCCCCCGGCGGGACCTCGTCGGTCTCGCCGTTGAAGAGATTGAACGTTTTCATTCTGGTCCTCTCGTCGAGATGGCCGAGCGCGGGCGTGCCCTCGGCGGGCTCCTTCGACACGACAGACTCTCCCGCGCTCCCGAAATCATCGGTCGACCTCGGCGCCGCACCTCAAGCCATAGCTGATCCGCCTTTTCGCTCCATCAACTTGCCTTCGCGGATGGTTCGCACCATGTCCTTCGACTGCTCGCGATACCAGCTTCCGTCCTCGAACTCGATCGCCGGGTAGAGCGGCTGCCCCGTGCCTGCGATCACAGCGGTGCGCTTTTTCCGACCAGGCCACGGCCCGGGCACGACCTCGTAGTCGATGCCCTGCTTGTTGAGCGCCTTTTGCACTTTCCAGCAAGGGTGTGTCCCGAACTTGGCCCACATGTTCTTGCATCGATGCAGTTTCACAGCCATTTGACCTCCATCCCTGTTTGGGTGCGTCCCCTAGTCTTGGGGCCCTGGAAGCGCGCCGACCTGCTGCAACACCCGCGCGATGTCGGTGACCGACCAGTACTCGACGATCTTGCCGTCGCGGATGCGGTGGATCGCGACGCCGTCGGTTTCGACTTCCTTGTTCGTCGCGGGGATACCGAGAAGCTCTCCGGCATGCACGCCGCGGCCTGAGATCTGGCTGACGACGAGGTCATCCTCCGCGATCTGCATGCCGATCTCGTGACGTCCGGGAGTGGCGACGCGGAAGATCTCTGACGCTTGCTTCATTCCCTCTCGGTCGAGGCTGACACCGGGAATCGGAGGGTTGTGTGCGACGAAGTCCTCGGCGATGTACTCCTCGAGAACGCTCCAGTCGCTGGTCTGGTTGTCATCGACGGCGCGCATGTAGCGACGGATCAACTCTTTGTTCGCTTCCGATGAC
>DATHGN010000055.1:0-7025 GCA_035317565.1 Gaiellaceae bacterium
CCAGTTCCTGGATCACACCTTCGGGCTTCGGAACGAGAAGCCCGGCGAGAGGACGCCGATCCCGTTCGACTCCAACGACCCGCTCGAGCGGTTCAAGAACGATCTCGGGAAGATCGACTTCACCCGGACGCCCAGAGCCCCTGGCACCGGAGTGACGAGGCCGAGACAGGAGATCAACACGGTTCCGAGCTTCATCGACGCCTTCGCCGTCTATGGCGGCTCCGACTCAAGGCTCGAGTGGCTGCGCGAGGGACCGGTCGACGGGAAGATGTCGAACAACCGCGCCACGCTCCTGCTGCCGCACGGCTACCTCCCGCGCGTGAACGCCCGGGACCGCAGCCTCTCGGCGGGGCGCAAGCGCGCCGTGCCGGCCCCGGCGATGGACCTGATGGGCCAACTGGTCGGAAACCGCTCGCAGGCAGTCGTCTCCGGCGACGTCCGCGCGAACGAGAACATCGCGCTCACCGCCACGCACACGCTGTTCGCGCGCGAGAACAACCGGATCGTGTCTCTTTTGCCGGCTTCGCTTCCCGAGGAGGATCGGTTCCAGATCGCCCGGCGCGTCGTCGGGGCGGAGCAGCAATACATCACGTATCGGGAGTTCCTGCCCGCGCTCGGCGTCCATCTCTCGCCCTATCACGGGTACGACCCAAACGTGGATCCGACGATCTCGAACGAGTTCGCGACGGTTGGGTACCGCGTCCACAGCATGGTCCACGGCGAGTTCGAGCCCACAGTGCCGGCAGCCACCTACACGCGAGCCGAGCTCGAAGCGTTCGAGAGACAGGGAATCGAAGTGGAGCGGGCACGAGGCAACGTCACGCTCGTGATCCCGCTCGGCCTGGCGTTCGGCAACCCGGGCCTTCTGCGGGCCGTGGGCCTCGGTCCACTGCTGAAGGGCCTCGGCGCCGAGCGGCAATACCGGAACGACGAGCAGATCGACGAGTCGTTGCGCAGCATCCTGTTCCAGATCCCGAAACCCGGTAACCGCGGTCCGCACAGCTGCGGCTTGCCGGTCGTGCGGCCGGGTTGCTTCTCGGATGTGCAGGATATCGGCGCGATCGACATCGAGCGCGGGCGCGACCACGGCATGCCGCATTACAACCAGCTTCGCGTCGCGTACGGCCTGGCGCCGAAGAGCTCGTACGCGGAGATCACCGGCGCGTCGACTGAGAGCTTCCCGCGCAGCCGCATGATCGGCCGTCGCGATCCGATCGACGACCCGGACATCCTCGACTTCACGAAGCTGCGGGACGCCGACGGCAAGGTGATCCCCCTGACGAGCGACGAGGCTGGAGAGGGCGCTGTCGTCGGGAAACGCCGCACCACCCTCGCCGCGCGGCTCAAGGGCGTCTACGGCACCGGGAACGTGGACAAGGTGGACGCGTTCGTCGGGATGCTCTCCGAGCCGCACGTGCGCGGCACCGAGTTCGGCGAGCTCCAGCTCGCGATGTGGAAGAAGCAGTTCGAGGCGCTGCGGGACGGCGACCGGTTCTTCTACCGGAACGATCCCATGCTCGACCGGATCAGGAGCCGGTACGGGATCGACTACCGCCGGACGCTCGCGGACGTCATCCGGCTGAACACCGGAGAGAAGGTCGCGCCGGACGTCTTCAAGGCGCCGATCGACTGATCTCTCGACCGGCCGGTCGGCAGCTCGCGCTCCATCAGGTACGTAGAGCCCACGCCGTTTTCAGCGGCTGAGCTCTTGCGCACGGTTGCGACGCAGAGTTCCACTGCGGGAAGTTGAGTGATGAACCGCCCGCCCGAGCACTGGATCGAGACGCTGCGCAACTTCGCGCTCGAGCTCGGCTTCGACACGTTCGTGTTTTGGCCCGAGGAGGAGCCGCTCGTCCAGATTCAGCGCTTCGTCGAGGAGGTTGTCCCGGCCGTTCGTCGCTGACTTCGGCTCGCCCCGCCCTGGCGCACCGCCCCGCGGGGGAGAGGCGCGCTCAAGTGTCCGTGCTCGAGCCCGCGGCGGGCACGCGACCAGAACGATCGATCTCGAAGAGCGTGAGGGGAATGTGGAAGGCCTCGCGGACGTGCTCGGTGAGCCCGCGCTCCTGCCACGCGCTGTGATCGGAGGCGCGGAGCGCGAGCAGAATGTGGTCCGGCCGGAAGCGTCGAACTGCGTCGGCGAACGCGCTGAGAGGCGTCTCGTCGCCGATTACTCGAAGGAAGCGACGCTTGGCGCTCGGGTCAATCAATCACCCTTCGATGAGGCAATGCACGCCCTGCGGCTCGCGTGAGCGCCAAACCCTGTGCCATGAGGTGCGTCGAACCGTCACTTCGATGGCGAAGGAGGAGCACTGATCGCCGGCGTCCAGGAAGGCGACCACAGTTGTCTAGATAGACACGATGCTCGGGCAACAATTAGGCAACATCAATGCGTCCCGACGAGGGTTTCTCTGTGCCTTTCCGTCCCTCCCGGAATCCGCCGTCACCAGGGGATTTCTTGCCTGAGTGGAACACGTCGGGACAGGCTGCGACAGCCCTGACTTGAATGGTAAGGAGGGGGTCTCCGGTTCGAGTCCGGAAGAGGGCTTCAATCTACGAGCACATTTGCGGCGCATGCTTCCGTTGTCTCTCTCGCCGTCGAGGGGCTCCACCGAACCAGCGACGGAGAAGAGGTCGGCGCCGGCGATCACCCCAGCCGTCCCAGCGGAATGGATGTGCGATCTGCGTTATGGTCCACCCTTCGCCGCAGAACGACCAGGGGGAATGCCGCTATGAGGAAGTCCGCGCTTGCGGTCGCGCTCTACGCGCTCGCCTTCGCGCTCGCCGGGCCGGGGTCGGCAGCCGCAGCGCCGCCCGCCTTCGGGCCGAACGTCGTCGTGTTCACGCCGTCGACGCCGCAGTCGCAGATACAGGCGACGCTCGACTCGATTTCCACGCAGCAAGTGTCGAACCAGTTCGGCCCGCAGCGTTACGCCGTCTTGTTCGAGCCCGGCACGTACGGCAGCGCGCAGAGCCCGCTCGTGTTCCAGCTCGGCTACTACACCCAGGTCGCCGGCCTCGGCGCGACGCCGAGTGGCGTCGTGATCAACGGCGCCGTGGACGTCTTCAACCAGTGCGACGGCTCAGCCGCGTGCGATGGCCTGACCAACTTCTGGCGATCGCTGTCGAACTTGACGCTGAACGTGACGCTGCCGAACAAGCCGCCGGCCTACGCGCCGGAGAACGGCGAGGACGACGGCTGCAAGAACTCGAACGACCTGTTCGGCGTCTCGCAGGCATCGCCGGTGCGCAGCGTGATCGTCAACGGCGCGCTGATCCTGCAGGACTACTGCAACCGCGGCTTCGTCAGCGGCGGGTTCTTCGCCAACGACGAGCTCAACGGATTCGTCGGCAACTTCGGCCAGCAGCAGTACTTCACGCGCAACAGCAACATCGGCCAGTGGTCGAACGCCGTCTGGAACCAGGTCTTTCTCGGCGACAAAGGCGCACCGGCGACCGCGTTCGGACCGGGCGTCGGCCAGTACACGAACGTGCCGTCAGCGCGCATCTCGCAGGAGCCGCCGTTCCTGACGACCGACACCGCTGGGAATTGGAGCGTCTTCGTTCCGGCAGTGCAGCACAACTCCGTCGGCCCGAACTACACGGGAGGCTCCGAAGCCGGGACCTCGATCCCGATCAGCCGCTTCTTCATCGCGAGCCCGGCGACGCCGGTGGCGTCGATCAATGCAGCGCTCGCGCTCGGCCAGGACCTGATCCTGACGCCGGGCGTCTACCAGCTACCGCAGCCGGTCAAGGTCGTGAGTCCACACACCGTGGTGCTCGGCCTCGGTTTCGCAACGCTGATCCCGACCAACGGCAACACTGCGCTCGAAACGTCGAGCGTGCCGGGGATCAAGGTGTCAGGCCTGATCGTCGACGCAGGGCCGGTGAACTCCCCGGTCCTCGTGCGGATCGGCGGCAAGAACGCCGGCGGCACCAACGACCGCAACGACCCGACGCTCCTCTCCGATGTCTTCTTCCGCATCGGCGGCGCCGAGCCCGGCCAGGCGACAACGAGCCTCGTCGTAAACGCCAACAACGCGATCCTCGACGACATCTGGGCCTGGCGCGCGGACCACGGCGCGGGCGTCGGCTGGAGCAGCAACACGGCGGACACGGGCGTCGTCGTCAACGGCGACAACGTCTCCGCGTATGGGCTGTTCGTCGAGCACTACCAGAAGTTCGAGGTGATCTGGAACGGCCAGAACGGTGAAGACGTCTTCTTCCAGAACGAGATGCCGTACGATCCGCCGTCGCAGGCGGCGTGGATGTCGAGCCCCACGACCAACGGCTACGCCGCGTTCCTCGTGTCGCCGAACGTGACGAGCTTCCAGGGCTACGGCATGGGCAGTTATTCGTTCTTCAACCAGGGCGTGCCGATCTTCGCGACCCAGGCGTTCCAGGCACCGACGACGTCGGGCGTGCAGTTCCACGACCTGCTCACCGTGTTCCTCGATGCGACACGCGGACAGGGCGGCATCCTCTCGGTGATCGACGGCGTGGGTGGATCGTCCACCGCCGCGAACGCCGACCAGCCCGTGGACGTCGTGAGCTACCCGTAGGCGAAACAGAGGGGCGGGCCCCCTCGAGTGGTCTGACCCTCGTTAAGCACGAAGCGTATGGAGCCCTTTATGGAGCCTTCAGGTCGACAACGGTTCCCGTGACCGACGGAATATTGACCTTTCGGGTTGAGCTTCTACGCGGAACCGCAACCTCAACCCCCCCGCTCCTGAACCACTGCTGCGGGCACAGGTGGCGCATCCGAGGCGAGGTGGCGGCGATCGAGCGCGAGTCGGTGAAGCTCATCGGCGTTAACCGCGTTCGCGATCTGCGCAACCTCCTCGAGCATCTCCACGAACTATGGGCTCCGAGTGCAGAGGAATGACGTCAAGCTGCTCCCGGGAGAACGTCTCGAGCGTGTGCAGGAGCTCCACATCGTCGACCCGTTGGCGACGCCGGACCCACTTGACGAGCTGTGCAAGCTGGCCCGCGTCGAGCGCCCGGAGGAGGTCGGGCGGAACGGGCCGCTGATTGCAGCGCGCGCTACCGACGCAAACGCCGGCGAGGCGGCGTTGCGGCTCTTCGAAATCGTTTATGGGCGGGACTCGCTCATGGCCGCGCTCTTCGTGGGCGACCTCTTCCCGCTCCTGCGGGAAGCGACCGTCCTGTACCTGGCCCACTACCAGGGCAAGAGATACGACGCGTGGCACGAGGAGGAGCCGGGACGGATTGCGCACATGATCTGGAATCCGAATCGCGATGCGAATCTGGGGTATCCGTACTTCGGAACCGTCGACGCGACGCCACACTTCATCAGCGCGGCGATGCACGCGATCCAGGCGCGACCGACATTCGAGGGAGAAATCCGCCACGCGCTCGCCGGGGCCGTCGCGTGGTTGCTCCGGCGGCTCGCGTCCGACGACCTCGGCCTCCTCAGCCATCAGCGCGTCAACTCCCACGGAATCGCGAACCAGGTCTGGAAGGACAGCTGGGACAGCATGTCGCATGCCGACGGGACTGTCGCGAGCCATACGGCGCCCGTAGCATCGCTTGAGGCGCAGGCGCTTGCGTACGACGCGCTCATCGAGGTCGGTGAGTTGCACGCGGCGGACCGACTCGCCCGTTCGGTCGAGAAGCACTTTTGGCTCGGCGATTTCTATGCGATCGGCGTCGACCGCGATCCTGCGACCGGCGCGCCGCGTCCGCTCTCGACGCGTGCGTCGAACATGGGCTGGCTGCTGCGCTCCCGACTTCTCGATGGACGCGAAGATCGCCAAAGGCGGATCGTCGAGCTGCTCTTCTCCGATGAGTTCCTCGCCGAGTCGGGTGTCCGCACGCTCTCGAATCGAGAAGTCCGTTTCCGTTCACGCAGTTACCACAACGGGACGGTCTGGCCGCACGACAACTACTTGATCTCCCTCGGTCTCGAACAGCGCGGCTTCGTCGACGAGGCGCAGGAGCTGCGACGCCGGCTCGCATCGTTCTGCCGCGCGACCCACCGTTTTCCGGAGTTTGTCGGCGGCGGTGAGCCGGGCGACGCACCCCTCACGAAGCGGATAGTGGACGTCTACGACACGGTCAACGACCGACCGAACCGCATCGAGCAGCCGCCGCAAGAGATCGTGTGTTGGACGGTCACGGCGATGGTCGCGGTCGAGCACGCCCGAGGCTAACGGCCGGCGGCCGGAGCCAAGGTTTAGACCTCGGCCACGTGGGCCCGACATGCATGCAACTGGACGAGCCATGTCGCCGACATCCACCAGAAGGCAGACCAAAAGAAGGCGACCGCGACGCAAAGCAGGCTGAGCACGACGCGAACGCCGTCTAGGATTACGCCCAGTTCGCCACCAACTTCGCCTACGCGACAATCGAGGCGGAGGTCGTCGTTATAGGGCGGGGGAACCGGCCGAGGGGATTGTGACGGTGATGGACAGGCCGCCGTCATCGCGGGGGCGGGCGGTGGCAATGCCACCGTGGACTGCGGCGATGGACGCGACGATGGTGAGGCCAAGTCCGAAACCCTCATGGGAGGCGCGGTCGTCGTTGAGCCGCTGGAACGGCTGGAAGATGCGGTCGGCGTCCGCCGGGGTGATAAGTGGGCCGGTGTTCGCCACCGTCAGGTGACTTCTGCCCGCGACGGTGCTGGTGCTGATCCAGATGTCGCCGGCAGCGCCGTTGTAGCGGATTGCATTGTCGACCAGGTTGGCGATGAGGCGTTCGATGAGCATGGGGTCGCCGGAGATGCCGGCGGGTTCGAGAGTGGCGTGGAGGTGCCGATCGCCTAGGTCGGTGGTGTCGAGGACGTCTTCGGCGATGGTGGCCAAATCGATCTGGTCGTGGACGGTGAGCCCGCGTTCGTTGCGCGCGAGGATGAGCAGCGCCGCGATGAGGTGCTCGGCGTGGTCGACCGCGGCGCGTATGTCAGCCGCCATGCCACGGAGGTCGGCGGGGGTGCTGTCGGGGTCGTCGAGGACGACGTCGACGGTCGCGCGCATCACAGCGAGCGGCGTGCGCAACTCATGCGACGC
>DATHGN010000056.1:0-7764 GCA_035317565.1 Gaiellaceae bacterium
TAGTCCCCGAGCGTCGCCCATTGATGGAGCACCTTGGCGCCGAGCTCCTCGACGTCCTTGTTGACCTCTCGCAGACGGTCAGGGTTCGACTTCAGGGTCTGGACGCCCTGCGCCGTCAGACTCGAAAGCAGAATGTAGGTCGGCATCGCGCTTCCTCCTCGGTCGGGAGCTCGACTCTACTCGGGCTTCCTGGTCGACGTAGAGCACGGCGGCTCCGAGCACGAAGATCGGAGCGAGCACGACGAGCGCGAGCAGCCCCGCGACACGGATCGCCTGGTCACTCAGCTCGCGCAAAGAGAAGAAGAGGACGAGACCGGTGAGGAAGATCGTGATCGCGAGCGTCGCGAGCGAGCCGAGCGCATGAACGTAGTCGGCGCGCGCGAGCTCGACGCCGCGCCTGATCGAATCCGCAAAACCGCGACGCTCGACGAGGGCGGCGGGGACCCCGAGCCCGATGAGCGCGAGCCAGCCGAGCGCCAGCAAGTAGATCCCGGGAAAGATCCAGAGCCGCGACAGGCAAAGCGGCAAGAACGCAACGAAGCCCACGGCCAGCGCGACGGGCACGGCTCTTCCGCGGCCGATCGGGCGCACGAGTGCGATGGCACCGGCGTACGACCCTGCCAGCAGGAACGGTCCGGCGACGAGGACGACCGCGAATCGAGCGGCGCCCTCGAGCTCCGCGTCCGCGACGCCGACGACAGCAGGACCGATGCCGAGCGCGAGCGAGGGCCAGAAGCGCGCAGCGTAGAGCTTCAGCGATTCCGCGACGAGCTGCCCGACGGTACGGGTCTCAGGCGGGAGCGGCGGTGGCAACTGGGTGCGGTGCACGCGGTCGAATCTAGCTGTGCTGCGGAAACACCGGCTTGCCGTCGACCCAGTCGAGCTCGAAAGCGACCCGCGAGTTGTGCAGCGCTTCGAGGTTGGCGACCACCTCGCGGGTAGCGGTGTCGATGACGTCACCGGAATCCCCGACGTAGACGAACCGCCCGTCTGCGCTGTGCTGGAGCGACCCGATCCGACCGCACGCACTCGTGCAAGGGGTCTCGTCACCGGAGATCGGCCTCGTGAGACGAATGTCCTCGATCCGGCGCGGCGGCTGGTCCGGGAGCCCGCTCACGTCGAAGAGGTGCACGACACTGTTCGGCGCGTCGAGCACCCAGAGCTCGGGCCGATCCGGCGCGAGCGAGAGGCCGTGTGTCGGCGGGTCGGGCCCGAAGCGCGGGTTCCAGGTGAAGCCCTTGAAACGCGTGACGTAGAGCTGTTGCTTCGTGCGCAGATCAAGGACACGGACGCCGAGCAGCCCGCGCTTCGTCTCGTAGGCGACGTCGTGCTCGCGGTCATCGACTCTCAACGTGTCCGAGGCTGTCGGGGCGGCCTTCGCGAGCCACGTCGCCTTCGCCAGCGAGAGCACGCCGACGAGCCGGTGCTTCTGTGACATGTCGAACACACACGCGGAACCGTCGAGGAGGACGACCTCGTAGCGATACGTTCCGCCGTCCGCCGGCGGCCGCCAGGTGTCGACGCCCGAGACGAGACAGCGTGGAACCTTGTCGGAGCTGTAGTAGACCGTCAGGCCGGCGACCGCGCCGATCGCGGCAAGTGCGAGCGCCGCCGCCCGGAGCCAGACGCGGCTCACCGGGCGAGCTCGACCAGCAGCCTCGGCAATGCATCGTCGAGCGCGGCGAGCGCATCGTCGAAGCGCCAGCGCGCGCGATCAGGCTCGTCGATCTCGTTGGACACGGCTCGAACCTCGACGGCGGGCACACCGGCTCGTTGCGCTGCACTCAGGACCGCAAAGCCTTCCATCGCCTCAACCTGGCAGACACTCGTCCCGCCGACGTGCGCGCTCGTCCCGATCGGCAGCACCCGCGCATCGGGAAGTGCGCGCTGCGCGGCGTCGACGAGACGAGGGTCGGGTCGAACCCGGTCCGGCACGAGGCCGCCTGCGAGCGCATCCTCGTACACCGCTTCCGAGCCGATCACGAGTTGAGGGACCGGAATGCCGCGAGCCCCGGCGATTCCCACATGGAGGAGCGCATTCGGTCGCTGCGTGGTGAGCGCGGTCACCGTCGCTGTCGCAGCTTCGACCGGACCGATGCCGCACGCGAGCGTCACCACACCGGTGCCGGCGCCGGCGAGCTCCCGGGCAGTGGCCGCGACGACGAGGATCACCCGGCCACGGTAGCCGTGTCACCCGGACGGGTGAACGGCTGCAAGGATCGCCGGGCGCCGGCGTCTTCAGATGGTGCGGCCCGCTCCCCCGTACCCCTGAAGGGGGATTTCTTCGAAACCCCGGCAAGATCCGGGCACTTGAGGCATCTCAAGGTGAAAGCACCGCTAGCAAGTCGCCCCTGAGGCCAGCCGCAGGCCGATGGGGCGAATCATTTCCCAAAGGGCCGCGGCAGCGGCCCTTTGCGTCGTCGGAGGTAAGAGATGTACGCGTTGCAAATCCAAACAGGGGAGCTACGGGAGACCGACCTACCGCCCGGGTACGGCGAGTGGAGCGACTACGCCAAGTTCGCCGTGACGTTTGCGCCGAGAGATCGGGAGTCGTGCACCGAGTCCGCAAGCGGCGCCTTCGCGCGCTGGCGTCGGACCGGCGAGGTGCCGCGGACGCTCGAGGAGCTCCGTGCGTGTCTCTGGTACGAGCAGCGCCGCTGGCGCTTCCTCGGCCGCGAGCCCGACACCGAAGGCATGCGCTACGCGGGCACGCTCATCCGCGCGATGCGCACGCACTTCAGCTAGAGCCCGGCAGCAAGCACAGCGTGGGTCACCGTGTCGTCCACCGACGACACCGGTGACTCGTGCCCGATCCACGGATCGCCGTCGAAGTAGCGGACGAAGATCTTCTCCGCAGTGCGCGTTGCGAGCGCCTGCGTCGTGAGCGTGGGATTGGGGCCACCGAGACCGTTGGGCAGGGCGGAGTTGTCTGCGACGAACAGGCGCTTGACCCAGCGTGACTCGGCATCGGAGTCGAGGACAGAGTCGGCCACGCTCGTGCCCATGCGCATGGAGCTGTGGAGGTGCAGGAAGAGCCCAGGGAAGTTCACGCGAACCACCTCGCGAGCGCCCGCGGCGCGCAGGAGCTCGACTGCGCGGCCGGCGAGGTACTCGCGGTTCTTCAGCGTTCGCGGAGAGCGTTGCCTGATCTCGAGCCTCGCAATCGGCCCGTGCGCGTCCGGAGCCATCACCGTGGAGAGCGTCACCCGGTTCCGCGGCATGACGTCGTCGTCGGTGATCAGCGCAACCCCGATCAGCCGGTCGACGTTGCTCATGAATCGCTTCAGACGCTCGCCGACGACCCGGCCGACCGCGTCGGCACCCCACGCGCCCACCGGACCGCCGTTGTCGTAGGAGCCGGCGATGCCCGAATCGCTAGAGGTGAGCGCCTGGCCCTGCAGACCCGGCGACACGCCGGCCTGCTCGAGCCCGCCGAAGCCGGGAAAGTCCAATCGCGCGGCCGACGTCGGGCCTTTGCTCGAGCCGGTGTACGTCGTGAACCTGCCGACGAGATAGTCCAGGTAGTGATCGGTGAGGCCTCGGCCGACCTGATCGTTGGGATTGGGGAGACCGCTGTTCAGCCACAGCCGCGGCGTTTCGACCGGCCCGGCGGCGAGCACGACGACCTTCGCCTGCTCCGTCGTCAACGCACCGGTACGAGTGTTCCGCCAGGTGACGCCGGCCGCATTCGCACCATCGGTCTCGACGCGCACCGCGAAGGAGTCCGGCAGCAACGTGATCGCCTTCCCGCGCGTCCAACGATCAGCGGTGAGCGCCATCGGGACGTAGCTGGAGTGCGTAGACCGCTTCGCGCGCAGGTTGCGCGGCGACTTCACCGGCTCGATGCAGCCTTGCGGGCAGTGGCCGCAGAATGTGCAGCCCTTCGCCGCCGGGTACGTGAGCTTCTTGCGATCGTTCGTCCGTCCGGCGGTGCCCTGCGGCTGGAGGATCGCGTTCTCCTGCGGCCTGTACGCCGCAACGGTGATGTCCTTGGACGTCTGGTGCGGCAGACCGAGCTTCGCGGCGCCACGGAGGAACCGGTCCTCCTTCGTCCCCATCGCCGCTGTCTGTACGGGCAGCGTGTGCTCGACCCATTCGTAGTACGGGATCAGCTCGCGGTAGCCGAGCGGCGCGGCGTGAGCCCGGTCGTAGTCGGCGGCGTCAAGCCCGGTGTAGTCCGAGAAGGCTCCCGGCATCGCGCGCGGCGAGTTGGCGAAGTAGTGGACCGTCGAGCCGCCAACGCCTGCCGTCTGCCAGAGGAAACAGTTCTGCGGCAGGTCACGGGCCCACGGCGGTTGCGTGCGATCGCCGGGTCCGAACCGGAAGACGCCGGTCGCCGGATTGTTCGCCTCGTTCTCGAAGTGCGACCACTCGCGCTCACTGTGCTCGAAGCCGGCGCCGGCCTCGAGCAACAGCACGTCGAGACCGCGCGCGGCGAGCTCTTTGGCCACCACCGGGCCGCCGCCGCCCGCGCCGACGACGATGACGTCACGCACTCGGGTCGGCTGCCTTCCGGCCCTGCCAGTACCCCTTCAACTCCTTGCGCCCGTCCGCAACCCCGGCGTAACGCGTCAGTCGCCAGCCGACCGGACGCGCGCGCAGGCGACGTCTGTTCGCAGCGAAGACGCCGGCTTCCGAATAGGCGAGGAAGGCCACGAGGTCCGGCAGGTTGCCGGCGAGGAAGCGGATCGATCCCGCGCTCTCGGCCGGGAGGCTTTCGATCGTCTGAAAGACACGAGCCTTCTTTGCGAAGGAGAGGTTCGCGAACGGTGAGGCGAACGTGCCCTTACGCGAGGCCGGGTCGACCTGGGCCGCGAACTCGTTCAGGATCGTCGCGGCCGTCGCAGACAGCGGCAAAGGCCCGGGCAGGAACCGATCGAGCGTGCGCGTCAGCACCGCTGTGGTCCCCGCCTCGATTCCGCCGGGCGTCTTCGACCTCGTTCCCTGCGCGCGCGAGTACCGATCGCGGCCGGGAACGATGAACGCGACAAGCCCGTTCAGCGTCTGCGCGACCACGTTCGGCCCGGCCGCGTAGGCGTCCTCGAGCCAGCCTTGCAGCCGAAGCGCGTGCGGCAGCCGGTCGAGCACGGTTGCGCCCGCGACGAGCGTGGTCGCACGAGTGAGGAGGTCGCGTCTCGAGACCCCGGACGCCGGCGTCACCCGCGCGGGATGACCTCGCGCGAAGGATCGTTGGCCGGATCGTTCTCCGGCAGGACGTCGTGTGCCCACTCGCTCTGCTTCCACTGCGGCACCGGCGTCTCGCACTCCCTCTTCGGCACGAACCGCGATCTCTTGACGAGCTTGTACTCGTGGATGTAGCGCGGGCAGTTCGGGAAGACCTCGGTCGCGCTGACGCGAACGATCATCTGCGCCTCGGGAAACTCCGCGAGCAGCGGATCGTCGTCTGCGACCGACGCGACGCCGTTCAGCCGCATGCGCTTTCGACCCTCGAAGTCGATGAAGAGCAAGCCGACCTTCTTCGTCGTCATGAGATTGCCCGCGGACAGGTACATCCCGTTACCGTCGTAGAGCGGGAAGGCGATCGTCTTCTCGTCGAGCACGCGCACGAACCCCGGTTCGCCGCCCTTGTACGAAGACTGCGGCTGGCCGTCCTCGTCCGTCGTGGCGATGAAGAACATGTCGCGCGCCTCGATGAACGCCCGGTCGCCTTCATCGATCCGGTCGTGGACGATCCGCTCTTCGATCCGGTCGGCGAGTCGCCGGGTGTCGAAGCGGTCCTGAAGTTCACGGCTCCCGTCGTGGTAGAGGCCCACGTCCGGATTTTCTCAGGGATCCCTCACGATCACCAAACAAGCCGCGGTCAGGATGGAGCGTTAGAGGGGGCCGCTGTGGGGAGCGGCCCTTTTCTTATGATCCGGGTGTGGGCTACCAGGTCGCAGACTCGTCGAAGCTCGAATGGGAGGAGCGCCCGCCCGGCGCAGAGGGCCAGGAGCCGCGCCAGGCGGCGGACGTCACGACCGCCGCAGGGCTGCAGCAGTCCCGTGGACGCGTCTGGCGGTACCCACCTGGAACGCGCGGCCGGCGCCATGCGGACAAGGCTCAGGAAGAGGTGTTCGTCGTCATCTCAGGGGCGCTGACGATGTTGCTCGGCGATCCGCCCGACCGTGTCGATGTTGGCCCGCAGAGCGTCGTCGCCGTGCAGCCCGGCACGCCGCTGCAGGTCCGAAACGAAGGCAGCGACGAGCTCGTGCTCTACATCTACGGCGCTCCGCCCGAGCAAGAGGGCGCCGACTTCTTCGACGACGTCGAGCTCTAGACCGCGGCCGCGGGTTCCCTCGCGGCGGCCCGCTCGAAGACGAGCTCGCCGTCCTTGACGTCGACGCGCACCGTGTCGCCCTCGGCGAAGTCCCCCTCGAGCAGTCGGATGGCGAGCGGGTTCTCGATCATCCTCTGGATGGCGCGTTTGAGCGGTCGCGCACCGTAGGCCGGATCCCACCCGGCGTCGGCGACGAGCTGCTTCGCCTCGTCGGTCAGCTCGAGGTCGAGCCCACGCTCGGCGAGCCGCGCACGTAGACGCTCGAGCTGGAGCTCGACGATGTGGCCGAGCTCGTCCTTCGTCAGGGGCTTGAACTCCACGATCTCGTCGATCCTGTTCAGGAACTCGGGCCGGAAGAACTCGCGTAGCTGCTCCTCCGAGCGCAGGTTCGAGGTCATGATCAGAACGCTGTTGCGGAAGTCGACGGTGCGGCCCTGGCCGTCGGTGAGGCGACCGTCGTCGAGAATTTGAAGGAGCACGTCGAAGACCTCGTTGTGCGCCTTCTCGATCTCGTCCAGGAGGATCACGGAGTACGGCCGCCTGCGCACGGCTTCGGTGAGCTGACCGCCTTCCTCGTACCCCACATAGCCGGGCGGCGCGCCGATCAGCCGTGCGACGGTGTGCCGTTCCTGGTACTCCGACATGTCGAGCCGCACGATGGCCCGCTCGTCGTCGAACATGAACTCCGCGAGCGCGCGGGCAAGCTCGGTCTTGCCGACGCCCGTCGGGCCGAGGAGCAGGAACGAGCCGATCGGCCGGTTCGGGTCCTGGAGGCCCGTGCGCGCACGGCGTAGCGCGTTGGCGACGGCCTCGACGGCTTCGTCTTGGCCGACGACGCGCTGGTGCAATCGCTCCTCCATGTGGATCAGCTTTTCCGTCTCGCCCTCGAGCAGTCGGTCGACCGGGATTCCGGTCCAGCGTGCGACCACCATCGCGACGTCGTCCTCGTCCACCTCTTCCTTGACCATCGTGTTCTCGGGCTGAGCGCCGTCGCGTTCGGCGAGCTCTCGTTCCAAGGCCGGCAGTTCGCCGTGGCGAATCTCCGCGGCGCGGTTGAAGTCGCCGCCGCGTTCCGCGCGTTCGTACTCCATGCGCAGCTCGTCGATTCGCTGCGTGACGTCCTTGACGCGGTCGAGCGCCTCCTTCTCCTGCGACCAGCGTGCCGCCAGCCCGGCGTGGCGCTCCTTCGCCTCTGCGAGCTCGCGCTCGACCGGCTCGCGCACGTCCTTCGACTCCTTCTGCATCGCGGCGAGCTCGATCTCGAGCTGGCGCACCCGGCGATCCGCTTCGTCGAGCTCGATCGGGCTCGAGTCGATCTCCATCCGCAGGCGTGACGCAGCTTCGTCGACAAGGTCGATCGCCTTGTCCGGGAGGAACCGGTCGGTGATGTAGCGGTCGGAGAGGACCGCGGCCGCGACGAGCGCAGCATCTCGAATGCGCACGCCGTGATGCGCTTCGTAACGCTCCTTCAGGCCGCGCAGGATCGC
>DATHGN010000057.1:0-19626 GCA_035317565.1 Gaiellaceae bacterium
CGAACGACGTGAACTACGGCCTGGCCGCGTCGGTGTGGACCCGCGACGTCGGCCGCGCGCTCAACGCTTCGCGGAAGCTCCAGTTCGGGACGGTGTGGATCAATGACCACATCCCGCTGGTCAGCGAGATGCCGCACGGCGGCTTCAAGCAGTCGGGCTACGGCAAGGACCTGTCCGCGTATTCGCTCGAGGACTACACGCAGATCAAGCACGTCATGGCGAAGATCGACTAACGCTCCGGCACAACCTAGGCGCGGACGATCCCGGACGGAGCGGGCCCGAGTCGCATCCCGATGACCGCCTCGGCGGCGGACAGGCTCGGTCCGAAACCGGTGACGGCGGTGAGAAAGGCGCGCCGATCGAGCGCGTAGAGGGTGGCGGCGGTCTTTCCCCGCACGGTCGCCGTGCGTGGCATGTCGCGCAGGAGGGCGATCTCACCGAATGAGTCCCCCGGTCCGAGTGTCTGCACCAGCTTGCCGTCGATGTACACCTCGAGGGCCCCGTCCTTGACGAGGTAGAAGCGGTCGCCCGGCTCACCCTGGCGGACGACCTCTTCCCCGGCCGGCGCGTCGACTTCCTCGAGCCCCTCGGCGAGCTGTTCCAGGGTGGGCTCGGGGAGCGGACGAAAGATCGAGTTCGCCTGCAGGATCTCGATCCGTTCGAGCGGAACCCGCGCCGCGCGATCCATGTCGTTGAGCCGCGGCCAGGCCGGCACGACGAGAAGCGGCAGCAGTGCTCCGGCCGCGATTAGCGCCCCGCGCGTGCCGAGCCAGTTGAGCAGGAGCGGCGCGGCAAGCGCGCCGAGGCCGACGGTCAGCAGGAACAGGCTCTCCATCACGCCGAAGACCCGCGCGATCACTTCGTCGGGCGCGGCGCGCTGCAGGAGCGTCATGCCCGAGACGTCGACGATCGTGTTGCCGATACCGACGATTCCGAGCAGGACGAGCGCGAAGATTTGATTCGGCCAGATCGCGACGAGCGCGATCGGCACGCCCCAGATGAAGATCCCAACTCCGAAGTCGGCGGCGAGCCGTCCTCGGCCGACGAGCGCAGCCGCGGCGAGCGCGCCCAGCAAACCGCCGACGCCGACCGCGGAGTTGAGGAAGCCGACGCCGGCGTTCCCCGTATCGAGCAGCTTCAGCGCGATCACGACGATCAGCACGTTGAGCATCCCGTCGACGAACGTCTGTGCGGAGAAGAGGCCGACGAGCAGGCGCAGCCGGCGCTCCCGAGCGATCGTGCGGAAACCGAGGAGCAGCTCGTCGACGACCGAGCCGGGCTCGACGACACTGCGCTCGACCGCGCCGGCCGGTCGTACGCCCACCACCAGGATCGCCGACCAGACGAGAGCCGAGGCCGTCACGATGAAGACGGCGCCCGGTCCGGAGACCGCGAGCAGCAGGCCCCCGATCGCGGGGCCTCCGAAGATGCCGATGCTCTCGATCGCGCTCGCGGAGACGTTCGCCGCAGTCAACTCCTCGGGTGTGCGGGCCAGCGAAGGAACGAGGGCAGCCTGGGCGGGACGGAACGCGGTCGCCGCAACACCGACGAGACCGGCGATCACGTAGATGACGATGGGGCTGGCATCGGCGTAGGCCGCGACAGCGGCTCCGGCGATAAGCAGCGCCCGTACGAGATCGGACACGACCATGACGAGACGCCGGTCGTAACGGTCTCCGAGCAGGGCCGCGAAAGGCGAGGCGAACGCGGCCGCGAGCCAGCGGGACAGGCCGACGATGCCGACCGCCGTGGCGCCGCCCTGCTCGTAGGCGTAGACGACGATGGCGATGCCGTAGGCCCAGGTCCCGATGAGCGATCCGGCCCATGCGAGCTGGATCCGGCGGAGGTCGGGGTTCGCAAAGACCTCCCGAAACGCTCGACTCGACCCGGCCAGCTGCCTCAGGAATCGCCGCACCGGGCGCAGGATCGCAGCCAGGGTTGTGTATTTGAAGGGCAGGAGGGAAGATTCATCCCGGACGGCCCGTCTAGTACCTGAAAACCGGCAATCCGCCGTGTCCCTTCTAGAAGGAGGATTTCAATGTCGGACGAGCGCTTCGAGCAGGACGAGGCCAAGGACGAGGACGTCGAGGCTCACCGCAAGCAGCAGCGTGCGGTCGAGGCCACCGACGAGCCCGGCACCGACGATTCAGACGACGTGGAGGCACATCGCAAGCAGGCGTAGCCTCCCGTTTTTCATGCATCGACGAAGCCCGGGCTAGCCCGGGCTTCGCGCTTTCTAGAGAAGCTTTTCGAGCTCTGCGAGCAGCCGCAGCGCGTTCGCGCGCGAACCGTCCTCTTCGTCTCGCTGCTGCTCGAGGGCCTCGGCCACGCGGGCGACCACGGCGAGGTCACCCTCGCCCACGAGGGCAGCCTGCGCCCGCCGGGCCCGCTGCAGGAGATCGAGGGCGATCGCGGCCTGGTTCGCGAACAGCCCGAGCAGGTCCATCTCGGCAAGCGTGAACCTCGTGTCCTGCGGCCGGTCGAGCACCTCCAGCACGCCGAGCGCGCGTTCATCGTGGAGGAGCGGCACGGCCATGAGCCCTTTGGGAACGAAGCCGGTGCTCTCGGCGGTCTCCCGGGAGAAGCGCGGATCCTGGAGAACATCCTCGATCACCAGCGGCTGCCGGCTGACGAGAACGAAACCGGCGATGCCGGTGCTGGACGGAAAGCGCTGGCCGACGAGCGAGTCGGAGCCTTCACCGGCAACTGCCTCGAAGACGAGCTCGTCGGCCTCTTCGTCCAGGAGGAAGATCGAAGACGCTTTGGCCTTGAAGATCGCCCGGGCCACGTCGACGATCGACTGCAAGAGCCCTCGGAACTGCTCCTCCGAGCCGAGCACGCCGGCGGCTACGGCCGCCCGCAGGTCGTCGCCGTCGCTCACTTGCCTCCCCCCACGTTGTTCGCCGCCAGGTAGAGCACGCTCTTTAGCTGGAACGGCGTCAGCTCCGGATGCTTCGACAGGACGAGCGCGGCAATGCCAGCTACGTGCGGGGTGGCGAAGCTGTTTCCGGTGCAGACGAGGCGGCCGCCGCCGTTCCACGCCACCTCGACATCGACACCCCTCGCGAAGAACTCGACCGGCGGCGCGGGGTTGTAGTAGTACTCGAGGGGATCCTGGCCCTCGTGGCTTCCGACGGAGATGACGCTCGAGAAGCGCCACGGATAGCTCTCGACGGGCATGTTGTGCGCAGAGGCGACCAGCATCGTCCGCTGGAAGTATGCGGTGTCCGCGAGCTCGTGCAGGAGGGACGCGAACTTCTGCTTCGTCGTCGAGAGGCTCATGTTGATGACGTCGTAGCCCTGCTCGATCGCCCACTTGAGGCCCTCGAGCAGGACGGCGCCGCTGCCGGTGTAACCGGCTCCGAGAACGCGGACGCTGACGAGGTCGCACTCCGGCGCCAGCGAGCGGATCACTCCGGCGCAGGCCGTGCCGTGGCCGCAAAGATCGCCCTGGGTGTCCTCCTCGTCGACGATCACCTCGTCGCCCTCGATCGAAATGGCGACCGACTGCTGAACCTTCCCGACCAGCGGATGCCCGTCCTCGATGCCGCTGTCCAGCACGCAGACCCGGGCGCCGGCACCCGTTGCCCCGCCCCACGCCCAATCCCGCGTGATCTCGCCGGGCCATTCCTCGGGCAGCGCGATCCGCTCGACCGCGGCGGCGGGGAGGCTCCAGGCGGGGAGTTCTTCCTCGGACACTCCCTCAAGGGTATGAGGCGCGGCTCAGGGAAGACAAGGCCTTCGTCGCGCGTCCTGTTGGCGAAGTGTTTCCGCAATCGCCGCAAGAGATCGCCCGAGACCGCCACGCCGACCTCCTTCGCGAGGCGACCCGGCAGCGATTGGCCGCAAGCATCCGCGAGGGGACGGAAACGGAGCGGCCGCTTCGGGTGCATGCGGGAGCACTTCGGTTGACCGCCGGCGTAGGAAGGGGCCTCACGCGGCGGTTGGCGGTTCGCGCCGCCTGATCTACTCCCGTGCCGCCCGCGCCTCTTCTGCGGCGCGGGCGGCGTTCTCTGCCAGCCTCCCCGCCTCGCGGACCCGCTCGTCGCGCGCCGAGGCCGTCAGGTTGACGCCCACCAGCTCGGCCGCCGAGCTCGCGGCCGCCGCCGCCAGAAGCGCTGCAATGACGGCATCCGCGTGAAACGCGGGATCGCCGTTTCTGGCCACGACAACCGCCAGCTCGGCAACGTCGGCGGCGGCCCGGGCGATCTGGAGCGGTGGCTCTGCCGCGCGGGCGTACGCTCGCCCGAGGGCGAAGTCCCGGCGCTCACCGGCCTGGGTGCCGTCGTCCTCGCGCGCCCGCAGCGCGGCTTCGTACTCCTCCGCGTCCGCCTGGGCGAGGGGAGCCGCACGGTCGCGCAGGGACTCGGCCTGCGCGGCGATCCCCCTGCTTTCGGGCCACGCCGTCGAGGTTCTGGCGATCTTGGCCAGCAACGCCGCGGCGAGGGCGGTGACGAGAGCTGCGGCGGAGCCGCCCCCCGGGGTCCGTCCCGCAGCCGCGACATCGTCGAGGAACTCCCGCAGCGACCTGTCCAGCAAGGCCATGCGGGGATTGTGATCGAAGTGCTACGTGGACTTGAAGCGAACCCGCAGCTCTTCGACGACCGCCGGGTCGCGCTCGTAGCCCTCGGCCTCGAGCGCAGCCTCGAGATCGGCGACGAGACGGGCACGGAACTCGGCATCGGCCTCGGCACGGGCGACGATCTCGTCGAGCTCGGCCTTCGCGAGCGGCAACTCTTGCGCTGCCCGCACCCACGCCTCGGGCGCAGGCGGCAAGGCCCGGATCAGGCGTGCGAGGCGCTCTTCGTCAAAAGCGGTCATCGTGAACCAGACGCGGGACCGGCGTCGTTTCTTCCCTCGAGGAGCTCACGGAGGCGCGCCAGGCATCTCGAGATCCGGCTGGCGATCGTGCCGGAGGGCAGGTCGAGGTCCTCCCCGATCGTCTTGTAGCTCTCGTCCCGGGCGAAGAACCGGTCGAGGATCTCCCGGCAGTGCTCCGGTATCTCGGCCAGCGCCTCGTGGACCGTGAGCGCCTCTTCGAGCAGCGTCAGCGTCTCCTCGCTCCCTGCGAGCTCCAGCTCTTCGTCGGCCGTGGGCCGTTCGCGGGCCGAGGCGCGCAGGCGATCGATGCAAAGACGGCGGGTCAGTTGGGCGAGCCAGGGACGCACCGCGGCATCGTCGCGGAGACCGTCGAGATGCTGGTACGCGCGCGCGAACACTTCTTGGAAGACGTCCTCCGCATCGGCGTCCGAAAGCCGGAAGGCCTGGACGGAGATCGCGTAGACGTACCGGGAGAACCTGTCGACGAGCTCGGCCCAGGCCTCCTGGTCGCCGGCACGGCAACGCGCAACGAGCTCACTGTCGGTCAGCGCCTGGGCCATGCCAGAGATTCTGACGGGTTGCTACGTCGTCAGGCGGCCGGGGATTGGCCGGCATTGTTCCCGAGCTGCTTCGTCCACCACTCGGATTCGCGGCGATCGAAGTTCTCCTGGAGCTGTGCGACGTACATGGAGAGGTCGCTCTCACGGGTCGAGAGAGTCGCCTCGAGCTCGGCGCCGGCCTTCTCGCGCTGCTCGAGCCGCTGCTCGCGGACCTCGAACTCGGCCTCGAGCTGTGCCTCCCGGAGGTTCAGAGCGGCATCGCGCTCCTCCAGCTCCTTCGCGCGGGCGGCGAGGACTTTCTCCCGCTCATCGAGTCCCTTCTCCTTGCCCTCGTAGCGGCTCCGCGAGGCGAGGATCGCCTGCTCGGCCTTGTTCAGCCCGGCCTCCCTCGCCGTGAGCTCCTCGTCACGCTGCTTCAAGCGGCGCTCGGCGAGCTCGTCGACCTCGGGCTTCTGCGCCTCTTCCGCAGCGCGGCGTAGCGCCGCCTCCTGGCGGTGGAACTCGGCTTCGCGGGCCATCAGCTCAGCCTCACGCCGTTCGATGTTCGCGACCTGCGCTAGAGCGTCTCTCGCAACCGCATCCCGTTCCCGAAGATCGCCCTCGAGCTGCTCGAGTCGCGCAGTGAGGTCGCTTGCGCGAGCCGAGAGCTCCAGCTCGCGCTGATCCAGCTCGCGCGCACGCGCGACGAGCTCTTCCTGATTGCCGGTGCTGTTGGCGGCGAGCTCGGCCTCACGCTTGTCGAGCACCTTCTCACGAGCTTCGATCTGAACCCGAGCCTGTGTCGCTTCGCGCTCGGCCTTGGCGAGCGTCGTTTCGCGTTCGGCGAGCGCCTTCTCGAGTGATCGGACCTGTTCCTCCTTGGCGCGAGCTTTCTCCTCGCTCTCGGTCAGGGAGCGCATCAACTTCTCGTGGCGTGCCTCGGTCTCACGGAGGCCGCTGGAGACACGCGCCTCCGACCGGGCGAGCTCCTTCTCCTTCTGTGCGAGGTCCTCGACCTTTTCCTTGAGGTCCTTTGCCGCGGCCGCACGTTCCGCGTCGGCGTTCTTCAGCTCGTGGACTTTCAGCTCGACCGTCCGCTCACGCTTGGCGAGCGACGCCTCGGTCTTCCCGAGCGTCTCCTTCAGCTCGAGCAGGCCGTCGAGCTCGACGAGCCGCTGGGTCATCTTCCGCTCGCGCTCCTCGAGCTCCGCCTCCGTAGCCGCGAGGGCAGCCGCGCGCCGATCGAGTGCGGCGGACTGCTCGGCCAGCACCTGCTCTTGCTGGACCTCGCGGCCGGAGACGTCGACCTGCTCGGTGAGCGACGCTCTGAGCTCCTGCTCGCGCGCGAGCGAGGCATTCAACTCGAGACGCAGCGCCTCGACGTCGGGTGCCTCTACCTCGACCGCGGCGGCGATTGCCTCGCCGGGAGATCGCGGCTCGGGCTGATCCTTCTTCTCGAGCTTGGCTCTAAGACCGGAGCCGAAACCGCCCTCGATGCCGTGTTCAGTCACCGACATCCCTCTGCCTAGAGCGTGAAGACCTTGGCGATGTTGATGAAGGCCGGCCCGAGGATCACGATGAACATGGCCGGGAAGATGAAGAGCACCGTCGGGAAGAGCATCTTGATCGGCGCCTTCATCGCCTTCTCCTCGGCGAGCATCTGACGCTTCAAGCGCGAGTCGCCAGCCTGGATGCGAAGGATCCGGCCGAGGGAGATACCGAGCTGGTCGGCCTGGATGATCGCGCGCACGAAGCTCGACATCTCAGCGGATGCGCTGCGCTCGGCCATCTTCTTGAGCGCTTCCTGGCGTCCTTCGCCGATGCGCATCTCGCCGAGGGCGAGCTCGAACTCCTCGATGAGCGGTCCGTCCATGTGCTCGGTCAACTTCTGCACGGCCCCGTCGAAACCAAGCCCGGCTTCGACACTCACCGAGAGAAGGTCCAGTGCGTCGGGCAGATCCTGTGCGACCGCTGTCTGGCGCCGCTGAACTTTGCCGTTCAGATAGACGCTGGGAGCGACGAACCCGAGGAACCCCGCGCCCAGACCCCAGAGAATGGCCTGCTTCGGCGCGGCTGCGCCGCCCAGCAGGATCCCGAACACGAAGCCTCCGATACCCATGATGCCCTTGGCGGCGATGATCGTCATCGGCGAGGTCTTCCGCATGCCTGCGGCCATGAGACGCCCGGAGACGGACTCGACGCTGGTGCGTGGGTTCACGCGCAGCATCAGCCGCGCGGCCTTGGCGATGAAAGGCTCGAGAGCCCGCTCGCGGAATTTCGGCATTTCCTTGCCTGTGGCGGTGCGAATGAGCCCGTAGTGGGCGGCGCGGTGCACCAGGTTCCTGCGTGTGCGCATCGGTGAGCTGGCCAGCTCCGCGAAGAAGAAGGCGGCGGCACCCACGGCTGCGATGGCGATGATCAAAAGCATGGCATCAACCTCTGAAGGAGACGATTTTCTTGAGGATCAGGGAACCGATGGTCATCATCCCGAGGCCCAGGAGCATCAGCATCTGGCCCACGTGAGTGTGGTACAGCGGGTGCATGAAGTCGCGGTTGATCAGCGTGATGCCCCCCGCCAGCAAGAACGGGATGGCCACCAGCGTGTAGGCGGACATACGTCCCATCGCGGTGAGCGCACGAACCTTGCGCGCGAACTGCTGCCGCTGCCGGACCGTGTCGGCGACCATGTCGAACAGTGTCGCCAGCGAGCCGCCGACCTGCCGCTGAATGGTCACTGCGGTGATCGCGAACTCGAAGTTCTTCGAGCCGAGGCGCTCGGACATGTCGGCGAGCGCGTCGTCCATCGATCGGCCGAGCGACGCCTCGGTCAGCACGCGCTTGATCTCCTTGTTCGCCGGCGGGTGTCCTTCGTCCACCACTGCCTGCAGGCCCTGCTTGAACGAGTGGCCTGCCTTGAGGGAAGCGGCGATCGTGATCAGCAGATCCGGCAGCTGATCCTCGAAGGCCTGAAGGCGCCTGCGCATCTTCAGCCAGACCCACCCGAACGGCAGCGAGCCGACGACGACCATGCCAAGGATGGTGATGATCGGGGACATTCCGAACAGGGTCGCGAGCAGCCCGAACGCGACAGCCGAGCCGACGGCGATCCAGAAGAACTCCACCGTCCTGATCGGGATGTCGGCACGCTCGAGCATGCGGCCGATCCAGCGCCACTGCTTGAGGTTCCCGAGCAGACGCTCGGTGGCGCTGAACATCGACGTAAGCATCTCCGAACGGCGCTTCTTCCGTTGCAGCTTCGTGTTGCCGTGCGACTCGCCGGTGTGAGCCGCGATCCGGCTGCGGACCCAAGAACCGCGGGCACCCTTGAGGAAGAAGAGGCTGGCGAGCAGCACGAGCCCGGCGACGAGGCCGGCGAGACCCAGCGGGCCGCTCGGGCCGTAGGCGCCCTTGGGAAGGAGCTTCGACGGCGCCGGGGGCGCGCCGCTGCCCGACGTGTGGGGAATGGCCACGCGCTGGAGCGCGGAGCCTTCACCGACGACGGCAGCGGTCAGACGGATGAGGTCTCCGGGGCGCGCGGCGGTGACGTACTGCATGCGCCAGGTTCGCTTGAGCACTTCACCGATCGTCCCGTACACCGACTTCAGCGCCGCCGTCGAGGAAGCACCGTAGTACTGGCCTCCTGTTGCGCTGGACAGCTGCTCGAGCGGCGCGGAAGTGAAGCCCTCGCCCTCGATACCGATCGTGTAGACCGCCGCGTTGGCGGCGCGTGCTGCCGAGATCGCCTGCGTCAACGTGAGCCTGCTTGCGTTGTCGGCGCCGTCGCTCAGCAGGATGATCACGCGACCGGGAAGAGGATTCGAGCTTGCGAGCTGCGCGGCGAGCGCGACACTGTCGTACAGCGCGGTGCCGCGAGCCGAGTCGACCTTTAGGCGCGACAGTGCAACGTCGCCGTCCTGCACAGCCGTGGAGAACGGAGAGAGCGCCACCGCCCGGGAACCGAACGCAACGACGGAGACTTCGTCCGCGCCCTGCTTCGCAGCGACGAACGCGCGGGCCGCCTCGCCTGCATTGGCGAGCGGAGCTCCGCGCATCGACTGCGACCGGTCCACTGCGAGCACAATCGCCTTCGCACGACCGAGGTTCTGCAGCTGTAGCCCGGCAACGGGTGAGCCGTTTTCCGAGACCGCAGGCACGACCTTTGCACCGGCCGGGGAGACGACCGTCGCATGGATCGTGGGATATGCACTCGTATCGACGCCCCGGAGCTGGACCGCGGCCCCGGTGGCCGCCGGCAGCACGAGAGCCACGAGTGCGACTCCCGTCAGGATTACTCGGTTCCGTCTCACTGAAAGGCGCCCTTGAACTTCGAGGCCTGGTGACCCTGTCCGACTGCAGGAGCACTCGAGTCGTCCGTCGTGAAGAAGCTCGGCTGGAGGACGACGCCGTTGGCGGCCAGCTTGTCGAGGAAGTTCGGCTTCAGGCCCGAGCACGTCAGGGGCGACAGAAGGCGAACCGCCCCAGCGTTGCCGGACTGAGACTGCTCGTCCGGCGGCTTGGCGATGAAGATGTCCTGGAGGGTGATCACGTCGGACTCCATGCGCAGGACCTCGGTGACGTGCGAGATGCGCCGCGAACCGTCGACGAGACGGGTGATCTGTACGAGCAGGTCGAATGCACTCGACACCTGCTCGCGGATCGCCCGCAGCGGCAGCTCCACGCCGGCCGTGAGGACGAGCGTCTCGAGACGGGAGAGCGCGTCACGCGGCGAGTTCGCGTGGATCGTGGTGAGCGAGCCTTCGTGGCCCGTGTTCATCGCCTGGAGCATGTCCAGGGTCTCTGGGCCGCGGACCTCACCGACGATGATCCGGTCAGGGCGCATTCGCAGTGCGTTGCGGACGAGCTCGCGGATGCGGATCTCTCCCTGGCCCTCGATGTTCGGCGGGCGCGACTCCAGCGTGATCACGTGCTCCTGCTGAAGCTGGAGCTCTGCCGCGTCCTCGATCGTGAGGATTCGCTCGTCGCCCGGAATGAACGCGGACATCGCGTTCAGGGTCGTCGTCTTACCGGTACCGGTACCACCGGAAATGAGGATGTTCAGCTTGCCCTTGACGCAGGCGGCGAGGAACTGGGCCGCCTTCGGGGAGAGGGATCCGAAGGAGATCAGGTCGTTCATCGTGTACGGGTCACGCGAGAACTTCCTGATCGTCAAGGTCGGCCCTCTGAGGGCCAGTGGCGGGATGATGGCGTTGACGCGGGAGCCGTCGGGGAGACGTGCGTCGACCATCGGAGACGACTCGTCGACTCGCCTGCCGATCTGCGAGACGATCTTGTCGATGATGCGCAGCAGGTGGGAGTTGTCCGCAAACGCGGCGTTGGTGCGGTCGATCTTGCCGAGCCTTTCGACGTAGATCCTGTCGAAGGCGTTCACCATCACCTCTGTCACGGAGTCGTCCCGGAGGAAGGGCTCCAGCGGGCCGTAGCCGAGGATGTCGTCGGTGATCTCGCGGATGATCTGACGCCGCTCGTCGCGGGTCAGCGGCGTCCGGTCGAGAACGAGCTGCTCCGTGACGGCACGCGTCACCCGCTCGTTCAGGTCACCGGTGCCCTCCCGCTTGAAGAGCTCGGCGCCCAGCGTGGCGATGCACGCATGGTGAATCCGGGTCTTGAGCTCGGCGTACGGGTCCTGCGCAACGGTCGGCCCTGACGGCTCGTGGGGCGAACCGTTCGTCGGCAGCTCGGCCGTCGCAAGGCCACCGACCCCGTTCGAGGTCTTGAGACGATCGTGGAGGCCCATGGTTTACGACCTCGCCAGTGCCGGCAGGAGGCGCCGCTTCTTGCCCTCTTCCTTGGGTGCGAGGAACAGCTCCTTCGCCATCGACCTGATGGCCTTGGAGACGTCCGCGTTTTCCTCGGCGAGGACGACCGGATTGCCGCGGTTCACGGCAAGCGGGACTGCCCGGTCCGACGGCACCTCGAAGCGGACCTTCATCCCCAGCGCGCCTTCGACCTCGTTCGGCTTCATGCCGACCTTGGAGTTGGAGCGGTTGAGGACGATGCCGACGCGCTGCTTCGGGAACGACAGCAGATCGAGCGTCTGCAGCGCGAGGCGCAGGTTCTTCAGGGTGGGCACGTCGAGCGAGCAGAGCAGCATGAGCTCGTCCGTCCGGTCGAGCGTGGCCAGCATCGGACCGTGGAAGAACGGAGACGTGTCGACGACGATGACGTCGAACGACTCGCGTGCGACCTCGAGCAGCCGGCCCAGCTTGGCCTCTGTCACGAGCTCCGCGTCTTCCGGCCGAAGCGGCGCGGGCAGAACTTCCAGCCCGCACGCGTGCTTCGTCGTGTAGCCGGCCAGCTTCTCGGTGTCCAGCTCTCCCGGAGCGACGACCAGGTCGTAGATCGTCTTCTCGGGCTCGACGCCGAGCATGATCGCCGCGTCGCCGAACTGGAGGTCGAGATCGAGGAGCAGCGTCTTGCGGCCCTCGAACTTCGCGCAGGCTGCGGCAAGGTTCGTCGCGATGACGGTTTTGCCCGTTCCGCCCTTCGGCGAGAACACGGTCACGATCTTGCCGTGCCGGCCCGAGCCACCGCCGGAGTCGTGATGACGCCTGGTCGAGTGCGTCGCCTTGCGAATTGCGAAGACGACGTTCTCGACGAGCTGCGGGAGCAGCAGGACGTCGGACACGTCCGACTCGAGAGCCTCCTCGAGCAACCCCGCCGAGCCGTTCGACGCGACGAGGAGAATCGGGGCGCGGGTGTGCTCGCGGATCGAGGCAAGCTCGTCCGCGGGCAGGCTCGCGCCCCGCGTCGCATGGAGGACGGCGTCCAGGTGGCCGCCCGCCAGCGCGCCGGCGCCGTCAGCGACGCCAACACTCGAGCCGACCATTTCGATTTCGGGGTGGTTCGTGAGCGAATCGCGCAGCTTCTCGAATCCCTCGCAGGATCCGGTCGCGTAGATTCGGACGCGCTCACGCTGGGTTGTCTCCGTTGCGGAGCTCATCGTGGCCTCCTTCCAGGTCCTTCGAACTGCATGGTGCGGGAGTCCTGGACGGTGTTCGCACTGTCCAGCGCACTGTTCGGCGGGCGCAGCGTCAGGTGGTAGCCCTCGCCGTTGCCTTCGCCGTTCTCCTGAATCCAGAGCAGCTTCTGAGCCTGCGCATCGGTGACGCGCAGCTGGACGGTCTCGCCGCCCTGACCGGGTGACGTGACCTTGGTCGACGCAGTGCCTTCCGGCGCGCGAAGCACGAGCACGTCACGGATGAGGACGCGGCTGACCAGCGTTCCGCTTCCACTGCCCGAGCTGTCGCTTACCGACCAGGTGCCCACGACGTCCACGTGGTCACCGTTCTGGATCGTGCCGGCGAGGAGCTGGTCGACAGTGCCCGGAAGTTGATAAGCACGCTGCGTGCCCTTGATCAACGAGCGAATGCCCTGCTCGCTTGGAGGAGCGAAACGCCTCGTGCTGACCTGCTCGCCCTCGTAGACGTCCTGTGTTGCAACGTACTGGGAGAGCTGATCGGGCGTGGAGATTGCGCCCGCGACGATTGCCTTCCGCGGAACGGTCTGCTCCTTCAGCATCTTTTGATCGATGACATCCGCGCCAGCGGTTCCAGCCGGGATATCGCGTGCGGCGACGAGCACCGTCACCTTGTCTTCTCCGCGCTGGACGTGGCGCTTGTAATTGACTACGTAGACGCTCGTCAGAATGGCGGCTAGTGCGGCCAAGCCGATGGCGATCCCGATGTTCTTGACGCGGTAATTCATAGTCCTTTCTCTTTCTTGAGAGGGGCCTGTGGACTAACGAGCTATCGGCTGAATCAGCCGACGAGTTGAACTGATCTGACTCCAAAGGTGTTCGGGGCTCCCGAGCCGCTCTGGGCGAGGATTCCCTGGGCGATGAATTCGGTGAAATAACCCTCGAGCGTTGCGTCGTTTCCGTGGGTCGTTTCCTTCGTCAGGTAGAACCCGATCCAGCCGATGATGTCGTACTCGGCGTTCTGGCCGGTTCCGTCCAGGGTCTTGAAGACCGGGAACAGGAGCACGCTGCCGACGCGCGCATCGAGGGCGCCGTTGACGTTTTGAGAGCTGAACTTCGCGCCCGGGTCGGAGCGGTACATGCCGAGCGGCAGGTACTTGTCGTACCCGTGGAGGATCCAGTTTCCTTCCTCCGAGGCGCCCGGCGTCCCGTTATCGTTGTCGAGGTTGAGCATGCCGAAGGCTCCCGGCGCGCCCATCTTGTCGTAGTCCATCGTCGTCTGAACGTTGAAGGTCGGCGTGTGGCTGCCGTTGCAGTTCTGGATCAGCGAGTGACCGCAATAGACGACCATCGGGGCGACGTAGCGCGCCTGCTGCGGCGAATCCACACGCGCCTTCGCGTCGGCCTTGATGTTGGCCGAGTTGATCCCGAGGATCTTGCTGAAGATGCCCGACTGAGTCTTGGCGGCCCTGACGCTGATCGTGTCGTTCGACGTGTAGGTCGTCGTGACGCTGATGTTGGCGCCGAGGACGTCACCACCGTTCTGGTTCGCATAGGTCTGGGCCAGCGCCTTGGCGCCGGCTACATCCGTCGGCAGCTTCTGTGCGCCTGCGAGAGCTGCAGCATCCGCCGTGGCCTGAAGCCTGCGGTCGGTGCGCATCCAGATCCCGACGTCGAGTACCAGTGCGGCCATCCCGGTCAGGACGGCCAGCGAGATCACCATCAGAACAACCGCTTGCCCGCGTTCGTTCGTGCGACTCATTCCAGACGCTCCTTCATCGTGGAGGTGAAACGGCCGCTCTTCACTTTCCAATTGAGCAATTTGATGTCGTAGGGGTAGTCGGCGGTCACGGTGACGTCTGCTCCGGGTTGGAGGGACGAGAAGGTGCACGAGAGATGACTGCCGAGCTGGGTCGTGTTGAGGCTGCCCGCCGAAGCCAGCACCTGGGCGCGGCAGGCGCCTGCCGGGTCGGCAAGGTTGCGCGAGACGGCACCTTTGCGCGCGCCGGCGCGTACTGCGTCGGTCAGGCTGACGTAGTTGTTGAAGACCACGCCGAACTGGGCGATGCCGAGCAGAAGGACGAGCAGCACGGGCAGAACCAGGGCGAGCTCCGCCATGGTCTGGCCTTTTTCGTTCTTAAGATCTTTTGTGGTGTTGATGTGCGGCATCTCCATCTCCGGTGAAAAGAAGTGCGGGGCCCTCGCCGCCGGGCAAAGGGCCCCGCCTCTTCATGCTTGAGTGGCTAGGCGAACAGCCACTCCATGGTGTTTCCTCTTGCAGCGCTGCTCGAGAGCGGGGAAGCGACCGTGTCTCCAGACAGCATCCGGGCGCACGCGCGGTGAGCGGTGAGCTTTCGAATCTGTTGTCTGCGGTGATGCTTCACGATCGATTGCCTGCTTTCTTTGTTACGTCGCTGTCGATTTAGAGGAAGGAAGTAACGCGATCGATTGCGCCGGTGATGCCACCCTGGAGCGCAACGAGTGCCGCGACCACGATTGCTGCGATCACTGCCAGGACGACGCCGTACTCAGCCATCGTCTGACCTTCCTCGGCCGAAAGCCGGGCGCGGAAGTAAGTAACCAGATCCGTGTACGTCACGATGATTCACCCCCTTTCCTCGAACTCGAGCGCGCGCTGCGCGCAAAGGGAAAACCAGAACAAGTTGAGGAGAAATCGACTCGAAACCCAGCGACACTGGAAGACACGCGTCGAACGTCCTTTCTCTGTCTTTCGGCGCGCCGCTTCGCCTGGTGGTCAATCTCGTCCCAGTCATCGTCTCTCCGGCCCCTGCGCGTATCCCTCTAGTGGGTGATCCATGCCGACATTCCCCTGTGTGAGGGAGAGGGCCGGAGCTTCTGAGTTCGATAGCTAGTGCACGCAAGCGGCTGCGGAGACAAGGCCCAATCCGCGCCCCTAGTGGCGGCCAGGGGCTCAAACACAAGGAGCAAACGGCAATGCCACGTCGGTTCATTCGCAGAGAAAACTGGGAGTTCGGCGGCGCACCGCCCAGCTCCGAAGAGACCAAGGAGCCGAGGTCGCGCAAGCGCCGGCTCGTCTCGACGCTCGTCTTCACCACGATCTTCTTCGCGGGCGCGTCACTCGCTGCAGTTGCGGGCGACCAGCTCAGGCCTCTCGTCGCGAACGACAGCCAGGAACTCGCTGCCGACACGACGACGACCACCGCAGAGGCGGAACCGACTCCGGCGGAGACCACGGACGCCTCAGCGCCCGCGGCCGCCCCGGCGAACGAGTCCACGGCCCCCGACGCAGCGGCACCTACCGATGCGACCGCAGCGCCGGATGCGACCGCAGCGCCGGCCGACTCCGCAGACGCTCCGACGACTGACGATGCGCTGTCGCCGGAACATACCGCGGGTGCTGCACGTGCTGCCGCGCCGGCTCAGCCGGCTGCTGCCGAGCAGAACACGAACGCACCGAAGCCGGCCGGAAAGGCGGCGCGTGCCTGGAAGAAGACCCAGCTGCGCACGCTGCTCCTGCCGAAGCTGAAGCCGGCCTCCAAGCCCGAGATCGAGGGCCCGGCCGATGCAGCGACGATCTGGCTCAACTCGCAGCTGCCCGATCCCACTCCGCCCGCCCTCCGGCTTTCACCGAAGTTCGCCACGAACCTGAAGGCCGCGGCGAACGGAGCAGGGCTCGACTGGGCGACGATGCTCGGGATCCTCCGCGCGCGCGGCGCGACCGGCCACGAGCCGGCCGACCGCACGACGCTTCGGAAGCTCGCAGGACGCCTGGCGTCCTACGGTCCCGCCAACGGCGACTGGGCACGCATCGTCTCGTACTCAGGCGACACGAGCTTTGCCGACAGGGCTGCTGCCCTCGCGCGGTACGACCGCGCGGTTGGCCTCGACGCACTGGTGAACGGCCTCGAGGCGGCGAAGAGGTCGATTGCGAGCCGCCTGCTGTCGGATTCGTCGGTCTCGATCTACGCGGCCGGCCGGAACGACATTGTCCGGAACAGGGTCGACGTTCGCGTCCTGACGGTGATCGCGTATCTGCGTGAGTCATTCGGCCAGGTCAGCGTCTCGTCTCTCATCACCGGCCATCGCCTGTATGCGCGGCCCGGCGTGATCTCGGCGCACATCTCGGGGCACGCGGTCGACATCTCAGGCCTCGGCGGCACTCCGATCCTGGGCCATCAGGAGCCCGGCGGGATGACCGAGCGCGCCGTGCGCGACCTGTTGCTGCTCCCGGCGGAAGTCATGCCGCGGCAGATCATCTCGCTGCTCGGCATGGGCGGACCGTCGTTCCCGATGGCCGACCACTACAACCACATTCATCTCGGGTTCTAGTGGCGGAAGTCGTGCTTCGGCGCGAAGACGGAAGCATTGTGTGTGAGCGCTGTGTCCAGGCGGACACAGCGCTCATGCGCATGAAGGGACTGCTCGGTCGGCGCGACCTGCCGAGGGGCGAAGGAATTCTCCTGAAGCCGGCATCGTCGGTGCACATGGCCTTCATGCGCTTTGCGATCGACGCCGTGTTCCTCGATCGCGACCTGCGGGTCGTGAAGATCGCAGCGGATCTCAAGCCGTGGCGCGCTGCAGGCAGCAGGGGCGCGAAGGCGGTGCTCGAGATTCCCGCGGGCGAGGCGGAACGCCGGGGTCTCAGCGTGGGCGATCGACTGGTCGCCGGCTAGTCACCTTCGACGACGTCGCCTGCGACAGCAACCATTCGGTGCGCAGCTCGCGTGAGCGACCTTCGAGATCGGCGAGCAACGAGCGGAGTTCGTCGAGCTGCGGGCGGAGCTTCTCGACCCGGCGGAGCTCCGACGCGATCTGCGCCAGCGAGCTGGCAGGGCTCGCGTTCAACCTGCGTAGCCGCCGTTCACTCGCTTCCATCTGGCCGGTGACCGTGAGCTGCCATGCCTCTGCCTGCTCCTTGAGGGTTCGCAGCTCGGTCTCCGTCGCGGGCCGGTCCAGGACCTCCCGGAGTCGTTTGATGAGGGCGAAATCGAGCGGCTCGGGCATAGACGGCGGCGCAAGCCTTTCAAATGCGGGCGGAGTACGCTCGGCCGGTCGTGAAACCCCCTGCCTACGAGTATCACGGCCTGATGGCGGAGGCCTGGGATCTCCTCCGCGGTGACACCTCGGGCTGGGACGATCGGCCCTTCTACCTCGAGCTGATCCGGCGCTTCGGGGAGCCCGCCCTCGACGTCGGCTGCGGCACCGGGCGGCTGCTCCTGGACTATCTGGCCGAAGGAATCGAGATCGACGGCGTCGACGTTTCTCCCGACATGCTGGCTGTCTGCCGGGCGAAGGCCTCGGCGCTCGGACTGGAGCCCACGCTCTACGAACAGGCGGTCGAGGACCTGCAGCTGCCACGCCGCTACCGGACGATCATCGTCCCGTCATCGTCGATCCAGCTCGTGATCGACCCGGCAACGGCCGAACGCGCGGGCGCCCGGCTCGCGGCGCACCTCGAACCCGGAGGCGTGCTCGTGATGCCGTTCATGATCCTCGAGGGCGACGAGAGCTGGACGACGGAAGCCGTGCGGCCCGACGGCGCACTCGTGAGGCGCACGGCTCGGTCCCACTACGACCCGGTGACGCAGCTCGAGGACACCGACGACCTGTACGAGGTGATCGTCGACGGTGAAGTCGTCGCAGCCGAGCGCCACGTGCAGAGGCCGGCGACCCGGAGCTACACGCTCGATCAGGCCCGGGCCCTCTACCTGCGGAGCGGGCTCGAGCTCGAGCGGGTCGTCGACGGGTTCAGCGACCGGTCCTTCGAGGGTAGCGGCGTGTTCACGATCATCGGCGCGCGCCGGTGACGAGCGCGGAGATCCGTCCGCTGCGAGACGATGAGGTGGCGACATACGTCGAGCTGCGGAACGCAATCGATCCGCGCACGGCGACGATGCCCGGCTGGGTCGAGAAGCACCGCCGCAGTGAGACGACGGTGCGCATCGTCCTCGCGCACGAGGGTGACGACGTCGTCGGCGTCGGCAGCGCTCAAGAGGAGGCAGACCGTCGCGGCCTCGATGTCGGCTGGCTGTCATTCGGCGTCGTGCCGGAACACCGCAGAGGAGGAGTCGGCGGAGCGCTCTACAACGAGCTGTCGCGCCATCTCCGCACGCTCGGGAAAGCCGTGTGCGACACGTCCGCCTGGACTGACGACGAGACGACGCTCGCATTCCTGCAGAACCGCGGCTTCGCGGAGATCGATCGCTTCGAGTTCGTACGCCTCGACCTCGAGGCGTACGAGCCGCACGAAGCCGCACCGCCGCCCGGCGTGACAATCGTCCCGCTCGCAGACCGTCCCGGCTCCGAGCGTGAGCTGTTCGAAGTCCATCGCGAAGCGATTGCAGACCTCCCGTCGACCGACGAGCTGACGCCCGATTACGACAGCTTCTACCGCTGGGAGCTCGCGCACCCCTCGCGTCGCTTCGACCTCTCCTTCCTCGCGCTCCACGACAACGAACTGATCGGCTACGCGATCCTCGGAGCGGTCCCCGCATCCAACGACGCAGAGAACGTCATGACAGCGGTGAAACGCAACTGGCGCTGCCGAGGAGTCGCCTCGGCGCTGAAAGCAGCACAGCTAGCGGCCGCCAAGGCTGCCGGCTTCCGGGGCATCGTCACGCTCAACGAAACCAGGAACGAGCCCATGCGCCGACTAAACGAGCGGCTCGGTTACACAGCCCAACCGGCGCAGCTGCGCATGCGAGGTCCACTCGCCGCCGCGGCGGGCTGAGCCCGTCGCGGCCGCAACCGCCGACCGTCAGCGCGGAACGTTGCGGAATCATCATGGCCCGCGAAGCGGGCCGGATTTCGCAACGCAAAAGGCGCCGACCAGAATCGAACTGGTGTGCGAGGCTTTGCAGGCCTCTGCCTAGCCACTCGGCCACGGCGCCGCTTGCGCGGGCCATGGTATCCGGAGGCTAAGGAACCCAGCGTTCGAGCGCCGGCGTGAGTTGCAGCTCGTGCGTCCAGGCCCGCGGGCTCTGGCTGTGCAGGTACTTGACCGCGTTGGCGACCTCTTCCATCGAGGCAGATTTCTCCGGAGCCGCATCTTCGAGCCAGCCGGCGGTCTTCTCGCTCTCGATCACCGCATCGACGATCAGCAGCGCTGCGTGGACGCCCTGTTCGCGCAGCTCCGCGGCTTGCGACTGAACGAGGGCGCGCGTCGCGAACGCGGCGGCCGCCCACGGCCCGCGGCCGGGATTGCCGCGCCGCGCGGAGCCTCCGGTCACCTGCACGAGCGTTCCTCGACCACGCTCGGCGAGCACCCGGCCTCCGACGCGCAGGATGTTGAAGATCGCAGGCAGCAACTCGGTCATATACGGCTCGAGGCCATCCGGTGGCGCCTCG
>DATHGN010000058.1:0-3522 GCA_035317565.1 Gaiellaceae bacterium
ATGATGGCCATCGTGATCATCGCGAGCACGATTCCGGCCAGCACGTCCAGCCAGAAGTGGTTCCCGGTCGCCCTGACGGCGAACCAGACCCACGCCGGCCAGAGCAGCCAGAGCACCTTGAAGACGGGCCTGCGCACGACCGACGCGAGGACCACACCGACGATGAGCGCGTCTGCAGCGTGGAGGCTCGGCATCGCCGCGTATGGATTCGACGCGAGCTCGACGAGACCGCTGCCGTGGTTGAGGCCACCGAATTGGCCGAGCGTGTCCGTGAAGCCGATCGACGTGAAGAAGCGCGGCGGCGCAGTCGGAAGGAAGACGTAGCCGAGCAGTCCGAGGACGTTCGCGAGCAGGATCGTGTTGCGGAAGCGCGTGAAGGCCTCGTTGCGGCGGAAGTACACCCAGAGCAGCGCGAGCCCGATCACGGTGAACTCCGAGTTCCAGTAGGTCCACGAGACGAGCGTCTCGAGCACGCGTGACGACTGCGTCCAGCCCTGCAGCGTCAGCTCCCCGAGGCCGGTGAGCCTTTGCTCGATGTCGATGACACGCCAGCCGTTCGCGAATGCGCGGGTTGGGTCGCGATCCGCCACGCCGCGTGCGACCTGATACGCCGCCAGGAAGCCGAACCAGATCAGAAGCTGGTAGCCGAAATCCGCGTACCCACGCGGGAACAGGCGCCTTCCGGCTGCAATGGCGGCGGTCATGACCTTGTAATTCTAAACGTCGCCCAGGAGGGGAGAAATCCCTCCTTTGGCAGGCTCAGCCGCCAATTTGCGACATCGAGCGCGAGGCGCGCACGAAGCCTGGGTCGTTGATCCGGTGCTTCAGCTCCTTGTGGTGAACGGCGAACCGCAGCAGCTGGGTCAATTCGGCGTCGCTCGCGCCCGCTCGGAGCGGCTCCTTGAGATCCCACTCTCTTCGTGAGAAAAGACACGTGCGCAGCTGGCCGTCCGCGGTGAGCCGGATTCGGTCGCAGCTCGAGCAGAACGGCTCCGAGACGGGATTGACGAAGCCGAGCTCGCCCGCGCCGTCGGCAAAGCGGAAACGGCGCGCGGTCGACGACGCTTTCGCCGGCAGCTCGACGAGCGGCCCGTGCTCGGACTCGATGATCGCCCTGATCTCCGCGCCCGTCAGGACATCGTCCTCGCGCCAGGCCTCGTCGGCGTCGAGCGGCATGAACTCGATGAAGCGGACGACGTACGGCTTCCGCCGGGCGAGCTCCGCCAGCGCAGGAACCTCTGTCTCTGTGAAACCTTTCACCGCGACGCAGTTGACCTTGATCGGGCGCAGCTCCGGATAACGCTCGGCTTCCTCGAGCCCGCGCAGGACCGCGTCGAGCGCGTCGCGGCGCGTGATCTCCGTGAAACGGACGTGGTTGAGCGAGTCGAGCGACACGTTCAGGCGCTGCAAACCCGCTTCCACGAGCGGGCCGGCGAGTCGGTCGAGGAGCACGCCGTTCGTCGTCAGCGAAAGGTCGCGGACGCCCGCGATCGCCGAGAGCATGCCGACAAGCGTTGGCAGATCGCGCCGGATGAGCGGCTCGCCGCCGGTGAGCCGGACCTCGTCGACGCCCAGTCGCGCGAGCACACCGACGAGCCGCGCGATCTCCTCGAAAGTCAGGATCTCGTCGCGGCCGAGCCACTCCAGCCCTTCAGCCGGCATGCAGTAGGTGCAGCGGAAGTTGCACTTGTCGGTGACCGAGATGCGGACCGACTTGATCTCCCGGCCCCACGCGTCGACGAGCGGTTCCATGAAACGAGCTTAGCCCAAGGGTTTGGCGGAGAATCGCCCGGTGCCGGCTCTCCTCGCCCTGGTCCTCGTCACGGCCGTCTGGGGCGTGACGTTCGTCCAGGTCAAGGACGCCGTCGCGCTCTATCCGCTGTTCGCCTTCCTGGCGGTGCGCTTCTGGATCGCGACGCTGACGTTGGCCGCTCCCGGCCTCCCGCGCGTGCGCAGCCTCGGGCGGCCAGGATTCGTCGGCGGGGCGTTCCTGGGTCTGCTCCTGGCCGCCGGGTACACGCTGCAGACGGCGGGGCTCGAGCGGACGACCGTGTCGAGCACGGGCTTCATCACCGGGATGTACGTCGTCTTGACGCCGCTGATCGCTCTCGTCCTCGTCAGGTCGCGCATCGGTTTGTCGGTGTGGGGAGGCGTCGCCCTCTCGACGATCGGGCTCGCGATGCTCTCAGGGATCCACGCCGGCTCGTTGACCGGGGATCTGCTGGTGCTGGCAGCCGCTGCCGTGTACTCGCTGCAGATCGTCCTGATGGAGCGTTACGCCCCGCGCTACGACGCGGTCGCCTTCACCTTCGTCGAGATGCTCGCTGCCGGGGTCGCGCTCGGCGTCGTTGCTGCGGCGCTCGGCGATCTCCACCTGCCCCACGGCTGGACGGTCTGGGGCGCTCTCCTTGTCACCGGTGTCTTCGCGAGCGCGCTCGCCTTTCTCGTCCAGACCTGGGCGCAGCGGCGAACGTCGGCGACCCGCACCGCTCTTGCGTTCACGATGGAGCCGGTCTGGACCGCTTTCTTCGGTTACACCCTCGCCGGCGACCGTCTCGGGTGGCTGGGGTGGGGAGGCTGCGCCGTGATCATGGCCGGCATCGTCCTGGCCGAGCCCGCCGCAGCCGGGGCGCTGGCGCGCAACCTGAGACGGCCCAGAACTTGATAAGATTAGGCTTAGATTTTCTCAGTAGACCCACAAGGAAAGGCGAAACCAGGTATGGCTAAAACAATCGGCATCGATCTCGGGACGACCAACAGCGCGATGGCCGTCCTCGAGGCCGGCGAGCCCGTGGTCATTCCGAACGCGGAAGGCGGGCGCACCACACCCTCCGTCGTCGCGTTCACGAAGGACGGCCAGCGGCTCGTCGGGGCGCCCGCGCGGCGCCAGCAGGTGACGAACCCCGAGAACACGGTGTTCTCGATCAAGCGGTTCATGGGCCGCAAGTGGGATGAGGTCTCGGAGGAGATGACGATCGTCCCGTACGAAGTCGTCCAGGGCCCGAACGGCGACGCCCGCGTGAGGGCAGGTGGCAAGGAGTACGCGCCGCCGGAGATCAGCGCGATGATCCTCCAGAAGCTGAAGGCCGACGCCGAGGCCTATCTCGGTGAGCCGGTGAGCGACGCTGTCGTCACCGTCCCTGCGTACTTCAACAACGCGCAGCGCGAGGCGACGAAAGACGCCGGCAAGATCGCCGGGCTCAACGTCGTCCGCATCATCAACGAGCCGACCGCGGCTGCACTTGCGTACGGCCTCGACAAGGAGGGTTCCGACCAGACGATCCTCGTGTTCGACCTCGGCGGCGGCACGTTCGACGTGTCGATCCTCGAGCTCGGCGAGGGCGTGTTCGAGGTGAAGTCCACGAACGGCGACAACCACCTCGGCGGCGACAACTTCGACAAGGCGATCGTCGACTGGATGGTCGCGGAGTTCAAGAAGGACCAGGGCATCGACCTTGCCGCCGACCGCATGGCGTTGCAGCGTCTCTACGAGGCGGCCGAGAAGGCGAAGATCGAGCTGTC
>DATHGN010000059.1:0-11290 GCA_035317565.1 Gaiellaceae bacterium
AGCTGCGCGCCCTGGTTCTCGAAGACGTCCTCGACCTCGATCTCACGTGCGATCGTGACGCCGTCGTTCGTAATCGTGGGCGCGCCGAACTTCTTGTCGAGCACGACGTAGCGCCCCTTCGGGCCAAGGGTGACCTTGACCGCGTCGGCGAGGATATTCACGCCACGTTCGAGTGCACGGCGCGCGTCCTCGTTGAACTTCAGCTCCTTGTGAGCCATGTGTTTTCGATACCTCCGTTGGTTCTAACTAGGTAACTAGGACTTCGCGCCCGCGAGCTCGCGGTCGCCGATGACTTTTGCGAGGACGTCGGACTCGCGGAGGATCAGCACCTCGTCGGTGCCGACTTTGATCTCCGTTCCGCCGTACTTGCTGAAGATGATCTCGTCATCCTCGGCAACGTCCATTGGGATGTGCTTCCCGTCTTCGTCCCGACCTCCGGGACCAACAGCGAGGACTCGGCCGCGCTGCGGCTTCTCCTTCGCCGTGTCGGGCAGCACGATGCCGCTGATGGTCTGCTCCTCTTCATCGAGGACTTCGACGATCAGACGGTCACCAAGCGGCTGCAGGTTCATCCACACTCCTCCTGTTCAGACGACTTTGTGACAACCATTGGCACTCTCACGGTGAGAGTGCCAGGGCATACTAGCGCGGCTGGGGCGCGCCCTGCAAGGGGAGTAGCGGCGGAGAAGGGGCTCTGTGTTACAAAGTCCCGGTGCGCCGCGAGTTCTCGGGAGGCGTCGTCGTCCGGAACCTTCGCGGCCGTGCGGTCGTGGCCGTCATCAGGCCGGCCCGCAAGCCAGAAGGCACCTGGGCGCTGCCGAAGGGCCTGATCGGCCCCGGCGAGCGGGCAGAGGTCACGGCGCTCCGCGAGGTGAAGGAGGAGACCGGAGTCGAGGCGACCCCGGTGGAGAAGCTCGGCGACGTTCGCTACGTCTACACCTGGGCGGGTGAACGGGTCTTCAAGGTGGTCAGCTTCTTCCTCTTTCGCTATCGGGCCGGCCGCCTCGGCGACATCCCTCCCGAGCACGTCCACGAGGTCGCGGAGACTCGCTGGCTCCCACTCGAGGAGGCGCCCGAGCTCCTCGCCTACAAGGGTGAGCGGGAGATGGCGGCCAAGGCGCTCGAGCGGCTCTCGCGTTAGGCTCCGCGCGTGAGCGAGCCGGAACAGCCGGAGCAGACGACCCCCGCCTATGTGCCGGAATCCCGGTTGCAGCGCGGGGTTCGCTACTCCCATCGGACCGGCCTCTACGTCTCGCTCGCGATCGCGCTCGCGACGATCGTCTTTCTGATCCTCCTGATCGCGCGCAACACGCGCCACGTGAAGCTCGATTACGTGTTCGGCAGCACCAAAGCCGGGCTCGTCTGGCTAGTCATTATCAGCGCGATCACCGGCTGGGTCCTCGGCATCGTGACCGCCTTCCTCATCCGCCGGCGCACCCGCTGGCGCCAACCCACGTGAACGAGGCGATGTACGCACTCAACTTCTACTCGCCGATCGTCGCGGAACAGCTGAAGAGTGGTCGCAAGACGGCGACGATCCGCCTCGGCGACAAATCCGCCAAGTACCGGAAGGGGATGATCGTCCAGGTGCTCGCGGGGGCGCGGTTCAGCCCACGTGAGCGGGTCTTCAACGCGGTGATCGACAAGGTAGAGGTGAAGCTCCTCGCCGACCTTTCGCCTCGCGAAGTCGAGCACGACAACCCGGAGATCCGGCGCACGGAGGATATGGCGTCCTTCCTGAGCCAGCTGTACAACCGCGAGGTCACGCCCGACGACACCGTGACCGTGATCCGCTTCAGCCAGATCCGCTAGCGGCGGCGAATCTTCGTTCCGAAGAGCTCGGGATCCCGTAGCTGCATTCCGCAGGACTCGCAGTCGACGGCGAAGATCGAGCTGAACGGCGCGTTGCACGAGGGACAGCGGCGCAGCATCACGCCTCCGCACTGCGGGCACTGCTCTGGCACGTCGGCCTCGAAGTCGTCGAACCAGCGGCGAGCCGCGCCGCAGCCGAGACAGAAGGCCACCCAGTCGCCGAGCACCCTCCGGCGCTCCTCGCGCAGCCAGTCCGACGCCTTTCCCATCTAGCGATTCTGCATCCGATTCAGCTGGCCGCTGACCTTCTCGTCCATGGCATCCATGCGGGGGCGATGGTAACGCCAGTCGTTAGAGTGCGACGGCTATGGCCATCGCCCGGGAAGCCGAGCCGGTCGGCTCGCTGAAAGAGGTTCGAGAGGCAGGACTCGACCGCGAGGACCTCCTCGGCGTGTACAGGAACATGCTGATGACCCGCGGGATCGAGGAGCGCGGTCACATCCTCTATCGCCAGGGCAAGATCCCCGGCTCCTTCTACACGGGGCGCGGGAACGAGGCCGGCTCCGTGGGCGTCGCGACCGCGATGGGGGCCGACGACGTCGGCACGCCACTCCACCGCGACATGGGCGTCCACATCGTGCGTGGTGTCGAGCCGTGGCGGATCTTCGCCCAGTACATGGGGCGGGCCGACGGGCCCACGAAGGGCAGGGACGGGAACGTCCACATGGCCGACTCCAAGCTGGGGCTGATCGCAATGGTCAGCCACCTGCCGGCGATGCTCCCGGTGGCGGTGGGCTGCGCGCTCGCTTTCCGCATCAGGGAGGAGAAGCGCGTCGCGGTCGGCTGGTTCGGTGAAGGAGCGTCTGCGCGCGGCGACTGTCACGAGGCGATGACGCTCGCGGGGGTCCGGAAGCTGCCGATGGTCTTCGTCTGCGACAACAACCAGTGGGCGTACTCGACGCCGACGCACCTGGAGTTCGCGACCGGCCACGTCGCCGACCGCGCCGATTCCTACGGCTTCGAAGGGGTCGTCGTCGACGGCACCGACGTGCTCGCCGTCTACCGGGAGGCGAGCCGCGCGATCGAGAAGGCTCGCGCCGGCGGCGGCCCGACGCTGATCGAATCGGTGACGCTGCGGATGGAAGGGCACGCCGTGCACGACGACGCGTTCTACGTCCCGAAGGAGATGTTCGAGAAGTGGGCGGAGAACGATCCGATCGAGCGCTTCCGAACGTGGTTGCGCGAGAACGCCGACATGTCCGACGAAGAAGAGGACGAGATCTCGGCGGGGATCAAGAAGGCGCTCAATGACGGACTCAAGCGCGCGGAGGAGTCACCGCTGCCGGACCCGTCCACGCTGACCGAAGGTGTCTACGCGACCCCGGAGGACCTCGACACGCCGCACCATAAGTAATGGCCGAGCTGACCTACCTCCAGGCGATCTCCGACGGGCTGCGCACCGAGATGCGGCGAGACAAGCGCGTCTTCGTGATCGGCGAGGACGTCGGGGTGTACGGCGGCGCGTTCAAGGTGACGCTCGGCTTTCAGGAGGAGTTCGGACACTGGCGGGTGATGGACGCTCCGCTGGCCGAGACGGCGATCGTCGGCGCATGCACGGGCGCGGCGATGATGGGCCTGCGACCCGTCGCCGAGATGCAGTTCGCCGACTTCATCTCCTGCGCGTGGGATCACCTCGTGACCGTCGCGGCGAAGCAGCGCTATCGCGCCGGAACGCCGGTTCCGATCACCGTCAGGCTTCCTTCGGGAGGCGGATTCTCCGGCGGGCCGTTCCACTCGCAAAACCCGGAGTCGTCCTTCGCGCACATCCCCGGACTGAAGTGCGTCTGCCCGGCGACGCCCGAGGACGCGAAAGGTCTCCTGATCAGCGCGATCGAGGACCCGAACCCCGTCCTCTACTTCGAGCACAAGCACCTCTACCGGCGGATCAAGGGCGAGGTTCCGGAAGAGCGGTACACCGTGCCGCTCGGTAAGGCGCGCACGCACCGCGAAGGCAGTGACATCTCGGTGATCACGTGGGGCGCGATGGTCTACACGGCCGAAGAGGCGGCGCAGCAGCTCGACGACGACGGCGTGTCGGTGGAGATCATCGACCTGCGCACCGTGATGCCGTGGGACAAAGCGGCCGTCCTCGAGTCGGCGCGCAAGACCTCGAAGGTGCTGGTGCTGCACGAAGACACACGAACCGGCGGCTTCGGGGCTGAGATCGCAGCGACCGTTGCGGAGGAGGCGTTCGAGGACCTCGACGCGCCCGTGAGGCGGATCGCGGCGCCGGACACACCGGTGCCGTTCTCGCCGCCACTCGAGAAGGCGTTCATCCCACAGGTCGACGACGTGACGAAAGGCTTGCGCGAGCTCGCGGAGTACTAAGGAGAACCGATGGCCACCACCGAGACAGTCGACGTCGTAATGCCGCAGATGGGCGTGTCAGTTTCCGAGGGCACGATCACCAAGTGGCTCAAGCAGGAGGGCGAGCAGGTCGAGGCCGACGAGCCGCTGCTCGAGATCTCGACCGACAAGGTCGACACGGAGGTGCCGAGCCCGGGCTCCGGCACGCTGACGCAGATCCTCGTGCAGGAAGGCGCCACGGTCGACGTCGGAACGAAGCTCGCAGTGATCGGTGGCGAGGGCGACGGCACCTCTTCGTCGGCGGACGAGGTCCCCGAGCCCGCGACTGCCCAGGCCGCCGCCGAGTCGGCAGCCGTCTCCGATGGGCCGGCGACGCCGACCGCCGAGACGGTCGAAGAGGCGACGCCCGCACCGTCAGCGGCAAGCGAGACAACAGAGCCCTCGTCCACGAACGGTAAGACCTTCGTGTCGCCGGTCGTGGCGAAGATCGCCTCCGAGCACGGAGTCGACCCGAGCCAGGTGCAGGGAACCGGCCGCGGCGGCCGCGTGACGAAGAAGGACATCCTCAACTTCATCGATTCGGGCGGCAAGGCCGCGGCTCCCGCGGCGCAGCCCTCCGCACAGCCTTCAGCGCAGCCTCAGGCACCGAGCGCGCCGGCTCCGGCAGCCAAGGAGGCGCCCGCACCGGCGGCCGCTCCACCGTTGCAACCCGGCGAGAGCTTCGAGCCGATGACGGCGATGCGCAAGGGGATCGCCGAGCACATGCGCCGCTCGCTCGACACGTCCGCGCACGTCACGAGCGCGATCGAGGTCGACATGTCGAGAGTCAGTGCGATCCGGGCGAAGCTGAAGAAGGAATATCAGCAGAGTTACGGCGTCAACCCGACGTATCTCATCTTCGTCGCGCGCACCGCAGCCGAGACGCTGCGCGAGTACCCGTGGATCAACGGCGAGATCCGCGGCGATCAGATCGTCACGCGCAGCTACGTCAACCTCGGCTTCGCCGTCGAGCTGCAGGACGGCAAGGGCCTGATCGTTCCAGTCGTCAAGAACGCCGAGACCCTGAACCTGCTCGGAATGGCGAAGGCTGTTACAGACATCGCGCAGCGCGCCCGCGACAAGAAGCTCCTGCCGGACGAGGTGCAGGGCGGGACGTTCACGATCACGAACCCAGGCGGCTACGGCACCTTCCACGGCACGCCCGTTATCAGCCAGCCGCAGGCAGCGATCCTCGGCACGTACGCAGTGGTGAAACGCCCCTGGGTCGTGCAGGACGAGCTCGGCGAGGACGTGATCGCGATCCGCCCGATCATGAACCTGACGTTGACTTACGACCACCGCCTCGTCGACGGCGCTCTTGCCGGACGCTTCCTCCGCCACCTGCGCGAGAAGCTCGAGACCTGGGACGAGTCGGCTTACTAGTCCCGAGCGGAAGCTGCGCTTTCGCTTGGAAGTTGGGTACGGCGCATTCGCGCTGAACGTGCGGGGGCAAAGCCCACGCACTCTTGTTTGTGTCGGTGCTTGGCGGTTGTTCCCTTCCGTGCCGGCACGGGCGCTTGGCGGCCGCGCCCGCATCACTCCGCCTCCGGCTAAGCCCGGCTACGCCTGGTCTTAGCCTGCGGCCTTGATGGTTCGCGTGGGACGCGCGTTTCTCAAGCTTGGGTGGTTGCGTGCTTTACGGTGAACGCTATGAACCAGTCCTCTTTTGTCTCGTCGTTGATCGTCAACCGCAGCTCGTAGCGCCCTTCCTCGAGCATCAGCGGACCGAACGGCACGACGAGCGGCGCGTCGACGGGTGTCCCCGGCCTGAGCCCCGCAGGGCGGCCCGCCTCGAACTCTCCTTCCGCACGCACGGTTTCACCGGTCGGAATCGGAACTCCCTGGCCGTCGGCGTCGAGTAGCTCCAGCCTGAACTTGTGCTTCGAGTTCGTCTGGTCCCACGGGATCTGGAAGAGGGCCGCGACGAAGAAGCCGAACGGGCCTTGCGCGTTCATCATCGACCAGCCGCCGCCGATGACGTCCAGCTTCCCGTTCGCCACGCGCGCGAAGTCGGCGATCATGAGAGTCACCTTCATGGCCCTGGCAGCTTTGCAGGTCGCCGCTAGGCTGAACCGCATGAGCCGCGGCGCCTACCTGCTCGATCTCGGCCTCGTTCCCTACCAGGAGGCGTGGGACCTTCAGCGCTCGCTCGCCGGTGCGGTCTCCCAGGGCGCGATCCCCGACGCAGTCGTCTTCCTCGAGCACCCGCCCGTGGTCACGCTCGGCCGCCGGAGCGAGACGGAAGAGCTGCACGTCCCCGAGGGGACCGAGGTGGATGTCGTCGAGACGAATCGCGGCGGAAAGTCGACCTTCCACGGGCCGGGTCAGCTCGTCTGCTATCCGATTCTCGACCTGCGCCGGCACGGCAAGGACGTGAAGAAGTACGTACGCGACCTCGAGGAGGCACTCATCCGGACGCTGGCCCCGCTCGGCCTCAAGGCAACGCGCATCGACGGCCTGACCGGAGTCTGGCTCGAACGCCCACCGCGCAAGATCGCGTCGATCGGCGTCCACATCTCGCGCTGGGTCACGACGCACGGCTACGCGTTGAACGTCGACCTCGACCCAGCACCGTTCACCGAATGGATCACCGCCTGTGGTCTCGAGGACGCGGCCTTCACGACGATCGCACGCGAGCTCGAGCGTCGAGTGACCGTTGCTGACGTGCGTCCGTTCGCGCTCGACGCACTCGGAGAAGTGTTCGGCCTGGCCTTCGAGGAACTTCCGGCCGAGGACGGTCACGGTCTCTGGAGCCAGCCGATCCACGAGAACCTTGCCGCCGGTCGCTGAGGAGCCGCTGGCAGCTGCGATCCGCCCGCGGCATACTGCCAGCGTGCGAAGCCTCGCGGTGCTCGTAGCCGCTGCAACCCTGGCCGGCGCCGCGGCCGCCAGCTCGGCTCCGCCCACGCTCCGCATTGTCCAGACGAAACCGCTCGTGGTGGCGGGCACTCACTTCATCCCGGGCGAGCGCGTCACCGTGACGGCCTGGACGTTTCCGCGCGTCGTGCGGAAAACGATTGCGCGCAACGGGGACTTCCGGCTGCCGCTCGGCAACGCCCGGTTTTCTCGCTGCGCAGGCGTCCGCATCGAGGCGGTCGGCACAGAGGGAAGCAAGGCGCTCTTGAGGCTGCCACGGGCTCTGTGCGTACCACTTCCGTCGCCGTCGAGCGGTCAGCCGTAGGCCACGAGGGCCGGCTGAGCCGGCCCTCGTCGATTCAGCAGCAGCTTCGAAGCTAACCCTGGACGTCGATGGTCTGAGCCTCGTCGCTCCCCTTGTTGTCGTGCGTGACGACCATCAGCCCGAGCGGGGGTGAGTTCGGCCACTCGGCACCGTTGATCGTGACGGTCTCAGTCGCGCTTCCGCCGGGCGAAACCACGTCGAACATCCCCGTCGAGATCGCCGGCGTGAACGCATTGAACTTCGCCGTCGTGTCGATCGTGTCGGAGGTGTTGTCCGTGAGCCCGAAAGCGGCTGCGTGGTACGTGAAGCGTGGATTCGACGAGTTGAGGCACGGCTGTCCGGCCGCGCACAGCTGGTCGAAGAGTACCGGCAGCACGAGCGTCGTGCTGTCGGTCGGAGCGTCGGCGAGGAACTCGATGCTTGCCCCTCCGGTCGCGAGCGTGAACACCGCCACGGCCATGATCCCGTTGAAAGTCCCGGTCGTCAGCGCACCGAGATCGGCACCCACCACGTCGTAGTCGTCCGTGCCATCGTTGTTCACGTCTAGGTAGATGTCGAACTCGTTCGCTGCCGCGTTCGACCACCGCTTCGCCACGTTGACGGCGAACGCCAGCACACCGCCGTTCGGGAAGGACTGGACTCCGACCGACCGAAGGTCGTCAGACGCGGCACCCTTGTCCTTCTTGTCCCGGAGACCCCACGCGTAGAAGTCCGCGGCTCCAGCGATCACACCCTTGTTGGTGATCGTCGCGGTCGTCGACCCTGACTTCGGCTTCTTTGATCCAAGCAACGTCGAGATCTGCGAGGTCGCCTGAGGTACCAAGTAGTACGGCACGGTCAGCGCAATGCCCTTGTTGGAGCCTCCGGAGGGTGTGAAGAGGATCTCGCCCGCCACGTCGTTGAAGGAGCTCGAGTCGCCCGCGCTGGCGGCGGGGACGTCGAGCCGGACGTCGACGTTGGCGGTGCCACCTGGTGGGACCGTGACCGTCGTTGTGCTCATGCCAACGCTGTGCGGGCTGCCCTGGGAGCGAGTTTCGGTGACTCCGAATGTTGCTGTCGAGCTCCCGAAGTTCCTGAGCGTGATCCGGCCCTTGTCGCTGAAGTTCCTGTCGAGCTCTGCGAAGCCGAAGTTCAGCGTCGCCGTACCCTTGTCGCCGAGCGCGACGACCTGCGTGGCCACAGCACCCGGAGCCTGAATCAGACCGGCACCCGCCCCGCGGGTCGAATAATCCGCCACCTTTGACGGAACGGCGGTGTTGACGATCGCCGCCTTCCAGTACTCGACCTTCTTCCAGGTCGGATGAGCCTGCTTCACCAGCGCGGCCGTGCCCGCAGTGTGCGGAGCCGCCATCGACGTACCTGAGAGAAGGGCCGGCTGGTTGCCGGTGCCGATTCCGACGGAGGCGATGCTGACACCCGGTGCTGTGACATCCGGCTTCAACCAGCTGTCTCCGGTGCGTGGCCCGAAGCCGCTGAAGCTCGCCAACGCGAGATATGCGGGGTTCGCGAGCGTGGTCGGGCTGAGCGTCACCGTCGTGCCGTCGGCTCCGAGCATGGCGTTCGCAACTGTGCTCGGGACGCCCAGGAATGGGATCGTCACGTCTTCCTTCGAGTGATCGTCCGGGTTCTCCGTGATCTTCCCTTCGAACGGCGGGAAGGACGGAGCGTTGTTGATCATGAGCACCGCTGCCGCACCGGCCCGCTGGCCGAAGACCGCGCGGGCGACACGGGCGCACGTGCCTCGCCTCGTGATCACCAGCATGCCCGCCGTACCGGCGTATTCGCTTTGGCTACAGCCGAGGGAAATCGCGCCAGACGAGGTCTTCAGCACCTTCACCGGCAGTGCCCCACCGGGAAGCGCGGCGTCGTTGGCATTGATCGCCTCCTGCACCGTTCCGTTGCTGAACACCAGATGAGCGGCGGGAAAGGTCTGCGTCGGGTCGTTGGCGGCGACGCTGATCGTGTCTGTGCCGGAAGCCGGCGAGCCTGTCATGTACGGGCTCGGCCCCTCGTTGCCAGATGAAGCCACGACGATGACGCCGTCTTTGGCCGCGTTCGACGCCGCAACTGCAGCAGGATCGTCGGCGCTGCCGAAGGGCGAACCAAGCGACATATTGATGACGTCCATGTCGTTGTCGACCGCCCATTCGATCGCATCGATGGTGACGTCTGTCGAGCCTGCGCACCCGAAGACGCGTACCGCATAGAGATCGGCCTTCGGTGCAACACCTGGCCCGACCAGCCATGACTTGCTCGAGATCGTGTCCGACGTATACGGGCCCGTGTAGGTCTGGCCGTCGGCGAGGACGCCGAAGCCGGCAGCCGTGCCGGCGACATGCGAGCCGTGGCCGAAGCAGTCGAGCGGGTTCGGGTCCGGATGCGGTATCGGCTGGTAGTTGGGATCTTGTGGATCGGCGTTGTAGCTGTCGCCGACCAGGTCGACTCCGCCCTTGACCTTCGGTGCTGCGGGCCCAAACTGGAGCGGATCCGCCGGCTGGGTCTCCGCCGCATGCGCCGTCGCGTACGCGGCAGGCGTGCCGGCGCCGCCGAAGTCGGCGTGGGTGTAGTCGATGCCGGTATCGATGATGGCGATCTTCATGCCCTCACCGTGCACCCCGTTGGATCCCGCCCATGCTTCCGGCGCGCCGATGAGCGGCACGCCGTGCGTGTTGGACGGCTTCATCAGCTGCAGGGGCCGCACTGCGACGACGCCTGGGATCGAAGCGAGGCGTCCGGCGTCACGCCCCTTGATGTGAACCTTGATGCCGTTGTAGGCCACCTGATAGGTCGCCAACACCTGCCCGCCCTGGGCCTGGATCTGCGACACCACCGGTGCCTGCTTGCCCTTCAGTTCTTCTTTTCGCTGCCGCTTCTGCTCCTTCGAGAGCGGCGCAGCCGCGGCAGCATCCTGCGCCGCGACGGGCTCACCGGCTAGTTGGACGACCACGGTGGTCGGCGCGTTGCTGACGCCGAGCGGCGTCCATACCGCACGGAACTGCCCCTTCGTGGGTGACGCCTTCGGGTTGTTCGCGGCGCCTCCGCTCGAGACAACGCCGAGGGCAGCCACTACGGCGATGAGGACTCCCAGGAGCGCGCCCATTCGGGCATCGCTCCGCCTGCGCACAACACGTGTCTTCACTCCGTCCCCTTTCGAAAGCCAGGCGCGCCCGGCGCTTGAAAGCCCGAGCGGAAGCCCAGCGCTCTTGTTCCCGTGGCTGGGCCCTGCGGTGGCCCCTGCCCGGTTTCCTGCCAGATCTCGTGCCGGGCTACCGCACCCGGTTGACGCAAGCGCGCGAAATTACCAGGCTCGGTGGACGACTCGCCGAAGAGAGTGCCCTTCGGCCTATCCTTCCTGCAGCCTCTGGCCGAGGAGCCTTGCAGCCTGTGGGACCACAAAGACCGTGAAACCGTCGCTACCTGTCGCTGAGAAACCCCGCCGCCCCGAGTGGATGAAGGTCCGGGCTCCAAGTTCGGACTCGCGCTATTACGACGTCAAGAAGCTCATTCACGGCCAGAACCTCCACACGATCTGCGAAGAGGCCCGTTGCCCGAACATCGGCGAGTGCTGGGGTCGCGGGACTGCGACCTTCCAGATTCTCGGGGACACCTGCACCCGGGCGTGCCGCTATTGCTACGTCCATAGCGGCAGGCCGGACACCCCGCCCGATCCGCTCGAGCCCCTGCGCCTCGCGAACGTCGCCGCCCAGATGGAGCTCAAGCACGTCGTCGTGACGTCGGTCGACCGCGACGACGTCGAGGACCGCGGCGCAGGTCACTATGCGGCGACGATTCGTGCGCTGAAGGCAAAGGTCCCTCACGCGTCTGTCGAGGTGCTGACTCCCGACTTTCTCGGCTATGAGGAGGAGGCGCTGCACATCGTCCTCGCCGCGC
>DATHGN010000060.1:0-3908 GCA_035317565.1 Gaiellaceae bacterium
GGCTGTCTCGGCGTTCGCTGTCGCGATGGCGACGGTCAGGCTCATGGGCGACCGCGTGATCAGCAGGCTGGGGCCGGTCCGTACCGTCCGCATCTCAGGGGCGTGCGCCTTCGTCGGCGCCGTCGCGGTCGTACTGGCGCCCGGCCTGGCGGTCGGCCTCCTGGGCTTCGCGCTGCTCGGGATCGGCCTCGCAGTCGTCGTCCCGCTCGTGTTCGCCGCGGCCGGGCGCGTAGGCGCCCATCCCGCGCGCAGCATCGCCGGCGTCGCCGTCGTCGCCTACGCGAGCGGCCTCGTCGCCCCGGGAGTGATCGGCGGCATCGCCTCGGCGTCGTCGCTTACGACGTCGTTCTGCCTCGTTGCCGCCCTGGTGGGAATCATCGCGTTGGCCGCGGGCGTGCTTCGCCGAGGCGACTAGGCGTCGAGACGAGCTCCGCCACGACCGCGTCGATCGGCCACGAGGGGTTGTCTCGTGCGTGCACGTCGCGCGCAGGAGCGGCTCGACCTCGGCGAGGTGTCCGAGGATGAGCTTGCGCTCAATCGGCGCTCTCCCCGTAGTCGTTTTTTGATCGTCAGGTTGATCTGGCGGGTTGTCGTCAGGGGGACATTCCCGAACGCTGGCCCACGTCAGCGGGAGAGGAACGAACAACGACGCCATCGTGCCGACCGCGTAACCGTCAGCCGGTGCGCTCGTCCGGTGGGCGTGTCGAAGCGACACCAGGACTAGAGTGGGGCCGCGTGACGCTTCAACGGATGGACAACGTCGGCATCGTGGTGGAATCCCTCGACGCCGCTATCTCTTTTTTCGCCGAGCTCGGCCTCGAGCTCGAAGGGCGAGCCACGATCGAAGGAGACTGGGCAGAGCGCGTCACTGGACTGCGCCACATGCGCGTCGAGATCGCCATGATGCGCACGCCGGACGGCCACAGCCGGCTCGAGATCTCGCGATTTCTCACGCCGCCTGCGGTCGCCGATCACCGGAACGCCCCGGTGAACGCTCTCGGCTACCTACGCATCATGTTCGCCGTGGAGGACATCGACGATACGCTCGCCCGGCTCCGCTCGCACGGAGCCGAGTTGGTTGGTGAACTGGCGCAGTACGAGGATGAGTATCGGCTCTGTTACATCCGAGGCCCTGAGGGGATCCTCATCGGGCTGGCCGAGCAGGTCGGCTAGCGGGTTACGGACCGGTCAACTCGTCAGCCCACCAGTCGCGCTGGCCATCGACGTCTTCGCGCCGAGCCTCGCCGAGATTGGGCGCGCCCATGACGATCATCTCGAGGCCCTTCGGCCCAGCCTCGTAGCCTCGCCACGTACCGGGCGGGACCCGCACCGCGTCCAATTCTTTGAGCTCGACGATCTCGTCGTCGAGCTTCATCCGCCCGCTCCCGCGCAGGACCACGTACACCTCCTCTTGCGTCTTGTGCGTGTGGCCGTACGGAAAGCGATAGCCGGGCGGGACGCGCTGGTAGCTCAGGCCCGATTTCTCAAGCTCGAGCGCCTCGGTCGCCAAGCGGAACTCCAGGTCTGGCGCGCCGTCGAACCTCGAGCCGACGTCCTCCAGATCCTCCTTGATGTTCCTGAGCGTGAACGGCACGTCACAATCCTACGGTTGGGAGCCCAAGGATCCGATTCCCGCCGCCTCCGCTCCACAGGGAATCCGGCGTCAGCCGCCAGGCGCTCGGGACCGCTTCAGTCGCGTCTCTGCGATGGCCTCTCCGGCTGCCCGCGCTGTCGAATGTCCGGTAACCGCCGACAGGAAGTCGGCCCGCCGCAGGACGTACAACTTGGAGTCGACGGCAGCCTTGACTGTCGCCGTTCGCGGGACATCGCGCAGAAGAGCGATTTCCCCGAAGTAATCCGCTTCGTACGCAGTCGTATGACGTCCGTTGGCATCGATGTCTAGCTCACCGTCGGCCACGATGTAGAAGCGGTCGCCTGCTTCGCCTGCCCTGATGACGACCTCGCCTGCCGGAACAGAAATTGGGAGGAGGCTGGCGGCGACCTGCTCTTTCGTTGCGATCGAAAGTGGTGAGAACATAGGCACGTGGTCGATGAGCTCGAGCTCGGGCGCGGGGGCGACCGTTCTGTCGATCTCGACGAGCTGCCGGTAGGTGAGGAGCGCCAGAAGTGGCAGGATCGAACCGACGAACACGAAGGCCGGCCGCGGTCCGACTGCTCTCACAATGGCTGGCGCGGCGATTGAGCCAATCGCAACTCCACCCATAGCGAGGCCCCAGACGAGCCCAAGCACGCGGGTCAGCATCTCGTTCGGAACGAGCCGCTGGAGAAGCGTGAAGACCGTGACATCCTCGACGCTGTTGGCGGCGCCGACGATCGCGAGCAAGACGACCGCGGCTGCAAAATAGGGTCTAGGCGCCATGAGTGTGATCGGCGCTCCCCAGAACACCAGCGAGAGTCCGAAGGGAGCGGCGAGCCGCCGGCCGCCCAGAGTCATCGCGCCGAGCGCTCCGATCAGTCCTCCGGCGCCGATGGCGGCAGTCAAGTAGCCGACTTGCGCTGCACCTCCGTCGAAGACCTGGAAGGCCGCGACGACGATCAGGACATTGAGACACCCGCGTACGAACGTCTGCGCCACGATGAGCCCGACGACCAGTCGAGCGCTGCGTGCCCGCACGACCGTCCGAAACCCATCCGTGATCATTCGTCGAAGGCTCTCGCGGTCGATCTCGCCTGTTAGACCTACCCGGCTCTCGACGCTGACTCGGGCGAGCAGCACGGCACCTGCCAGAAGCGCAGCAGCCCCGAGAACGAAGACGGCCGCTACGTCCGCGAGCGAGACGAACACACCAGCGAACACAGGTCCAACGAGCGTCCCGATACTCTCGATGGTCGACGTCGCGCCGTTCGACGCGATTAACTCCTCTGGCGTACGCGCGAGTGATGGCAGCAGCGCCTGCAGCGCCGGCCGAATCAACGTGGAAGCCAGCCCGACGACGCTGGCGAAAGCGAACACGAGGACTCGATCGTTGGCCAACGCGGCTGCGGCGGATGCGGCGAGAGCTCCAGCACCCAAGAGCGTCAGCGTCAAGAGAAAGCGCTCGCGGCGGAAACGATCGCCGAGGGAAGCTGCGAACGGAGCCACTACCGCTGCCGGCAACAAACGGACCAGCCCGGCGATGCCGACCGCCGCCGTACCGCCCTCCTGATAGGCAAAGACTCCAAGTGCGACGAAGTGCGCCCATTCAGCCGCGATCGCCGCGCCCCAGGCGAGTTCAACGCGCCGAACGTTCTCGTTTCGAATTGCGACTCCGAGAGCCCACACCAGCTGGCGCGGTCGAACCATCAATGCATTGAATCGCTCACGATCTGTTCGAACAAGCTCTGGTTTTCGGTTTCGATCCCAGCCGTGGAAGCTTGCTGCGCTTTCGCGCATGAATGACTACCAGCGGTCGTCTGTGGATCCGATGCCGCAGTAAGCCGACGCCGGAGAGGTTCGCGTGTCCTGAGGACGCGAGTGATGCCGACATCGGCGGAGAATGTTGATCGATTCGAGCTCGGGCGTGAGCACACTGATGCAGGTCAGAGTGCTCGATCCCAGATGGCCGCGGATCTGCTCAGATGGCAGGATCAAATGTGATGCGATGTTTGTTGCGGGAGGTGCGGGACGAGGATTTGCCTCTGCTGTTCGAGCAGTGGACGGATCCCGTTGCCGGGCGCATGGCTGCGTTTACTACGCCCGATCAGGCGGACTGGGACGCATTCGAGCGCCGCTGGTCCAGGCTGAGAGCCGACAAGAGTGTGATAACCAGAGCCATCGTCGTCGACGGCGAAGTCACCGGAACGATTGGGTCTTGGGGTGACCCCGGTGAGCGTGAGGTCACGTACTGGATCGGCCGCTCCCACTGGGGGAAGGGAATCGCCACCGGCGCCCTCAGCGCCTTTCTGGC
>DATHGN010000061.1:0-2372 GCA_035317565.1 Gaiellaceae bacterium
TCCGCCTACAGCGTGGCGAACGATGACATCTCGGACCTCGGTGCGATGACAGCCACAAGCCCTTGGATCTACAACCAGGTCGGAGCGAACCTCACAGGCGTCCTCGTGGTTTTGCTCGGGCTTGGACTGTGGCGCGCGCTCAGTCCCGATGTCATCGGTCGCATCGGCGCAGCCGTGTTGATCGCCGAAGGCACTTCGACGTTCTTCGACGGCATCTTCCACCTCGATTGCCAAGGAATCGATGCGGCGTGCGACAACGTCTCGTGGCACTCACGCGCCCACAAGATCGAATCGGGCTTCACCGCCGCGTTCTCGCTCCTTGCACCGCTCATTCTTGCGTTCGCATTCCGCCGGAACCCCGCCTGGCGCGATTCGTGGATCCGAGCGTTTTGACTGTGCCTGCCGTGTTCGTTGCGAACGCTGCGTTCTCGACCGTCGGTGACGGTGCTGCAACGCGCGCGGGCACTGTGGTCATCTTTGCTTGGATCGCTTTCGCAGCGTGCGTCTGCTCCAGAAGGGCGAGACCGAGGCGCCAGCGTTGTCCTGAGACTGGCGCACGTTGTCACGTTGCCAGGTTGGAAACCGAAGCTTTCGAGAATTGAGCGATTGAGAATTGAGCGGCCGCGCGTTTGTGTCTCTACTGTGTCACTCGCATTCGCGCGCGTCCGCCCGAAACGGCGAAGACCGTGAAGCAATGAGGCGGGAGCGACGGGACTCGAACCCGCGACCTCCGGCGTGACAGGCCGGCGTTCTAACCAACTGAACTACGCCCCCAGGGGGCAGCCAGTCTACCTCGCATCCCTGGCCGGTCAGAGCTTCGCCCCGCTGAGTACTGTCCTCCGGCGCTACGCACGGCCAGCGGCGCGCCAGGAATCCGAGGACACGAGTAGCCTCCCGACCGTATGACCAAGGTCGACCTGATCGCGCTCGGCTTCGTCGCCCTAACGGCCTTCATCGGCTGGAAGAAGGGGCTCATCTCGACCGCGCTTTCGCTGGCCGGGATCGTCCTCGGCGCCTGGCTCGGCTCGCGGCTCGCGCCTGAACTGCTCCAGGGCGGCAAGCACTCTCCCTACACACCGCTGGCGGCTCTCGTGGGCGCGGCGGTGGGGGCGATCCTCCTCGAGACGCTCGGCACGCTGGCGGGGTCGGCGCTTCGCTCCAGGGTGCGCAAGCCGAAACTCACCACCTTCGATGCGACCGGCGGCCTCGTTCTCGGGACACTAAGCGGGCTCGCCATCGTCTGGGTCATCGGCGCGGTCGCGCTGCTCTTGCCCGGACAGACGGACCTTCGCCGTGGTGCACAGTCCTCGGCGCTTCTGCAGCGGCTGAACGAAGTGCTCTCGCCGACGGATGTCCTCGACGTGCTTGCACGGATCGATCCCTTCCCGACCATTGCGGGTCCCGCCGGACCCGTCGCTCCGCCTGACCCTCGGCTTGCGCGTGCGGTCGGAGTCCGTCGCGCGTCACCCAGTGTGGTGCGCGTGCTCGGAACAGCTTGCGATGTCGGAGTGGAGGGGACCGGCTGGGCCGCGCGGCCCGATCTCGTCGTAACTGCAGCTCATGTCGTTGCAGGCCAGCAGGACACCGTGGTCGAGCTCCAGTCCGGGGGTCGCCTGCCGGCGGACGTGGTGGCGTTCGATCCTCGCAACGACGTCGCCGTCCTGCGAGTTCGGAATCTCGGATTGCGCGGACTGTCGCTTGCGACGGCCAAGGCCGGCACTCCGGTGGCCGTGCTCGGATTCCCCGAGAACGGCCCTTTCACGGTCACTCCGGCGCGGATCGGCCGCACGTCGGTCGTGCTCGCAGAGGATGCGTACGGGTCCGGCCCGGTCACGCGACCGATCACCGCGCTGCGTGGGGTCGTCCGGCATGGGGACTCAGGTGCGCCCGCCGTCAACTCGCGCGGTGCCGTTGAGGCGATGGTCTTCGCAGCGCGCATCGGCGCGGTCGGGGGTTACGGCGTTCCGATCGATGTCGTCAGAGCCGATCTCGATTCGGCCAATGCGGCGCCGGTCTCGACCGGCAAGTGCGCTCCCTAGCTCAACAGCTCCAGCACACGCAACGGACGCCGGAACGGCGCGACGAGGTAGACGCCGGCGGCGCGCTCCCGCGACGCCTCGATCAGGTCACGGGCGTGTTGAAAGCCGACGTCCGCGGCATCTGAGCCCGCGCGCTCCAATGTGTCCTGCAGTGACTCCGGGACGAGGATGCCGGGCACCTCGTTGTGCAGCCGAAGCGCGAGCCGATGGCTCGTGAGCGGAAACACGCCGACAAGGACAGGGATCGGCCACTTGCCGCCGATTCTCTCGACGAACGCGTCGAGGTAGTCGACGTCGAAGACGATCTGCGTCATCGCGAACTTCGCTCCCGCT
>DATHGN010000062.1:0-33756 GCA_035317565.1 Gaiellaceae bacterium
CACGCCGCACCACCTTTGCCTAACAGACGAAGCGATCCGATCGCTCGACCCGAACCTGAAGATGAACCCGCCGCTCCGCTCCGGATCGGACCGCACGGCGCTGATCGAAGGGTTGAAGGACGGCACGATCACCGTGATCGCGACCGACCACGCGCCGCACGCGCGACACGAGAAAGACGTCCCGTTCGAAGCAGCCCCGTTCGGAGTCACCGGCCTCGAGACGGCGTTCGCCTCGCTCTACACGCACCTCGTCGACCCGGGGATCATTGCGCTGGAGACGCTCCTCGACCGCATGTCGACCGGTCCGGCGCGGGCGTACGGGATTCCCGAGCCGCGCATCGCGGTCGGAGCGCATGCGAACCTCGTCTTGCTCGACCTGAACGCGAGCTACCGCATCACCGAGGAGACGTTCCGCTCCCGATCGGTGAATTCGTGGCTCCTCGGCGAAACGGTCAAGGGCAAGGTGCGGGCGACGATCGCTGCCGGAAGGCTGGCGTACTCGGCATGAGCGGCTTCATCGCGCTCGAGGACGGAACGGTCTTCCGTGGCGACTCGGTTGCGGCCGAGGGCTTTGCGGTGGGGGAGGCCGTCTTCACGACTGCGATGACCGGCTACCAGGAGATCGTCACCGATCCGAGCTTCGCGGAGCAACTCGTCTGCTTCACCGCACCGATGGTCGGCAACTACGGCGTCGCCGAGGGTCGCGCCGAGTCGACCAAGGCGCACACGCGTGCGGTCTTGATGCGTGAGGCTCGCGGGCCTGCCTGGACGGATTGGCTCCACGAGCGCGGCATCGTCGCGCTCAGCGGGATCGACACGCGCTCGCTTGTCCTCAAGCTGCGCGACTCCGGGGCTCTGCGGGCCGTTGTGGTCGCGGGCGCGGGGTCGGTCGAGCAGGCGGTCGAGGTCGCGCGCGCGCAGCCCTCGATGTCCGGACGGGCGCTCGCGCACGAGGTCTCGACCGCACGCCCGTACGTCTATTCCGACGCCGGTCGCACGCGAATCGCCGTCGTCGACTACGGCTGCAAGCGCTCGATCTTGCGACGCCTCGCCGGCGCGGGTGCGGCGGTGACGGTCTTCCCTCACGATGCGACGGCTGACGAGCTTCTCCGCTTTGACGGGGTGCTCCTGTCGAACGGGCCGGGCGATCCCGAGCCGCTCGACCAGGAGGTGGCGGTGGTACGCGAGCTGCTCGGCCGAGTGCCGATCCTTGGCATCTGCCTCGGACACCAGCTCCTCGCTCTCGCCGCCGGTCACGGGACCTTCAAGCTCCCGTTTGGTCACCGCGGCGCAAATCATCCGGTGCTCGAACGCGCGTCCGGCCGCGTGCTCGTCACGAGCCAGAATCACGGCTTCGCGGTAGCGCCGTCAGACGCGCGTGAGGCGACCCACGTCTCGCTTTACGACGAGACGGTGGAGGGGCTCGACTTCCCGCTCGAGTATGCGCGCTCGGTTCAGTTCCATCCGGAAGCCGGGCCAGGCCCGCATGATGCGTGGCCGATCATCCGCGAGTGGGTCGAGGAGGTGGCAGATGCCACGGCGGCATGACCTCGAGTCGATCTGTCTGATCGGCTCCGGTCCGATCGTGATCGGGCAGGCCTGTGAGTTCGACTACGCGGGCTGCCAGGCGCTGAAGGTCTTGCGCGAGGATGGCTTTCGCACGATCGTGGTGAACTCGAACCCGGCGACGATCATGACCGACCCGGGGTTTGCGGACCGCACGTATCTCGAGCCGCTCGATCTCGAAGGCGTGACGGACGTGCTCACACGGGAGCGGCCGGATGCCTTGCTGTCGACGATGGGCGGCCAGACGGCGCTCAACCTCGCGCGCGAGCTTGCGCTCGAAGGCGTCCTCGACGAGCTCGGCGTCGAGCTCATCGGCGCGCCACTCGACGTCATCCAGCGCGCGGAGGACCGCGAGCTCTTCCGTGCGGCCGTGCGCGAAGTGGGCCTGCAGGTTCCGGGCTCGCGGATCGTCACGAGCCTCGACGAGCTCGGCGGGGTCTCGCTGCCGGCGGTGATCAGGCCGGCGTTCACGCTCGGCGGCCACGGCGGCGGTTTCGTCGAGACGGTCGACCAGCTGTATCGGCAGGTTGAACGAGGGCTCGGTGAGAGCCCGATCGGCCAGGTGCTCGTGGAGGAATCGGTGCGCGGCTGGGACGAGTTCGAGCTCGAGGTCGTTCGCGATAGCAAGGACAACGTCGTGATCGTCTGCTCGATCGAGAACATCGACCCGATGGGCGTGCACACCGGTGACTCCGTCACGGTCGCGCCGCAGATGACGCTCTCTGATCACGCCTATCAGGAGTTGCGCGACGCCGCGGCCGCCGTGGTGCGTGCTGTCGGCGTCGAGTGCGGCGGATCGAACATCCAGTTCGCGCGCGAGCGTGACACGGGAGAGCTGCGCGTGATCGAGATGAACCCGCGCGTCTCGCGCTCGTCGGCGCTGGCGTCGAAGGCGACCGGCTACCCGATCGCGAAGGTTGCCGCGAAGCTTGCAGTCGGCTACACGCTCGACGAGATTCCGAACGACCTCACCGGTACGACACCGGCGAGCTTCGAGCCGACACTCGACTACGTGGTCGTCAAGTTCCCGCGCTTCGCCTTCGAGAAGTTCCCGGGTGCCGACACCACGCTCGGCACGCAGATGAAGTCGGTCGGCGAGGCAATGGGCATCGGCCGGACGTTCCTCGAGGCCTTCCGCAAGGCTCGGCGCTCGCGCGAGCTCGACGGCAGCGAGACGTGGGAGGTCGCGGAGAGCGCCCATCCCTGGTTCCACACCGAGCTCGCGAACGAGCTCGACGAGCTGTCGCTCGACGACCTAGTTGCCGACGACTTCCTCCGGCTGAAGCGCAGCGGCTGGTCGGACGCCGAGATCGCGACCGCCTCCGCAGCGACGGAGGACGCGGTCCGGGGTCGCCGCCGCTCCTGCGGCGTTCGCCCGTCGTACCGCCGTGTGGACTCGTGCGCAGGCGAGGTCGAGGCAGCCTCGAGCTACTACTACTCCACCTGGGGCGAAGCGGACGAAGCGCCGCCGCACGGCGAGAAGCCTCGCGTCGTCATCCTCGGATCCGGCCCGAACCGGATCGGCCAGGGGATCGAGTTCGACTACTGCTGCGTCCACGCGGCCCAGAGCTTCCGCCGGCTCGGGTACGAGGCCGTGATGGTGAATTGCAACCCGGAGACGGTGTCGACGGACTACGACACGTCCAACCGGCTCTACTTCGAGCCGCTCGGGCTCGAGGAGGTCCTGTCGATCTGCGAGCGGGAACGGCCTGAAGGGGTCGCGATCCAGTTCGGCGGCCAGACACCACTGAAGCTCGCGCGCGGCCTGGAGGCCGCCGGCCACCGGATCATCGGCACGCCGTTCGACGCCGTCGACGTCGCCGAGAACCGGGAACGGTTCGGCGCCTTGCTCGAGCGTCTCGGCATCCGCTGCCCGGAGTGGGGGATCGCACGCACGGAAGCAGAGGCGCGGACGATCGCAGCACGCATCGGGTACCCGATCCTGGTTCGCCCGTCGTACGTGCTCGGTGGGCGTGCGATGCGCGTCTGTTACTCGGCGGACGACCTCGGGCCGATCGCGAGCCCGGTCCTGATCGACCGCTTCATCGAGAGCGCGATCGAGATCGACGTCGACGCGGTCTCCGACGGCCGCGACACCTACGTCGGCGCGGTGATGCAACACGTCGAGGAGGCCGGCGTGCACTCCGGTGATTCGGCGTGCGTCCTTCCGGCGCCGTCGCTCGCACCGGCGCAGGACGCGGAGATCCGCCTGATCGTCCGCACACTCGCGCAAGCGCTCGGAGTCGTCGGTCTGATCAACGTGCAGCTGGCGGTCGTTGAAGAAAGCGTCTATGTGCTCGAGGCGAACCCGCGCGCGTCGCGAACCATTCCGTTCGCTTCGAAGGCGACCGGGGTCAACCTCGTCGACGCGGCGTGCCGGGTGATGGCGGGGGCTCGGCTGTCCGAACTGGCGCTGTCCCAGGGACAGTCCCTCGGACATGTCTCCGTCAAGGCGGCGGTCCTGCCGTTCGCCAGGTTCCCCGGTGCCGATCCGGTCCTCGGGCCGGAGATGCGTGCAACCGGCGAGGTGATGGCGAGTGCAGCCGACCTACCCACCGCCTTCGCGAAGGCCGAGCGTGCCGCGGGAAGACCGCTACCCGTCGGCGGAACGGCATTCCTCTCCGTGCGCGACGCCGACAAGCAGGCGGTTGTCAAGGTGGCGGGCACGCTCGTCGAGCTCGGGTTCAAGATCGTTGCCACCGCGGGCACGGCCGAGACGCTCGCCGCCGCCGGTCTCGACGTCGAGCAAGTCCGCAAGGTGACCGAGGAAGGGACAGGGCCTACGGTCGTCGACCTGATCCGTCGCGGGCGCTGCAACCTCGTCATCAACACGCCGCAGGGATCAGGCGCGCGCACGGACGGCTACCTCATCCGCGAGGCCGCGCTCGTGGCGCGCGTGCCGTGCATCACGACGCTCTCCGGCGCTGCCGCCGCGGTGCATGCGATCGCAAACGCCCGGAGCGAGGAGTCGCTATCGCTCCAGGAACTGCAGGAACGGATCGTGCATGAGACGCGAGCGGCTTAAGGTCGTCGCCTGCGAGGAGGTCGGCCCGTACACGCTTCTGCGCGTCGAGCGGGGCGGGCTCGATCCCGGTGCGCCGGGACAGTTCTTCATGCTGGAGGCGCCGGGCCGGCTGCTGCCCCGGCCGATGAGCCTCTGTCTTGCACCGCGCGGCGAACTCGCATTCCTGATCGATCCGATCGGGCCCGGAACCCGCGCGATCTGCGCGGTCGAACCGGGCGAACAGCTGCAGGTGCTGGGACCCCTCGGGAATGGCTTTCGGCTGGAGCTCGACCGTCCGCTGCTCGTCGGCGGCGGCATCGGCATCGCGCCCCTTCCCTATCTGTCCGAAACTCTGGGACGGCCACCGGCGGTTCTCGGGTTCCGGTCGGACTGGCACGCCCAGGCAGCGGAGCTCGTTCCGAACGCACAGACCTGCGTCGAGCCCACGCTCGTCACGCAGTTGATTCCGGACGGCATGGACGTCCTTGCCTGCGGGCCCGAGCCGATGCTCGAGGCAGTCCGGGCGGCCTCACCGGACGCGCAGCTCGCGTGGGAGGCGCCGATGGCCTGCGGCTACGGCGCCTGCTACGGCTGCGCCGTCGAGATCGGCGGCGAGCTCAAGCGCCTTTGCGTCGAGGGACCGGTGCTCTGTGCTGCTTAACGCCTCGGGCTGCCTCGACGCACTGACCGCACCCGACGTCGCGCGCGCTCTGGACGCGTTCGTGACGAAGACGGTGACGCCGCTACCGCGCGACGGCAACACTCCCGTGCGCATCGCGGAGACGGATGTCGGGATGCTCAACTCGATCGGGCTCGCGAACCCGGGCATCGACCGTTTCGTGACGCGCAACCTGCCGCGACTCGGGGAGCTCGGTGTGCCGGTCTGGGTGTCGGTCGGCGGGTTCGAGACCGACGACTACGCCGAGATCTGTTCGCGGCTCGACGACCACGCCGAGGTGAGCGCGATCGAGCTCAACGTGTCGTGCCCGAACGTCGAAGCGCCCGCGGAGAGCGCGGCGCAGATCGTCGCAGCCTCACGCTTGGCGACCCGCAAGCCGCTCTGGGCGAAGCTCTCGCCCGCAGTGCCAGACGTCGCGGAGGTCGCGCGCGCCGCCCAGGCGGCGGGTGCCGACGGCCTCTCCCTCGTGAACACGATCCGCGGCCTGAAGCTCGACGCCCGCACCCTTCGGCCGGTTCTCGGCCCGGGCCAGGGCGGTCTGTCCGGTCCCGCGCTGAAGCCTATCGCGCTTGCTGCCGTCGCCAATTGCTACCGCGCGACGCAGCTTCCGATCGTCGGGATGGGCGGCGTGCAGTCCGGTCTCGACGCGCTCGAGCTCATCGCGGCGGGCGCCCGGCACGTCGCGCTCGGCACCGTTTTGTTCGCCGATCCGGATGCGCCGGCGCGCGTGCGCGCGGAGCTGCACGCCGCTGCGTCAGAACGTGGTTGGCGAACATACGAAGATGCATATGCAGTCGCCCATGAAGAAGCGTTGTCCGTCGGGACAACTCTCGATGACAGGTCGAGCTTGTAAGTCTCAAAAGGCCTGCTCAGAACCGTAAACCCCGACGCTTGACCCCTGCAGTTCGCTTGTTAGACTCCCGCGCTCATGGTGTCCCCCAAGACCCAGGCCGAGGCACCCATTCGCTCACTCGACCAACGCATGGAAGCGTTGAAGCGAGCGAACGACATCCGCGTCCGGCGCGCACGCTTGAAGAAGGATCTCAAAGACGGCCACGTCCAGATCGAACAGATCCTCAGCAACCCTCCCGAGTACGTCTCGACCGCGAAGGTCTTCGACATGCTCATGGCCGTGCCGAAGTTCGGGAGAGTGAAGGCAGCGCGTTTCCTCAACATGTGCCGGATCAGCCAGTCGAAGACGGTGGGAGGCCTCTCCGACCGCCAACGATCAGAGCTGATTGGCCTCTTCCACCGCTAAGCCCCTGGTCGTCGTCGTCACCGGCACGTCGGGTGCCGGCAAGGGCACGCTCGAGAAGGTCCTGCTCAAGCGGATGCCGGAGCTCGAGCTCGCAGTCTCGGCGACGACGCGAGATCAGCGACCGGAAGAGGTGAACGGGCGGGAGTACTGGTTCATCACGCCAGAGAAGTTCGAGCGGCTCGTCGAGGACGGGGAATTCCTCGAGCACGTCGACCTACCTTGGGGCGCGCGGTCCGGGACGCTGCGTTCTGAGATCGACCGCATCCAGGCTCACGGACATGTGCCGCTGCTCGACCTCGAGACGGACGGCGCGCTTCGCGTGCAGGAGACGATTCCGGGCGCGGTAACGATCTTTGTCGACGCGCCGACGTTCGAAGAGCTCGAGCGACGGCTCCGCGAACGGGCGACGGAGAGCTCGGGCGAGATCCAGGTCCGGCTTGACCTCGCACGCAAGCAGCAGACTCAGAAAGAGCTCTTCAACTACGCGATCGTGAACGACGACGTCGAGCGCGCTGCGGACGAGCTGATCGGAATCGTCCGTCGAGAGCTTCAAACCGCAGGTACCATGAGTCGTCCATGATCCATCCCCGCATAGATGAGCTCCTCGACAACGTCGATTCGCGCTACGCACTCGTGATCGTCGCTGCCAAGAGGGCCCGCCAGATCAACGACTACCACCATCAGCTGGGCGAGGGCATCGGCTTCGACCAGGCCCCTCCGCCCCTGGTGGAATCCCGCTCGAAGAACTACTTGACCATGGCCCTCGAGGAAGTCGCCGAGGGCAAGCTCAAGTACAAGTACCCGAAGTAGTTCTTCCGGCCTGGTCGCGAGCTCTGCCAAAAGGGCAGAATTCCGGCATGGCTCGAGTGCTGGTCGGCATCACCGGTGGGATCGCCGCCTACAAGGCTTGTGACCTTGTGCGCCTCCTCGTCAAGGGCGGGCATGAGGTCGTCCCGCTCGTCACGCCCGGTGCGGACCGGTTCGTCCGCGCCGACACCTTCTTCGCTCTGGCCCGGCGCTCGCCCGCGGAGGATCTCTATGCCCATCTGACCCGGGCCGATCTCCTCGTGGTCGCCCCCCTGACCGCGAACACGCTCGCGAAGCTCGCACACGGGCTCGCTGACAACCTCGTCGCCGAGGCCGCGCTTGCGCACCGCGGCCCGCTGCTGCTCGCACCCGCGATGAATCCGCGCATGTGGGCGAATGCTGCGACCGAAGCAAACCTCGAGACCGTGCGTTCACGCGGAGCAGAGATCGTCGGCCCCGACGAAGGCGAGACGGCGGAAGGGGAGTGGGGTCTCGGGCGAATGGCCGAGCCCGAGGAGATCTACCGGCGTTGCCGGGAGCTGCTCGGTGAGACCGACTCGCTCGCGGGGCGGCGGGTGCTCGTCAGCGCGGGTGGAACGCGCGAGCCGCTCGACGCTGTTCGCTTTCTCGGCAACCGCTCGTCCGGCCGGATGGGCGTCGCCCTGGCCGAGGAGGCGCGCAAGCGTGGCGCGGAGGTGACCCTCCTGGCCGCGAACCTGGGCGTGCCCGCACCGCCCGGCGTCGAGGTCGTCGAGGCTCCCACCGCTCAGGCGATGCTCGAGCAGGCGCTCGCCCGGAGCGACGCCGATCTCGTGCTGATGGCAGCGGCTGTCGCGGACTACCGTCCGGCAGACGTCGCCGACGAGAAACGTCTGAAGGACGACGACGCGTGGGAAGTCACGCTCGAGCCGACCACCGACGTGCTCCGGACACTGGGAGAGCAGCGCACGAACGGCCAGGTCTTGATCGGTTTCGCGGCGGACAGGGGAGAGCGGGGTCTCGCGCGCGCGAGGGAGAAGCTCGATCGGAAGCGTGTCGACCTCGTCGTCTTCAACGATGTGTCGCGCGAAGACATCGGCTTCGACGCGGAGGACAACGAGGTCGTTTTGATCGGCAGGGGCGGCGAGCGTCGCGTCGGCAAGGCCTCGAAAGACCGAATCGCGGCGGCGATCGTAGACACGGCTGAGGAGCTGTTGCGTGAGCGAGCCCGGTAGTCAACGAGTCGAGACGGTCGCCGCGGCGGAAACGATCCGCGCGATCGTCGACAACCTCGGACGCGTGGTGCACGCGCCCGACGAGACGCTCCGGCTCTGCGTGCTCTGCCTCGTCGGCGAGGGCCACCTGATCCTCGAGGACTTCCCGGGCGTCGGCAAGACGATGCTCGCGAAGGCGCTCGCACGCTCGCTGGACGTGTCGTTCTCCCGCATGCAGTTCACGCCGGATCTGCTGCCCTCGGATGTGACCGGCGTGAACGTCTTCAACCAGCGCTCCAACGAGTTCGAGTTCAGGCCCGGCCCTGTCTTCGCCAATCTCCTGCTCGTCGACGAGATCAACCGAGCTTCGCCGAAGACCCAGGCGGCCTTGCTCGAGTGCATGCAGGAGCAGCAGGTCACCACCGACGGCGTGACGAGCGAGCTCGACCGCCCCTTCATGGTGATGGCGACCCAGAACCCGATCGAATACGAGGGCACCTACCCGCTTCCCGAGGCGCAGCTCGACCGCTTCACGATGCGCATCGCGATCGGCTACCCGCCGCTCGCCGAGGAGGCCAAGATGCTCACCGAGCAGACCGCGGATCCGCCCCTTGACGGGCTCGAGCCGGTGGCCAACGCCGCGGATGCGATCGCCCTCGCAGACGAGGCAAAGGCGATCTTCGTCGAGGAGAGCCTCAACCGGTACGTCGTCGCGCTCCTCCGTGCGACGCGCGGCGATTCGCGCCTCTACCTCGGCGCGAGCCCCCGTGCCGGCATCGCGTTGCTCCGGGTCGCGAAGGCGCGGGCACTCGCAGATGGGCGTTCTTTTCTCGAGCCCGATGATGTCAAGGCGGTGGCGGTTCCCGTCCTCGCGCACCGGTTGATCCTTGCGCCCGAGGCCCGCTCGACCGGGGTGAGCGGGGAGCAGATCGTCCAGGAGACGCTCGACAAGACTCCGGTCCCGGTCTAGACGTGCTCACGCGACGCGGTCGCTTCATCTTCGCGCTCGGCTTCGGGGTCTACCTGGCCGCCTGGGCATTCGGCTCGAAACCGCTCTATCCGGTCGCGACCGGGCTCTTGCTCGCCGTCGCCGTGGCGTGGGTCTGGGTGCGGCTCGCAGACCGGCCCTTCCGGGTCCAGCGCGGCTGGGGCGACCGGGAGCACGTCGAGGGCGACGACGTGCCGATCGTCGCCGAGCTCTTTCCGAGCGGGAACGTCATGCCGGCGGCGGTCACGCTCGTCGAGCGGGTGGGGCGGCTCGGCGAGCAGCGACACGTGTTGCGACGGAGCGGCTCGCATCTGAGCGTGCGCTACGTGCTCGAGGACCTTCCGCGCGGCCGTTACGAGTTCGCAGACGTCCGCCTCGAGCTGTCGGACCCGTTCGCGCTCGAATGCTCGACCGTGACGTTGCCGCCGCCGGGGGCGCTGCTTGTGTACCCGCGGCTTGTACGGCTCGGACCGCTCTTCTCCGAATCCGGCGAGAGGTCGCAGGACGGTCGCCGGCTCTTGCTGCGCCGTAACAGCGGCTTCGAGCTGCACAGCGTGCGCGAGTACGAACAGGGCGAATCGCTCCGCCGGGTGCACTGGCCGTCGACGGCGCGCCGTTCCCAGCTGATGGTGAAGGAGCTCGAGGACTCGCCTCGTGATGAGATCGCGATCCTCCTCGACGCGGATGCGAAGGCAGTGGTCGGGGACAGCTTCGAGGTGCAGGTGCGAGCGGCAGGCTCGCTCCTGGACGCGTACGTCCGCCGCGGGAGGCGCGCCGTGCTGGCGGTCAACTCCGCGCGGCGCGATGTGCAACATGTTCACTCGCCGGGCGCGGACTGGCGGCGCGCTCTCGAGCTGCTCGCCGCGGTCGAGCCGACGGGGAACACGCCGGTGGCGCGGCTCCTGCTCGAGGAGGACAGTCCCGCGGCACGCGCGCTCGAGCTTGTCGTGGTCACGGCCCGTCTCGAGCCGGGACTGATCGACCGACTCGTTCAGCGAGCGCTCTCCCGGCGGCGGGTCTCTCTCGTCTTCGTCGACCCGGCGAGCTTCAACGGTGCTGCCCGCCGTGCGGAGCCTGGGCTGTTGCGCCTACAGGCCGCGGGGGTCCCGGTCTCCGTCGTGCGCGCCGGCGATCAACTCGCCGCGTGCCTCGCCGGCGAGCCGACACCGGAGGCCGCACATGCTTAAGACGATCGCGCTCTCGGCGGCGGCGGCGCTCGTGATCGCGGTGGACTGGCTTCGGTTCGAGGAGCCGCGGTCGGGCGGCGGCCGCCCGTTCGTCCTCGCTGCCGTCGCCATCGCAGCGGTGCTGCTGCGGCCGCTCTGGCTGCGGCTTCTGGGCATCGTGCTTGCGGCGCTGATCGCTGCAAGCGTCGCCTTCTCGCTCTCTCCGCTTGCACTCTGGCCCGGCGGCGACGGCTTCTTCGGACCGATCGGCTCCCGGTTCTCGCGCGGCTTCCTCGACTTCTACGACTTCCGGCTCCCGATCGAACCGACGAGCCATCCCGCGATGCACGCGGTCATCCTCGTTGCGATCTTCGGCTTCACGCTTGCGGTCGCACTCGCGGTCGCTTCGCGCCACGCGCTCCTGGCTGTCGTGTTCTTCTTCATCGGGGCCGGGTGGCCCGCCACGCTCCTTTCGGGGGGTAACGAGCTTGGGCGGGGTATCGCAATCCTTGCGGTAGCCCTCGCGCTGCTCGCCGGCATGACCGAGCGTCCGAGCAAGCTGGCACTGATCGCGACCGCGGCGGTCGTCGCATGCGCGCTTGGGCTCTCCAGTTCTCCGGCGGTCGCGAAGAGCGCCTTCCTCGACTGGCAGCACTGGGACTTCTACACGCGTCCACAGAAGCCGGTGAGCGTCAAGTACATCTGGGATGCGCGCTACGACGGAGTTCATTTCCCGAAGAAGCGGACGACCGTCCTGACGATCCGCGCGCCGCATCGGCCCTACTACTGGCGCGCCACCATCCTCGATCGGTTCGACGGAACGCGCTGGCTCGAGCACGTGTGGCGCGACACTCCCAGCCAGCGCCGGCAGCTCGAACCACCTGCCGCGCGCGACCGAGCGAACCTCGTCCGGCAGGAGGTGACCGTCGCCGCCCTCGAGGACAACCACGTGATCGGCGCGAGCATGCCGATCTCGAATGATCTCGGTGGCCGTGCGGCCTACGAGGGACAGGGGGTCACGCGCGCGATCGGCGGGTTGCATCGTGACGAGCACTACGCGGTCTGGAGCTACGCGCCGCAGCCGACTCCGGAGGAGCTCGTGCGCGTGAAGGCGGTGTATCCAAAGGCCCTCACCCGGCCCAAGCGCGAGCTCGACGTCGCGCCGGGCGTCACCGCGCTGCCCTTCGGGACGCCCGGCCGGGACGGAAAGCTCTTCGCCGCGCTGACCGGGCGGCTGCAACCGTACGCGGACATGTTCCAGCGCGCGCAGGCTGTCGCGGGCGAGACGAGCTCGCCGTACGCGGCGGTCGTCGCGCTCGAAGCCTGGTTCAGGTCGACCGGCGGCTTCACCTATTCGGAGCAGCCCGGCAGTGCTCCCGGCCTGCCGCCCCTCGTCGGCTTCGTCGCCGTTACGAAGACCGGCTACTGCCAGCACTTCGCGGGAGCGATGGCGTTGATGTTGCGCCTGCTCGGGATTCCGGCGCGCGTCGCCGCGGGCTTCGTTCCGGGGCGCTATCACGACGACTTCTGGCAGGTGACCGACCATGACGCGCACACGTGGGTCGAGGTCTGGTTCCGCGGATACGGATGGCTCCCGTTCGATCCGACGCCTGGGCGCGGCCGGCTTGCCGGGACGTACAGCTCGACGTCGCTCGGCTTCAACGCGCAGAGCGCAGAGAGGTTGCTCGCGCTCGTCGTGCGCGGCGGAGCCGTGTTCGGACGCGGCGCGGCGTCAGGCGTGATCGCCCACGACTCCGACCGGCGGACCCCACGCTCCACCGGCGACCTCCCTCTCGGGATCGGCAGTCCCGTGACGCCCGAGCCGAAGAAGCGCTCGCCGAGCCTTCTGTTCTTCTTGTTTCTGCTCGCGAGCGGTCTGGCCGCGGTGATCGTCCTCCTCAAGACGGCGCGGCGGAAGCTGCGTTACCTCACGCGTGATCCCCGGCAGATCGCGGTCGCGTGTGCACGCGAGCTCTCCGAGTTCCTTCACGACCAGCGGGTTCCGGCCGAGAAGGCGGCGACCTTCCACGAGCTGGGCGGCACCGTGTCCGCCCAGTTGGGCGTCGACGCGAGCGGCTTCGCGCGCGCGGCGACCGCCGCGCGGTACGGACCTCCCGCTGAGGCGAGCACGGCTGCAGCGACGGCGCGAGTCGAGCTCCGCGAGTTGAAGCGCCGGCTTCGCCGCAGCCTTGCGACGTTCGATCGCGTGCGCGGATTGTTCTCCGTTCGTTCGCTCGGGCTGGGCTAGGTCGTGGAGGCCGTCGTGATGGCGGCGGGGGAGGGGATGCGTCTCCGCCCGCTGACCGAGCGCTGGCCGAAACCGGTCCTGCCGATCGACGGGCGCCCAGTGCTCGCGACGCTCCTGCGCGAGCTGGCCGCTGCGGAGCTTCGCCGTGTCTGGCTCGTAACCGGTTACCTCGCCGAGCAAGTCGAACGGCTGGCGGGAGACGGGTCAGGGTTCGGTGTCGATGTGCGGAGCGTTCGGCAGCCGGCGGCTCTTGGCTCCGCGGACGCCGTGCGACGTGCACTCGCTGCGGGCGCAGCCGGGCCGCTCATCGTCACGGCGGCGGACACGCTCTTCCGTCGCGGGGATGTCGCCCGGTTTGCCGACGAGTTCGCCGCAGCGAAGGCAGACGGCGCTGTTGCCGTCCGCACCGACCCTGCGCCAGGCCCCGGACGCCACGCGATCCGGCGTGACGCTGGGCGCGTGCTGGCCATGAGAGACGAGGACCCGGCGAACCCGTGGTCGGGCGCGCCACTCTGGGGAATCGGCCCGGAGGTGGCCAAACGGCTCGGCCTCGACCGGCCTCCCTACGAGCTCGAGAAGGCCTTCCAGTCGGCGATCGACGACGGCCGTACGGTTATCTCGGTCGAGATCGGGAAAACCCGCGATTTGACGTATCCGCTTGACTTGGTGGAGGAGAATTTTCCCTACCTGCAAGGGACATGAGCGAGACCTACGACCTCTATCAACAAGGACGCGCGCACCTGCGAAAAGGCCGCGCCGCGCAAGCGACCGTCGCGCTGGAGAAGGCCAAGCGGCGCGAACCGCAAAAGGCGTCGATTCGGGAGGCACTCGGGATCGCGTATCTGCGGATCCAGCGCTACGAGGAGGCCGAGGCGGAGTTCCGGGTGATGCTCGAGCTGTCACCGGACGACCACTACGCCCACTACGCGCTCGGCCGCGCCCTCGAGAAGCAGGGCAAGCAATCGGAGGCGAACGGCCACTACAAGCTGGCGAGCTCCCTCCGCCCGCAGAACGAGCACTACGCGTCGCGCATCCTCGACCTCGACCAAGACGAGGACGGGCCGGACACCTCCGAGTAATCGGCGCAGATTCGGCCCAGCCGTGTCAGCCCCGCGTGCGCAATTCAAACGTAGGCTCGAACGCAGTGGGTGGTGGGTGAAACACCCCCACCCGGGTGGGGCCGCGCGCGCGAGTACCTCTAAACGGGTCGCAGGGGCTCGAGGACGGGTCGCGGCGCAAGCGCGGACGGTTCCACCGCCTCGCGGGGCGTGCGCGATGATGCCCCGGACATGCGGGCCGTTTGCCAGCGCGTCTCCGAGGCACACGTCACGGTCGACGGGGGAGTCGTGGCAGAGATCGGCGCCGGCCTTGTCGTCCTGCTCGGCGTGGCGCGTGGTGACACGGACGCTGACGGCAACCGGCTTGCCACCAAGATCGGAGCCCTAAGGATCTTCGAGAACAACGAGGGCAAATTCGACCGGAGCATCCTCGATGTGAACGCCAGTGCCCTCGTCGTGAGCCAGTTCACGCTCCTCGCGGACACGAGTAAGGGGAATCGGCCGAGCTTCTCCGATGCCGCGCCGCCGGAGGAGGCCGAACTGCGCTACGACGGCTTCTGCTGGGCACTCGCCGGGCAGGGAGTCGATGTGGCCCGAGGGGTATTCGGGGCCCGGATGGCCGTGGAGCTCGTAAATGACGGGCCGGTCACGATCGTCCTCGGCTGAGGTCGGCGCCCAGCCGGAGGCTGCTATCCTGCAAACACCACATTTCGAGCGGTTTTCGAAGTGGGCCTGCGGGCCCATTTTTTGTGACAGGAACGAGTTTTGGCACCGACACACGACAAGGAGAGGCAGCTGACCCGCGAGATCACCCCGAAAGTCGAAGGCGCCCTGCCCGGGACCGAGGTCCTTGCCGTCGAGCTGACGAGCCCCGAGCGCTTCACGGTCTTCGTCGACCACGTCCAGGGCGTCGACCACGCACTCTGCGAGCGCGTGACGTCGGTCCTGCGTGACTACCTGGGTGACTACTCGGTGGATGTCTCATCCCCCGGCCTCGAACGGCCGCTCCGCAAGCCTGCGCACTTTCGCGACGCCGTCGGCCGCCGCGTCGCGTTGCGCACGACTGAACGCAAGCGCGTTCGCGGCGAGGTGGTCGCGGCCGGCGAAGCCGCCGTCACCGTCGAGACCAACGGCAGATCCGTAGACATCCCGTATGAGGCCATCGTGCGGGGCAACCTGATTGAGGAAGCGGGGAAGAGATGAGCCAGGAAATCGTCGAGGCCGTACGAGACATCGAGCGCGAGAAGGGAATCGAGAGCGGCACGCTCGTCGCGGCGCTCGAGGACGCCCTGCTTGCCGCCTACAAGAAGATGCCCGGGGCCGCACGGCACGCGGTCGTCGAGATCGACGAGGAGGGCGACTTCCGTGTGTTCGCGGTCGAGCTGCCGCCCGACATCGAGGAGCGCCTGATCGAAGAGGCCCGCGAGCGAAAGCTCGAGGAGCTCGAGGCACTCGAGGTCGAGACCGGTGAGCGCTCCCACACACTCATCTCAGACAACGACCTCGACGTCGACTGGTCGGATGTCCCGGAGAACCTGATCAAGCGTGAGGACGTCACGCCGGAGAACTTCGGCCGGATCGCTGCGCAGACCGCGAAGCAGGTAATTCTGCAGCGGATCCGCGAAGCAGAGCGCGCGATGATGTACGACGAATACGTCGATCGCGTCACCGAGGTCGTGACCGGCATCGTCCAGCAGGCCGGCGACCGCAACAACGTGCTCGTCGATCTCGGCAAGGTGGAAGCACTTCTGCCGCGCTCCGAGCAGGTGGACGGCGAGCGCTACGAGCAGGGCTCGCGCATCAAGGCCGTCATCACCGAGGTTCGCTCCGGCACCAAGGGGCCGCAGGTGATCCTGTCGCGTCGCGATCCCGAGTTGATCAAGACACTCTTCGAGCTCGAAGTCCCGGAGATCGCCGACGGCCTCGTCGAGATCCGCGGCGTCGCCCGTGAGCCCGGCTATCGCTCGAAGATCGCTGTGGAGTCGCATGCCCAGGGCGTCGATCCGGTCGGCGCCTGCGTTGGGCCCCGCGGCTCCCGCGTCCGGATGGTCGTTTCGGAGCTCCGCGGCGAGAAGATCGACATCATCCCGTGGAACCCGGAGCCTGCGCGCTTCGTCGCGAAGGCGCTGTCGCCCGCGCGCGTCCGCGAGGTCTTCGTCGACGACGACACGAAGGAAGCGACCGTCATCGTTCCCGACGACCAGCTCGCGCTGGCGATCGGCAAGGAGGGCCTCAATGCTCGGCTTGCAGCACGGCTGACCGGTTGGAAGGTCGACATTCAGTCGGACACCGAGTTCGCTCAGGCCGAGGCGGCTGCCGCTTACGGCGCAGGCGCCGAGGGCGAGGAATTCACAGGTCGCTGCTCCGCGGTGCTCTCGAACGGCAAGCGCTGCCCGAACGAGGCGCTGCCCGGGTCACGGTACTGCGGTCTCCCGGCTCATCAGGAGCTCGCGCTCAAGGACACCGGCGACGACGTCGAGCCGATCGTCGCCGAAGCAGACCCCGAGCTCGAGGCGATCGCCGACGCGGCGCCGCCCGACGCGGAGAGCTTCGGCCCAGAGAGTCTGGCCGACGTGCCAGAGGAAGTCGACGCGATCGGTTCGGCGGCACCCGTGGACGGCGCGGCCACGGAAGCGGCCGACGTCGACCGAGCAGAACCGGAGCAGGTTCCGGCGGGGATCCCGGTGGAACCACTGACGCCCGACGCGGCCGACGAGGAGCATTCACCAGCTGCGTGAGCGAGCCGATCAGAAGCTGCGTCGGCTGCGGGCGGAAGGCCGGCCAGAGCGAGCTTCTGCGGTTCGTGGCGAAGGACGGCCTGCTCGTCTCGACGGCCTCGGACCCCGGTCGCGGGGCCTATACCTGCCATCGGCTCGCCTGCTTCGAGCGCGCCCTGGCGCGGCGCGCGTTCAACCGCGCGCTACGGCAGACCGTGCGGGTCGGTCAGGAACTGACATCCCTCTACACTTGAACACCTGATGGCGAACGAACCCGGCTCAAACAGACCAAATCGGCCCATGCGGCCGCGCCAGGGTGGCGCGGGCCAGCGCCGGAAGCGACGCGTGGTCATCGACAACGCGGCGGCACGTCCCCGCGACGCTCGACAGCAGCAGCGCGAGCGCGAAGCAGCACGCCCGAAGACGCCGCGTGAGGTAGCTCCGATCACCGGGCCGGTGACGGTCGAGTCCGGTGTCAGCGTGCGAGACCTGTCTCAGGCCCTCGGGGTTCCCGCACCGAAGATCATCATGTTCATGATGGGCCTCGGGAAGGCCGTGACGATCACGCAGACGCTCGCCGACGAGGAAGTGGAGCTCGTCGCCGCAGAGCTCGCACCCGAGCGCGAGATCACGATCAAGCACGCTGCGGACGACGACGAAGAGCCGGAGACGTTTGAGGACAGCGAGGCCGACCTCGCTCCCCGCCCACCGGTGGTGACGATCATGGGGCACGTCGACCACGGGAAGACGACGTTGCTCGACGCCATTCGGAAGACCTCTGTCGTCGACACGGAAGCGGGCGGTATCACTCAGCACATCGGCGCGTACCAGGTCGACCACAACGGTCGCGGGATCACCTTCCTCGACACCCCTGGACACGAGGCCTTCACCGCAATGCGCGCGCGAGGCGCAAAGGTCACCGACATCGCGGTTCTCGTCGTCGCGGCGGACGACGGTGTGATGCCGCAGACCAAGGAGTCGATCTCACACGCGCGGGCAGCCCAGGTTCCGATCGTCGTGGCCGTCAACAAGGTGGATGTCCCGGACGCCGATCCCAACCGTGTGCGCAGCGAGCTCTCGACCGAAGGCCTCCAACCCGAAGAGTGGGGCGGGACGACCCAGTTCTCGGACGTCTCGGCAAAGCAGGGAGAGAATCTCGACGACCTGCTCGAGAAGGTCCTGCTCGTGGCGGATGCAGAGCTCGTGCTGACCGCAAACCCGAAGGCCGAGGCGTCGGGGCCGATCATCGAATCGCGACTCGACGTAGGCCGCGGTCCCGTAGCAACGATGCTCGTCCACCGCGGCACGCTGCGCGTCGGCGACGCGATCGTCGCCGGAGACGCTTGGGGCAAGGTGCGCGCCCTCTACAACTTCCGCGGCGACAAGGTGAAGGACGCCGGGCCAGGAGACCCCGTCGAGATCCTCGGCTTCGACAAGCCGCCGCCCGCCGGCGAGCTGGGACGCGTCGTCGAGAACGAACGGCGCGCACGCGAGTTTGCGAACGCGCGCGGCGAGCGCCTGCGGCGCGAACAACTCGCGCAGGGCTCGCGCGGCGTCACGATCGAAGGGCTCTACGAACAGATGCAGGCCGGGGCGATCCAGGACCTGAACCTCGTCCTGAAGGGCGACGTCGTCGGCTCGGTCGAGGCGGCAGTCTCGGAGCTCGGGAAGATCAAGCATCCCGAAGTGCGCGTCAACGTGATCCATCAGGGAGTCGGAGGCATCACCGAGGGAGACATCATGCTCGCTTCGGCATCCGGTGCCACGGTCGTCGGGTTCAACGTCCGGCCGAACGCTGAAGCGCGCGCGCTCGCAGCCCGTGAGGGTGTCGAGATCCGTACGTACCGCGTCATCTATCAGCTGACCGAGGACATCGAGCAGGCCCTGGTCGGAATGCTCAAGCCGGTCGAGACCGAGGAAACGCTCGGCGAGGCAGAGGTCAGGCAGCTCTTCAAGGTCTCGAGGCTCGGCACGATCGCCGGGTGCATGGTCACGAGCGGCGTCATCCGTCGCGGCGCCCAGGCACGCGTGATCCGCGATGGAACGGTCATCCAGGAGTCGACGATCACGCAGCTCAAGCGATTCAAGGACGACGCGCGCGAAGTCGCCGAAGGATTCGAGTGCGGGATCCTGCTCGACGGCTTCAACGACGTGAAGGAAGGCGACGTCATCGAGGCCTTCGAGACACGCGCTGTCGAGCGGACGACGCTCAGCGAGCCTCCCACCGCCGCCTAGCGAACCAGAAGCCCGGCCGTGGGCACTGGATACGTCGGCATTCTCAGCGTCGAGCTGCACCTTCCCGAAAGCGGTTCGCTCAAAGGCAAGCGCAAGTACGTCAAGTCCGCGAAGGCCCAACTCCAGAACCGCTTCGGAGCCTCCGTGGCAGAGGTCGATCACCACGAGCTCTGGCAACGCACACGCCTCACGGTCTCGTGCGTGACGCGTGAATATCGCGAGGCGGAGCACCTCCTGGACGACGCGGAGCGCTTCCTTGCAGGTCAAGACTTCGAGCTCGTCCGCAGCGAACGAGACATCGTGACGCTCGACTAGAGGATGCCCTGGACGACGAGCGCAGCACCGGCGACGAGGAGTACGAAACCGACGGCGCGAAGGAGCTGCCGCTCGTCGAGGCGTCCCGTGAGCCGCGCACCGAGGATCGAGCCCGGGATGGAGGACGCCGCGCCGACGCCAAGAAGGGTCCAGTCGACTCCACCGGTCAGGTGGCCGAGCAAGCCGGCGACACCGAGGCAGAACCCGACCGCAGCGTTCGTCCCAACGGCCCGAAACGCATCTGTTCCGATGAAACGAAGGAGCGCCGGCAGTCTCAGCGCGCCGAGGATGAGCCCGACGAAACCGCCCAACAACCCGATCACCGCCCCGGTCGCGACGACCGCACTCGGGCTCGCCGCTTTCTCGCCCGGCGCCCGTCCCGCCGATCTCCTCGGACGAAGCAGGTCGATCCCGAAGACGAGCAGCGTCACGCCGATCGCGATCAGGAGCGCATTGGCCGGCACCTTGGCGGAAACGAGCGCGCCGATCACGGCCCCCGCCATCGAAGGCGGCGCCATCCAGGCGAACAGGCGCCAATCGATGCGGCCTGCGCGGATGTGGGTCACGGCAGCCGCGAGGGCGGACAGGGCCGAGATCCCAATGTTCGCCCCGGCCCCCGCCGCCGGGCTCGAGGCCGCAAGGACGACGACCGGGAGGCGGATGTTCCCCAGAATGAGGCCAACGAGGCCGCCCGCAAGCGCAGTGGCGAAGCACCAGAGTCCGACGGCGACGAGGATAAAGGCGTCCAGTCGCTTGAATATCCCCGATGACCGATCGCATGCGTCGCGTGAACGAGTCCGTCCGTCAGGTTCTGTCGGAGGCAGTCGGGCAGCTCAAAGACCCCCGAATCGGCTTCGTGACGATCACCGGTGTGGATACCTCGGCAGACCTCCGGCATGCGCGCGTCTTCATCTCCGTGCTCGGCGCCGAACGAAAACGTGTTCAGACGCTCGCGGGCCTGGAGAGAGCCCATGCCGTTCTCCAGGCGCAACTTGCACGCGAGCTCCGCATGAAGCGGACCCCGCAACTCGCGTTCGAGTACGATCCGTCGGTCGAACGCGGGGTCCGCATGACGAAGCTGATCGATGAGCTCGCCCCAGACGACAGCGAGTGACCTGACGGCGGTCGCGGACGCGATTCGCGACCACGACCGGTTCGTCATCACGACTCACGAGAACCCGGACGGGGATGCGCTCGGATCCTTGCTCGCGTCGAAGCTGGCACTCGAGCAGCTGAGCAAGGACACGGTCATGGTCCTCCACGGCGACGCACCGCTCCCGAACGAGTACGCGTTCATGCAGCTCGGCGACCTGCAGCGGCGCTGGCCCGACGACGTCTCGGAGCGGGTCCTGCTGGCCGTCGACTGCGCAAACGAGAGTCGGATCGCGGATCCCGAGGTCCTCGGTCGCGTGCCGCTCTCGATCAACGTCGACCATCATCACGACAACACTCGGTTCGGGCGGATCAACCTGATCGTGGCCGACGCCTCGTCGACAGGCGAAGTGCTCCGGGATCTCTTCCGCGAACTGAACGTCGAGTTGACCCCGGAGATCGCCGAGGCGCTCTACATCGCCCTCGTCACCGACACCGGCCGCTTTCAGTACACGAACACCACGCCGAAGGCGCTCAGGCTCGCGGCGGAGCTCGTGGAAGCCGGAGCCGACGTACACCGCGTGTTCCAGGGTGTCTACGAATCCGTTCAGTTCGCCAAGCTGAAGCTGCTCGCGCGGGCGCCCGAAAGGGCGAAAATCTTCGAAGGCGGTCGGATCGTGGTCTCGTATCTCCTACGGACGGATTTCGCCGAGGTGGGTGCCGCCGAGCCCTACTCGGAAGGGATCATCGACTTCCTCCGGGCGGTCGAGGGCGCCGACATGGCAGTGCTGATCCGAGAACCGCCTCGCGAGGATGGTCCGTCACGACGCGTGAGCCTGCGCGCGAGCATCGACGAGCTCGATGTGTCCGCGATCGCCCGCAAGTCGGGAGGGGGCGGCCACCGCCAGGCGGCGGGCTTCTCGAGTGAGGAGTCCATCGAGGAGATCACGGACTTCGTGCGTCGGGAGTTCCTTGCCTCCTCGCGCGCTTAGCCCTGCCGGCATCGTCCTCGTCGACAAGCCGGCGGGGCCCACGTCCTTTGCGATCGTGGCCGAGCTGCGCCGAAAGACAGGTGCGCGTACCGGACACGCGGGAACTCTTGACCCATTCGCCACAGGTCTGTTGCTCTTGTTGTCTGGATCGGCAACTAAGATCGCCCAATGCTTCGTCGGCTTGGACAAGCGCTACCTCACGGACATCGACCTCACGGCGCGCACGTCGACCGGAGACCTCGAAGGCGAGGTCGTCGAGGAACAGGCGGCACCGGACCGGGAGGAGCTGTGGGCACGGCTCGCGCGCCTCCGCGGTGAGGTGGAGCTGCCGATTCCTGCCGTCTCTGCAGTGAAGATCGGCGGTGAGCGCGCCTACAAGCTCGCGCGGCGCGGCGTCGAGGTCGAGATGCCGCTCCGCCGATCGCGGGTGGATGCGCTCGACGTCATCGCGTGTACCGGAGAGGAGGTCAAGCTCGATCTCCGCGTCAGCTCAGGCACCTACGTGCGGGCGATCGCCGACGCGCTGGGTGGACATTGTCGGACGCTGCGCCGCATGGAGATCGGTCCCTTCTCGGTCGACGAAGCCGACCCCGACCGGTTCATTCCGGCCGATGAAGCGCTGGCCCGGCTGTGAAGGTCGCGCGGCGTCCGGAGGAGCTCGAGTCCGACCGCTGCATCGCCGCCGTCGGCAGCTTCGACGGAGTTCATCTCGGCCATCGGCGCGTGCTCGAGACTGCCTTCGGCGCGGGGAGGCCGGTCACGGTCGTCACTTTCTGGCCGCACCCTCGTCTCGTGCTCGGCAACCACGTGGAGCTGCTCTCCACGCTCGAGCGGCGCCTCGAGTTGCTGGAGGACGCCGGCGTCGACGAGGTGCTCGTCGTCGAGTTCACTCCGGAGCTCGCGGGGCGCGAGGCGTCGGAGTTCTGCGACACCATCCTGCGAAGGATCGGCGCCGAGGTGATCGTGGTCGGCGAGAACTTCCGCTTTGGCCGCGGCGCGGCAGGTGACCCGAGCCTGCTGGCGGAGCTCGGCTTCGACGTTCGCACGGTGCCTGTGGTTCCCGAGGTCTCCTCGACTGCGATCCGGAGTCTCCTGCGGGAGGGCGACGTCGTGGGGGCAGCACGGCTCCTCGGTCGCCCGGCCGAGATCGAGGGCACCGTCGTGCTCGGCGACCAGCGCGGCGGAACGCTCGGGTATCCGACGGCCAACCTCGCCGTCGCTCCAGACCTGCTCGTCCCTGCCTATGGCATCTATGCGGGGTCTGCGCTTGGACACCGCGCCGCGATCTCGATCGGCGTGAACCCGCACTACGGCGGCGACGAGCGGCGGATCGAGCCGCATCTCCTCGACTTCGAGGGTGATCTCTACGGGCAGCGCCTCGTCGTCGAGCTGTGGCAGCGCCTCCGGGACGAGCGGGCGTTCGGCAGCGAGGAGGAGCTCGTGGGCCAGATCAGGCGCGACGTTGCCGAGACACGGGCCGCTCAGCGACCCACGTGATCGGCTCCCGGACTGCGGCGGAATGGCCTGCTGGCTGTGCGCGTCCCGGTCGACCAAAGCAATACGGCTTTCGAACAGTAAGAGTCTCTGCAGGAGCGCCACGCAAGTTTCCGCAAAGAGGGGAGTCTTCTTTGCACGTGGAGTCGGATCAGGGAGACGAACCTTTGAACCTCACAGTGCTCGAAAGCGTGTGCTGTCTCGAGTGTGGCGCGGTCTACGCAAAACCGACGGGCGGGGGAACCGTTCGCGCGAACCCCGGCTGCCCGGACTGTGGCTACGTCGGGTGGGTCGCGGCCGGCCCCGTTGGCTCCTTCAGCGAAACACTGTCGCCGCGCCACTTCGACGCGGATCGGCTGCCGCACCAGCACGGCTGACAACGCTGACGCCGCCGAAATAGTGGTGGGGTGCCGGCCACCGCCGAACGGTGCGGCCGCGGGCCTCGAGCTCGTCGAGCGCCGCGGCGTCGACGCCGGGCTCGGCATGAACGACACTCGGGGCGGGATGGAACCGCGGCCGTTGGACTGCGGCCGCAGCCGACCGGCCCTCGTCGAGGATGCTCGCGACAACTCCGAGCAGAGCGGTGCGCAGGCGAGTGCCACCCGCCGCGCCCCCGGCGAGCGCCAGGCCTCGATCGTCGAACGCCAGCAGCGGCGCCATCATGCTTTGCATCCTCGAGCCGGGGACAAGCTCCCCTCGGAGCAGGTCGGCCTCGCCGAGCATGCTGTTCAGGTGCAGATCGCGGCCGGGCAGGAAGTCGCCCGAGCCGAGACCGAGGCTCGACGTGACGACACACCCGTTCCCGTCGCGGTCGACGACTGTGACGTTCGTCGTGTCACCGTTCGTCTCGACGGCGCTCGCGAAGACGTCGACGAGCGCCAGCACTCGATCGGTCTCGTCGAGACCTTGCAGCTGGGGGAGACGCGGGATCGTCTCGGGCATGCCCGACAGACCTCCGCGGGTCGTGATGCGCCACGAGCGGTAGGCGACCTCCACCGGATCCTCCCAGCGCGGCTCGTACGCGGCGAGGTCTGCCGGAGTGAGCAGTCCGTCGCGCTCCGACGAGAGTGCAAGCAGCTCGTTCGCGAGCGAGCCTCGATAGAGCGTCGCAGGATCGGCGGCCAACTCGTCGAGCACGCCGGCCAGCCCGGGTTGCTCGAGCCGCCCACCGGCCTGTAGCAACTCACCGTGGGGCGAGTAGATCTCGGCGCCCTCGTTCATCGTCATCACAGGGGCGAGCATGGCGAGACAGGCGGCATGTGCCGGCGGAAAATCCACGCCGTCTCGAGCAAGGCGAGCCGCCGGCTCCACGAGCTGCTGCCAGGGCAGCCGTCCGTGTTCGCAAGAGAGAGCCTCGAGACCGGCAGGCAGTCCGGGGACCGCGCAGGACGCCGCGCCGACGGCGTAGTGGACGAGCTCGGCGCCGAAGGGGACGTCAAGGTGGATCAGCTCTGCGTGCCGCGGCTCTTCGCCTAACCCGGGCACGGCGACGAAACAGTCGAGATTGCGAACACGTCCGGTGGCGCGCTCGAAGTAGACCGCGTGGCCGCCGCCCAGCAGTCCCGTCATGACCGTCTCGGCGACGCACGCTGCGAGCGACGCCGCCACCGCAGCATCGGCCGCGGTGCCGCCGGCCTCCAAGATCTCCATCCCTGCAGCCACCGTCGCCGGATGGCCGCCCGCTACAGCCGCCTGCATGGCGACCAGAAGCTATCGCGCTCGCGCCCGCCGCCGTCGGTAGGTTGAAGGTGTGGTGGATGCAGGCGCAGCGCTGCCGCTGGTGCACGCCCGCGGGCTGATCAAACGTTTTGGCGAGCTCGTGGCCGTGGACGGCGTCGACTTCGACGTCCAACGCGGCGAGGCCTTCGGCTTTCTCGGACCGAACGGGGCGGGAAAGACGTCGACGATGCGAATGATCGGGTGCGTCTCGCCGCCGTCGGAGGGAACGCTCCGCATCCTCGGCCTGGATCCGGTGGCGAAGGGCGCGGACATCCGCGCGAGGCTCGGCGTCGTGCCGCAGCAGGACACGCTGGACATGGAGCTGACGGTCCGCGAGAACATCATCATCTACGGCCGCTACTTCGGCCTGCCACGGAGCGATCTCGGCAGGCGAGCGGACGAGCTCATCGATTTCGTTCAGCTGGGCGAGCGCGCGAACGACAAGGTCGAGCCGCTGTCGGGCGGCATGAAACGACGGTTGACGATCGCCCGGTCGCTCGTGAACGACCCGGAGGTGCTGCTGCTCGACGAGCCCACGACCGGGCTCGATCCGCAGGCGCGCCACACCGTCTGGGACCGGCTCTTCCGGTTGAAGCAGCGCGGCGTCACGCAGATCCTCACGACGCACTACATGGACGAAGCCGAACAGCTCTGCGACCGCCTCGTCGTCATGGACAAGGGCAAGATCGCCGCCGAGGGCTCGCCACAGGAGCTCATCCGCCGCTACTCCACGCGCGAGGTGGTGGAGCTTCGCTTCCGAGCGGAGAACCGGCCGGAAGAGGTGGCGACCGAGCTCAAGTCACGTCTGGACGGTTTCGTGCGCAGGCTCGAAGCACTGCCGGACCGGCTGTTGCTCTACACCGACGACGGCGACGCCACCGCCTCGCAGGTCCACGAGCTCAACGTCCAGCCAGAGAGCGTCCTTGTCCGCCGCTCCACGCTCGAGGATGTCTTCCTCCATCTCACGGGGCGAACTCTGGTGGACGATTGAGCAGTCTCGCGCTGCCGCTCCGCGTTTTGGAGTACTGGCTGATGCAGTACCGGCGCGTGTGGCGCGCCACGGCGATCACGAGCGTCGTCAACCCCATCTTCTACCTCGGCGCTCTCGGTGTCGGGCTCGGGACGCTCGTGAACAAGTCCTCCGGCACATCCCTCGGCGTTCCGTACATCGACTACGTCGCGCCGGGCATGCTCGCCGCAACGGCGATGACCGTGGCTTCGGCTGAGGCGTCGTGGCCGGTGGTGGGATCGATCAAGTGGACGCGACAGTACTTCGCGATGCTCGCGACTCCGCTTGGGACGCGGGACATCGTGCTGGGGCATCAGCTCTGGATGACGGCGCGCGTCGCGATGACCAGTGCCGTGTACCTCGCGGTCATCGCGGCGTTCGGGGGAGTCGACTCGCTGTACGGCATCCTGGCGTTGCCTGCTGCGGTGCTGCTCGGTGCTGCCTTCACGACCACGTTCGCGGCCTACGCAGCGACCCGTGACAGCGACGCTGCCTTCGTCCCGGTCAACCGTTTCATCGTCGTCCCGATGTTTCTCTTCTCGGGGACGTTCTTCCCGGTGTCGCAACTGCCTCAGGCGCTCGAGTGGCTGGCCTACGCCACGCCGCTCTGGCACGGCGTCGAGCTCTGTCGCATGTTCACGCTCGGCGACGTGGACTGGTTGAGAGTCCTCGGCCACAGCGCCTACCTCATGCTCTTCGTGGTGATCGGTTTCCTGTGCGCCAAGCGCACCTACGCGCAGAGGCTCCTCAAGTGACATCGATGGCGTTTGCCGGCAGCCGGGGGCGCCTGCTCTTCGAGCGGAATCTCATGGTCTACCGCCGGGCGTGGTTGGTCATCTTCTCCGGCGTCTTCGAGCCGCTCTTCTATCTCTTCTCACTCGGGATCGGCCTTGGGCACTTCGTCGGCAAGGTGCCGGGCCCCGACGGTCAGCTCATCTCCTACGCCAGTTTCGTCGCACCGGCACTCCTTGCGTCCGCGGCCATGAACGGCGCTATCTACGACGCGACGAACGTGTTCTGGAAGCTGAAGTACATCAAGACGTACGACGCCGTCCTTTCAACGCCGATCGGACCGGCAGACGTCGCGGTCGGTGAAACAGCATGGGCGCTCTTCCGCGGGTTCCTGTACGCGATCTCTTTCATGGCGGTGGCAGGAGTGCTTGGGTTGATCGAATCGGCCTGGGGTGTCCTCGCGCTCCCGGGCGCCGTGCTGATCGCTTTTGCGTTCGCGGGCCTCGGCGTCGCTGCGACGACGTTCATGCGCACCTGGCAGGACTTCGAGCTGGTCTCGCTCGTTCAGCTGCCGATGTTTCTCTTCTCGGCGACGTTCTTCCCGATCTCGACCTATCCGCCGGCGGCCCAGTGGATCGTCCGCTGCTCGCCTCTCTACCACGCGATCGAGCTCCTGCGCGCGCTCACTCTCGGCACGGTGGGGTGGGCTCAGCTCGTGAACGTCGCCTATCTAGCGGCGCTCGGCAGCGTCGGTCTCTACGTCGCCCAGCGCCGCCTCGGCAAGCTCCTCCTGAAGTAGATCATTGCTACCCTGTCCGCCGACCGCAGCCGCGGCTTTCCGCCTGCTTCCGGCGGATTGCTGGGACTGACGACAACGGAGGTGAAATGGGCCTAACGAAGGAAGTCAAGCAAGAGATCGTCCAGCATCACGGGGCGAGCAAAGAAGACACGGGGTCGACGAAGGTGCAGGTCGCGCTGCTCACGAAGCGGATCAACGACCTGACCGAACACCTCCGTGCGCATCCGAAGGACCACTACTCTCGGCGTGGGCTGCTCAAGCTCGTGGGCCGTCGCCGCCGTTTTCTCACCTATCTCCAGAAGCACGACCTGGAGGGATATCGGGCACTGATCAAGGAACTGGGGCTGCGCAGGTAGCTCTAGAAATGTTCGCCCAAGCCAGACTGAAGTCTGGCACGGGATTAATGAACGAGAGTGGAGATTTGAGCGAGCTCCGAGGCGATTCGCAGACGGGGTTGACTCAAATCCCCACTCTCGACAAAGCAGAGTGGAGGACAACTGATGGCAATTGCCACCGAACGCCGAGCCGACGTCAGCGTGACGATCGGCGGACGCGAGATCACGTTCGAGACCGGAAAGCTGGCGAAGCAGGCGGACGGCGCCGTCGTCGTTCGCTCCGGTGACACGATGGTGCTCGCGACGGCGCAGGGGCGGATGGAGCCGCGCGAGGGCGCGGACTTCTTCCCGCTCACCGTCGACGTCGAAGAGCGGATGTACGCAGCCGGAAAGATCCCCGGCGGCTTCTTCAAGCGTGAAGGGCGGCCGACCGAACGGGCCATCCTGACGGCACGCATGATCGACCGGCCGATCCGGCCCCTGTGGCCGAAGGGCTACAAGAACGAGACGCAGGTGATCTGCACGGTGCTGAGCGCCGATCTGATCACCGCGCACGACATTCTCTGCATCAACGGCGCGTCCGCGGCGCTGATGCTCTCGCCGATGCCGTTCCTCGGCCCGGTCGGAGCCGTGCGCATCGCGATCATCGACGGCGAGCTCGTCGTGAATCCGACGCTTCCCGAAGTCGAGGAGCACAAGGAGCTCGACCTCATCGTCGTCGGCACGCCCGACGCGCTCACGATGGTCGAGGCCGGCGCGAACCAGGTCTCTGAGGAGAAGCTCCTCGAGGCCCTCGATCTGGCGCACGACGAGATCAGAAAGCTGTGCGACGCGCAGGTCGACCTCCAGCAGCAGGCCGGCAAGGCGAAGTGGCTCGACGACAGCGTGACGCAGGAAGTCGTCCAGGAGTTCGGCGACAAGATCCGCGAGCGGATCAGCTCCGACGGCCTGCGTGCCGCCGACCTCGTCATCGAAGAGGCGCTCGGCGAGCTGAGCATGGACTCGACCGAGGAGGACGTCCTCCGGCAGGTGCAGCGGAAGATGAGCCTGGCCGCACTGCTCGAACGGATCCGGCTCGAGCTCGTCCTGCAGCCGGTACGCGAGCAGTTCGAAAGCGATCTGCGGGCGCTCACCGACGCGGAGCAGGACTCGAAGGAGCTCAAGTCGGCGAAGCGCCAACTGCTCTTCGATCGCATCATCGACACGGTCAAGCTGCCGTTCCCGGTCGGCCCTTCGGCCGGCGAGGGGGAGGCGGCCGTCGTGAAGGATTCGATCACGAAGAGCTACGTCAAGAAGGCAGCGGAGGCGGTCTACAAGGAGCTCGTGCGCCGCAAGATCGCGGTCGACAAGCACCGCCCCGACGGCCGAAGCCCCGAGGAGATCAGGCCGATCGAGTGCGAGGTGGGAGTCTCACCGCGCGTGCACGGCTCTGGCCTCTTCACGCGCGGCCAGACGCAGATCATGTCGCTGCTGACGCTCGGTACCGCGAAGGAAGGCCAGCGGATCGACGACCTCTCGCTCGAGAGCGATCGCCGCTTCATGCACCACTACAACTTCCCGCCCTACTCGGTCGGGGAGACGGGCTTCATGCGAGGCCCGAAGCGTCGTGACATCGGTCATGGTGCGCTCGCGCAGCGCTCGCTCGAGCCGGTGATCCCGCCAACAGACGAGTTCCCCTACACGATCCGCATCGTGTCCGAGACGCTCGAGTCGAACGGCTCGTCGTCAATGGGCTCGGTCTGCGGCTCGACCCTCGCGCTCATGGACGCAGGCGTGCCGATCAAGGCACCGGTGTCCGGCATCGCGATGGGCCTCGTCAAGGAGGGCGACGACTACGTCATCCTCACCGACATCCAGGGCGCCGAGGACCATCTCGGTGACATGGACTTCAAGGTCGCCGGAACCCGCGAGGGCATCACCGGCCTGCAGATGGACATCAAGATCACCGGCGTGACGCGGGAGATCATGCAGGCGGCGCTCGAGCAGGCAAAGCGGGCGCGCGAGATCATCCTCGACAAGATGCTCGAGGCGATCCCGGAGGTGCGCACCGAACTGAACGAGAACGCACCGCGCATCTCCACCGTAAAGATCGACCCCGAGAAGATCGGCATGGTGATCGGCAAGGGCGGTGAGACGATCCGCGGCCTCGAAGCCGACCACGAGGTGCAGATCGACATCGAGGAGGACGGGACGATCCTCATCTACGCGACCGACGGACAGAAGGCCGCGTCGGCGATCGCAGCGGTCGAAGCCCTGACGAAGGAGCCGGAGGTCGGAGACGAGTTTCGCAATGCGAAGGTCGTCAAGACGACGCAGTTCGGCGCGTTCGTCGAGCTCAAGAAGGGAACGGACGGCTTGCTCCACGTCTCGAACGTGGGGCCGGGCCGTGTCGGCCACATCGAGGACGTCATCAATCGCGGCGACATCCTCGACGTGCTCGTGCAGGAGGTCGACAAGGCTCGCGGCCGGATCGGCCTCAAGCTGATCCAGAAGCACGAGAACGGCAACACGGTCAGTCCCGAAGAGCTAATCGAGCGGGCGAAGGACGCTCCTCCGCGTGAGCCGAGCGAGGACCGCCCGCCGCGCGACGGCGATCGGCGCGGTGGTCGTGGTGGCCGCGGCGGTGGCGGCGGCGGCCGTGGCCGCGACCGCGAGCGCAGCTAGGCTCGGACCGACAAGCAGACGCAACGAGGGCGGCCGAAAGGCCGCCCTCGTCGTTCGGGTGTCTCGTCTGCGCGAGCGCGGGCGACGGAGCCGGCGCGAAGCCGGTGCAGACACGCGAGGAAGCTGGCGGTATCGTCGACCGCGAGGGTGGCGGGTGTTCACCCCACCCTGAGGGTGGGGGTGGGCGGTCGCGCTCGGCTCCGCGGCTTAGGATGGCCTCGTGCTTTCGTTGCAGCACGTCACCTTCTCCTGCGACGACCCGGGGCGGGTTTCGGAGTTCTGGGCGGCGCTCCTCGGTTACGGGCGGGCTGCCGCGGGGAGCAGCTGGCTTGCCACCGATCCCCGCGGCGAAGACGTGACGCTGCTCTTCAACAAGATGGCCAAGTCGGAGACGATCGAGGTGCCGATCCACCTCGACATCAACGTGCCGGACCGCGAGGCCGCGCTCGACCGCGTGCTTCAGCTCGGCGGCAGCCTGGTCGAGACGAAGTCGTACAAAATTGGTGAGCTCGGAGACAGCACCACGATCATGCGCGACCCTGAGGGAAACGGTTTCTGCCTGGAGGACCCGCCGAACACAGAACGCGCACATATCTGGAACATCACCTTCGCCTGCGCCAAGCCTCGAGAGCTGGGGCGATTCTGGGCGCTCGCGCTCGGCTGGCCCGACGTGGACATCGACGAATCCATCTTCCAGAAGTTCCGAGACGCGGGCGTGGGTGAGCCTGACATCAGCGGCTTTCACCTCGTGAGAGCGTCGAACGGCAGCCGGCCTCGCTTCTACTTTCACCGGCGCGAGAAGTCCAGGCCCGAGTCGTACCCGATGCATCTCGACTTCGCCACGGATGATCGCGAGGCGGAGATCGAACGGCTCATGAAGGCCGGCGCTTCCGTGGTCGAGACGAAGCAAGGGACAAACCTGACGTTCACGATCCTGCGCGATCCAGAAGGGAATCCCTTCTGCGTCGGCTAGCCGGCGCGGGGCGAGACATGCTTCAGCTACTCAACATCACGTTCTCCTGCAGCGATCCCGAACGCCTCGCCGGGTTCTGGGCGACGCTTCTCGACTACGAGGGTGCTCCCGCCGGTGACAGCTGGATCGCGACCGACCCGCGCGGGGAAGGGGCGCGCCTCCGCTTCAACCGAATGGAGAAGTCCGAGACCATCGAGGTGCCGATCCACATCGACGTCAACGTTCCGGACCGAGAAGCGGAGCTCGACCGGATCCTCCAGCTCGGCGGCCAGCTCGTCGAGACGAAGTCCCACAGCATCGGCGACCTCTCAGAGACCTGGACCGTGATGCGGGACCCTGAAGGAAACGGCTTCTGCATCCAGTCACCGCCGAATACGCCGCCGCACCGGTATATCGGCAACGTCACGTTCTCTTGCGCGGAACCGCGACAGCTCGCCGCCTTCTGGACGGAGGCGCTCGGCTGGCCCGACGAGGAGATCGACCAGGGCTTCCTGCAGCAGCTGCGTGACGCAGGTGTCGCCGAGCGGGACCTCAGCAGCCTCCACGCCATCAGACCCCCGAACGGTGGCAGGCCGCGGTTCCTCTTTCAACGGCGGGAGAAATCGCGGCCGGAGAGCTACCCGATCCACCTGGACTTCCGGACCGACGATCGGGAGGCAGAGGTCGAGCGGCTCGAGCGAGCGGGCGCAGCGGTGGTCGAGACGAAGGAGGGGCAGAACCTCACTTTCACGATCCTGCGAGACCCCGATGGGAACCCGTTCTGCGTCGGGTAGCCCGGTAATCACCCCGGGGCAGGCGGCCGTCGCGCCCGGCCGGGATAATGCGGGGAGTGCAGAAATACGTCCTCTCCGAGCTCGACTCGGGCGAGCGAGTCATCTCGGAACGGATCCCGAATGTCCGCTCGGTCGCCCTCGGCTTCTGGATCGGCGCCGGCTCCCGGGACGAGACCGATGCCAAGGCCGGCGCCTCACACTTCATCGAGCATCTCCTCTTCAAGGGCTCACACGCCTACACGGCACAGCAGATCGCCGAGATCTTCGACGGCCTCGGCGGCGAGCTGAACGCCGCCACCTCGAGGGAGCACACGATGGTCTACGCGCGCGTCCCCGACGGGCACGTGCAAACCGCGCTCGACGTCATGACCGACATGGTGTTCGCCCCGAGCTTCGGCGACCTCGACTCCGAGCGCGCGGTGGTGCTCGAGGAGATCGCGATGTACGAGGACACGCCGCAGGAGCTCGTGCACGACCTCTTCTCGGAAGCGGTCTTCGGCCGCCACGCGCTCGGGCGGCCGGTGATCGGGACTGCCGACGTCATCTCCTCGGTGACCAAGCGCGTCCTCTCGACGTATCACCGGCAGATGTACGCCGGCGGAAACGTCGTCATCGCCGCTGCCGGCAACATCGAGCACAACAAGTTCCTCCGCATGCTTCAGCGAGCGCAGAGCCAGCAGCGGCCGCCGGCCGGAGGGCCACGCCTCAGGCGCCCGCTCGTCAAGGCGCCGCCGCCCGGCTTTCGCTTCGCCAAGAAGGAGACCGAGCAGTACCACGTCTGCCTGGGTGCACCCGGAATCGCGCGCTCCGACCGCCGTCGCTTCGCCGCTTCGATCCTCGATGCGATCCTCGGCGGCTCTGCGTCGTCGCGGCTCTTCCAGGAGATTCGCGAGAAGCGCGGCATGGCCTACTCCGTCTACTCGTTCGCCTCGCAGTACACCGACACCGGATTGGTCGGGATCTACGTCGGTACCCGGGCCGAGAACCTTGGGCCCTGTCTGGACATCGCGGCCGAGCAGTTGGCGGACATCGCCGCCGGCAACCTGCGAACCGAAGAGATCGCCCGCGCGAAGGAGAACCTCAAAGGACGGATCATGCTCTCGATGGAGTCGACGTCGAACCGGATGAGCCGGCTCGGGAAGTCGCTCATCACCGACACTGAGCTGCTCTCCTTCGACCGGATCATCGCGGAGCTCGACGCGGTCGAGGCCGACGAGGTCGCTGAGCTCGCCGGGCTTCTGTTCACGCCCGAGAAGCTGTCGATCTCAGGCATCGGCCCCAGCGAGCGCGTCTTTCGTAGCGCGGCACGGCGGATCAACCCGGGTGTGCTGGCTAGAGCCGCGTGAAGGTCACGCTCAACGGGCGCAACGGCAAGGTCGGCCGCATCCTTGCGCCTGCACTCGAGGCTGCAGGGCACACGCTCGTCGACCTAGACGCGGCCGAGGCGATGATCGACTTCACGACGCCCGACGCAGTCGGGGTGAACGTGGGCGCCGCCCTCGAGCGTGGAATCCCGTGCGTGATCGGTACGTCGAGCTTCGACGAGCTCAAGATCGACGCACTCGCGCGGGAGCGGGGACTCGCCTGCTTCCACGCCCCGAACTTTGCACTCGGCGCGGTGCTGATGATGCGCTTCGCAGAGGAGGCCGCACGACACCTGCCGCGTGCCGAGATCATCGAGCTGCACAACGAGGCCAAGAAGGACGCACCGTCCGGGACGGCGAAGGCCACGGCGCGACTGATCGGCGGAGACCCGACGATTCACTCGGTGCGCCTGCCGGGGCTCGTCGCGCATCAGGAAGTGCTCTTCGGCGGCGACGGCCAGCTCCTGACGATCCGCCATGACACCTTCTCACGGGAGGCGTTCGTTCCGGGCGTTCTCCTTGCCCTCGAGCGGCTCGACACGCTGCCGCCCGGGCTGACCGTCGGACTGGACACGC
>DATHGN010000063.1:0-8871 GCA_035317565.1 Gaiellaceae bacterium
CACGCCGGCGCCCGGGTTTGCGTGTGCCAGTCGACGCGGCCGATCCAACGAGGTCGGTTCTCCGCATACCACGCGATCGTCCGTGCAACGCCGTCCTCCCACGACACGTTCGGCTCCCAGCCCGTCTCGCGATTCAGCTTCTCGTAGCCGACACGCAACGCCATCACCTCACTCGCCCCGGGACGGAAGCGGTCGGCCGTCGAGACAACCTCGCGCGCTTCCCAGTACCCCTGCTCACGCCCAACGCGCAGGATCATGTCGGCCCAGTCCCGCATCGAGATGTTGTTGCCCTGCCCGTACACGTAGACGTCGCCGGGGATCCCGCGTGCCGCGACCATCAGGTGTCCGCGAACGCCGTCGGTGCAGAAGCAGAAGTCGCGCAGCGGATCGAGTTGGCCCAGCTCGACCGTTTCGCGCATCAGAGCTTGCGTGATGATCGTCCCGGTCACATAGCGGGGGTTCTGGCGCGGCCCGTAGTTGTTGAACATCCTCGTCACGACTCCCGGCAGGCCGAAGGCGTCGTGGTAGTTCATGGTGAGAAAGTCCGCGGCCACCTTGGACGTCGCATAGATCGACTTCGGGTTGATCGGCGAGCGTTCGTGCAGGATCAGCCCGCCCTCCTCGTCGAAGTCGTGGTGATGTGCGACCGACTCGCGCGGATTCCCGTACTCCTCCGACGTCCCTGCGGTGTCGAACTTCTCGAGCTCGAGCCCGTAGTCGACGATCGACTGCAAGAGGTTGAGCGTTCCGACCGTGTTCGCCATCACGGTCTCGTACGGCCGGTGCCATGACTCGCCGACGTGCGCTTGCGCGCCGAGGTGGAAGACGTAGGGCTTGTCGGGCGCCTCCAGCAGCTCCTTCACGAGGTAGTCGACCGACGTCTTGTCGGTGAGGTCGGCGAACTTGATCTTCAGCTGCTCGCGCAGCGGCGCGATGTTGTTCAGCGCACCGCTCGAGGTGGCGCGCACGAAGGCATGGACGTTCGCATCGAGCGAGACGAGCGCCTCGGTGAGGTGAGAGCCCATGAAACCGTCGGCGCCCGTGACGAGGCACGTGCGGCCGGAGAAGAACTCGCCAAAGTCCCGCCGCAGATCAGCGACGGCGTCATCCGTCCAGGTGGAGTCGTGTTTGTCTGCTTTCATGCAGCGGTGCCCGCCGACGAGCAGCCCAAGGGTAGCCCGGAGCGCGGCCGGAGTGCTGTTCGAAGCGGCGCCTTCACAGGTCTCTCATATGTAGCTCTGAGCCTTGCGGCCGCGGTGGCCGGTGCCTTTCTCGCGCACAAGTTCGGCCGGAACGACAAGACGGACGGCTTCATGGCCGCTTACGGCGTCTATCTGGTCCTCGTGCTCGGTGCCCAGGCCTTCCGCATGGTGGTCGTGCCCGACCTCACCCGTGCCGAGGCGGAGGGGCGGCTCGGTTCCGAGTTCCGTGCATACGCCGTTGCCTTCCTCGCCGTTGCGGTCCCGGCGACGGTGGTGACGGCGGTGTTCGCCAGCTTCTGGGGCGAATTGATCACCGGGCGGCTGCCGGAGTCGTCCGCCCACGTGGCCGCCCAGGCGCTTCCGTGGCTGGTGCCCGCCGCTTTCGCACAGCTGATCGCTGCGCTGGCGGCGAGCGCACTCGCAGCGAAGGACAGCTACGTCCCTGCCGCCCTCGGCTTCGCGATCGGCGGGATCGTGGGCGTTGCCTTCTTCGTCCTCGCCGCCGACTCGCACGGTCTCGTCTCACTCGCGTGGGGGCTGGCTCTGAACGGTGCGATCGCGATCGGTCTGCCACTAGCCGTCTTGCTCGCACGAGGAAACCGTCTGCGGCGGCATCGCGGGGTCCCGCTCAGGTTGGGTTACCGGCTCTGGCGCCTTGCCTACGGCGCGGCGGTGCCGATCGCTCTCCAGGGCCTCTACCTGATTGCGCTCAGGTTCGCCGCCGGCACCGGTGAGGGCAGCGTGACGAGCCTTTCCTACGCCTATCTGCTCGCGGCGACCTTCGTCAGTACGACAGCCTTCTCGCTCTCCCTCATCTCGGCCGCTCCGTTGACGCGTCGTGGGGTGGATGCGGAAAGCGCCGCAGAGCACGTCGTGCACTCGGCGTGGGTCTCGCTCGCGTTCGTCGGCGCGGCGGCCGGTCTTGTCGCGCTGCTCGGCGGCCGGGTCGTGACCGCCGTGCTCGGGCCGGCTTTCTCCGGAAACGTCGGCGACGAGCTCGGCCGGCTCGTGGTCTTCCTCTCGCCGTGGATGATCGGGAACGCGGCGTTCCTGATCACGTATCCGCTTCTCTTCGTCATGCACCGGACCCGCTTGCTCATCCCTCTGGCTCTGGCAGGTGTCGTGATCGACGTGCCAATCTCGATCGTGGGGCGCTCGCTCTGGGGGCTGACCGGTGTCACCGTCGCGCTGGGGGTCACCACACTGCTCGTAGTGCTCGGGCTGATGGCCTCACTCGCGCCGAAGATGCTGTGGTTGACCGTGAACGGGCTCGGCCGGCTGTCGTTGCTCGTCGGCGCGGCGACGGCACTCGCCTTCGGCGGCGCCTCGCTCGTTTTCGGCGCGGTGCCCGCTGCGGCCGCGGGCCTCGCGCTCTACGCGCTGCTCCTCCTGGCGATCCGGCAGCTGGGGCTCGCCCAGGCGTGGCACTACGTGCGCGCGCTCCACTGACAGGTTCACACCGTACAATCCTCTGAATGTCCGGGCCGGAGGCGAAAAACCCGGCGCCTGCAGGTATTTCCTCGCCGGAGGAGATCGACGTCGCCGCCCTGTTCGAGCGGCTCCGCGAGGAGCTTCGACGTGGTGCTGTCCAGGGGGACTCTCGGGGAGCGGAATTCGCCTCGACGCGGGCACTCGCCGAGCGCTTCTGGCCGGTCACGGCGGAGCGGCCGGCCGGCGGCGGGCCGAAGGGCGCGGTCAAGCGGTTTCTGCGCAAGCTCATGCGCTGGTACGTCGAGCCGCTCGCCGCCGATCAGCGGGTCTTCAACGACTCGGTGCTGAAGCTCGTCGACGCCCTCTCCGAGCGTGCCGACGCCGCGTCGGGCGCTCGCGAGCAGGCAGAGCGACTGGTGCGCGAGCTGCAGGAACGGCTCGAGCGTCTGGAGAGGCGTGCTCCGGCCGGCAGCGCAGGGCCACCCGCGCCTGTCACCGTTGCTGCTCAGCCCGCGGCGGCTGCGATTCCGGATTACTTCGCCTTCGAGAGCCGGATGCGTGGCAGCACCGACTCGATCCGCGAGCGACAGCGCTGTTACGTCGATGACCTCCGCGCTGCGGCGCCCGTCCTCGACATCGGCTGCGGCCGCGGCGAGCTGCTCGGCCTCCTGCGCGAGGCCGGGGTCGAGGCGCGCGGGATCGACGCGGACGCGGACATGGCGGCGTACGCACGCGGCGAGGGCCTCGACGTCGAACAGGCCGACCTCGTCGAGTATCTCGGCCGCACCCCCGACGGGTCGCTTGGCGGAATCTTCATGGGCCAGGTGGTCGAGCACCTCCCCGGGCCCACGCTCGCCCAGTCGTTGGGGCTCGCCGCGGCGAAGCTCCGCCCGGGCGGCGTCCTGATCGCCGAGACGATCAATCCGTTGTCGCCGATCGCGCTCCGCAACTACTTCGCCGACCTGACGCATGCGCAGCCGCTGGTGCCCGAGACGCTCGAATTGCTCGCGCGACAGGCAGGCTTCGCCGAGACCGAGATCCGCTTCCTCAACGAGCCGGCGGAGCGCCTCACGGAACCGGACGATCCCGTGATCGCAGCGAATGTCCGCCGTCTCAACGAGCTCCTCTTCGCGCCGCTCGACTATGCCCTTGTCGCGCGAACGGCCGCGAATGCATAGACACGCACCTGTCGCGTCCATGACACGGACGCGTCACACATCCGTGCGTAGTGTGTTGGTGGGCGGGCGTGGTGGGACCCGGCAACACGCGCGTGTACCTCTAGAGGTCGGATCGTGAGGATCGCGGTCTGCGCGCCGCAGGTGCCGTTCGCGCGCGGTGGAGCGGAGATCTTCGCCGACGATCTCGTCGGTGAGCTGCGCGAACGCGGTCACGAGACGGATCTGGTCACGATTCCCTACAAGTGGTACCCCGGCGAGCGCGTGCTTTCTCAGGCGTTCCTCTGGCGGCTGCTCGATCTGAGCGAGTCGGACGGGCGCACGATCGAGCTCGTGATCGCGACGAAGTTTCCGTCGTACGCCGTTCGTCATCCCAACAAGATCGTGTGGCTGCTGCACCAGTTTCGCCAGGCGTACGAGCTCGACCGCACCGAGCTCGGACAGTTCGGCGAGAGCGCCGAGGATCGTGCCACGCGCCGGGCCGTGCAACGCCTGGACCGCGTCGCCCTCGGCGAAGCGCGGAAGGTGTTCGCAACGTCGCGGAACGTGGCCGACCGCCTCCAGCGTTCGACGGGGATCGAGGCCGAGGTGATGCCGCATCCGCCGCAGGAGCTCGCCTATCGAACAGAGAGCTACGACGACTTCGTGCTGTCGGTCGGGCGGCTCGACCGGGCCAAGCGGCACGAGCTGCTGCTCGACGCGTTGGCCGCGGACACGACGCTGCGCTGCGTGATCGTCGGGGACGGGCCGGATCGCGAGCGGCTCGAGGACGTGGCTCGCCGTCACGGTCTCGACGGACGCGCGCGCTTCACCGGGCGAATCGACGAGGAGGAGCTCGCAACGCTCTACGCACGCTGTCTCGCGGTCTATTACGCCCCGGTGGACGAGGACTTCGGGATGGTTCCATACGAAGCGTTCCTCGCCGAGAAGCCGGTGGTGACGACCACCGATGCGGGGGGGCCGCTCGAGGTCGTCTCCGATCGAAGGACGGGAATCGTCTGCGAGCCGCGCGCCGACGCGCTTGCCGAGGCGTGCTCGTGGCTACGCGAACACCCGGACGACGCGAAGACGTGGGGGCAGGCCGGCAAGGAGATCGCGCGCCGCGTGTCCTGGGACGAGACGATCGCGCGCCTGCTCGCGTGAAGGTCGCCTATTACTCACCGCTGCCCCCGGAAAGGTCCGGGATCGCGGATTACTCCGCATTGCTCATGCCGGCACTCGGCCGCCTCGTCGAGCTCGAGGTCGTCAGGCGCGGACGCACCCGCCCGGTCGCAGCGGACGTTGCGCTGTTTCACGTCGGCAACGATCCGGAGGCGCACGGCTGGATCATCGATGCGCTCAGACGGAGGCCGGGTGTCGTCGTGCTGCACGATTTCGTCCTGCATCATCTCGTCGCCGGGCTCACGATCGGCCGTAAGGACGGTCATGGCTATCTCGCGGCGATGGAGCGCGACGCCGGCATTCCGGGACGACTGCTGGCGCACGGAGTCCTCGACGGGCGAGTGTCGCCGCCCTGGGAGACGAGCCCGGCCGAGTTTCCGCTCGTCGGCGAGGTGCTGGCAAACGCAACGGGGCTGATCGTCCACTCGCACTACGTCGAGGAGCGCGCACGCGAGGCCGGCTACAACGGCCCGGTCTGGCGCGTCGAGCACCCGGCCTGGCCGCCTGCCCACGTCGAGCCGGCCGGCATCGAAGGCCGTCCGTTGTTCGGGTGTTTCGGCCATCTGAATGCGAGCAAGCGCATTCCCCAGCTGATCGAGGCATTCGGTCTGGTACGCGAACGCCATCCGCACGCGAAGCTCCTTCTGGTCGGCCCCGCCTCGCCCGGCTTCGATGCCGACCGGTTGGTGACCGACGGCGTGGAACGCATCGGGTACGTCGAGGAGGACCGCCTCTGGTCGCTGATGGCTGCATGCGATGCCTGCATCTCGCTGCGGGCGCCGACGATGGGCGAGACCTCGGGCAGCGCAATCCGAGCGCTGTCGCTCGGACGACCGCTCGTCGTCAGTGACCTCGGTTGGTTCGCCGAGCTGCCCGACGACATCGCCCTGAAAGTGCCCGTGGACGAGGACGAGGTCGCCTCCATCGCAACTGCGCTCGAGCTGCTCGCGTCCAGCGAACCGACGCAGCTTGCGATGAGCGACGCGGCGCGTTCGTACGTCGAGCGGGAGCACGACCTCGGCCGGGTTGCCGAGGAGTACGCGGCCGCGCTCGAGGACGCCGCAGGAGGGACGAGGGTTGCCGACGCCGTTGTCGCGGAGGTCGCGCAAGCTGCGGCCGAGATCGGCATCGAGCCCGGGACGCCGTTCGCCGCCGACCTCGCGGGTCAGCTGGACGAGGTCGGGCTCGCGCGCAACGGCCGGCCCGCGCAGCAACCGGCGCCTTCGCGCGGCGCGAATCTCCTTGCACGCGTGCCGGTCTGGGCCTGGCTCACGGCGCTCGTCGTGGTGTCCTCGGTCTTCCGATACGGACTGTCGCGCAGAGTCGTCGCGCCGTGGATCATGGTCGATGAGCTCATCTACTCGGAGCTCGCGAAGAGCTTTGCCGATACCGGCCACTTCCTGATCCGCGACGTGCATCACGGTGCGTACGGCGCCGTCTACCCATTGCTGATCGCACCCGCCTGGAAGCTGTTCGGCTCCGTCCCCGACGCCTACGCGGCGGCGAAGACGATCGGCTCCGTGCTGATGTCGCTGACGGCGATTCCCGTCTACTTCCTCGCCCGCCGTGTGATCGCTCCGATTCCGTCTCTGCTCGCAGCGCTGCTAGCGGTCGCCGTGCCGTCGCTGATGTACACCGGAACGCTCATGACGGAGACGGTCTTCTATCCGCTCTTCGCCTGTGTCGCGCTTGCGCTCGTCCTCGCACTCGAACGACCGACCATTCAACGCCAGCTCGTCCTGCTCGCGCTCTGCCTGCTCGCCTTCCTGACGCGCTCTCAAGCAATCGTCCTGATCCCCGCCGTCGCGACGGCGCCGTTGCTGCTGACGTGGCTCGATCGCCGCCGCGTCCGCATGCTCGCCGACTTCAAGGCTCTCTACGGTGCGCTTCTCGTCGCAGTCGTCGCCGTGCTCGTCGTGCAGCTCGCCCGTGGACACTCGCCGTACGACGTCCTCGGCAGCTACAGCGTGACGGGTCACGCGACCTATAGGCCCGGTCAGGTCTTGAAGTGGGTGCTGTACCACCTGGCCGAGCTCGATCTCTATCTCGGGATCGTTCCTTTCGCGGCGCTGTTGTTGCTCGCCATTGTCGGCCGGTCGCTCGACCGGCCCCTTCGTGTCTTTCTTGCCGCCGCACTGCCGCTGATCGCGTGGCTTCTCCTCGAGGTCGGAGCGTTCGCCTCGGCGCTCTCGCCGCGGATCCAGGAGCGCAACCTCTTCTACGTCGCACCCCTGTTCCTGATCGCGCTACTCGCGTGGATCGAGCGTGGGCTTCCCCGCCCATCACGTGTCGCTGCAATCGCCGCCGTCGTCGCGGCGGCACTTCCCGCGGGCCTTCCGTATCAGCGGCTGATCGACGCGTCGGCCGAGTCGGACACGCTTGCTTTGCTGCCGCTCTGGTGGCTGCACGAGGCCGTCGTCGGGCTCGACACGATCGCGGTCGTGGTCGGAGTCGCCGGGGTTGTGCTCGGCATCCTGTTCCTGACGCTGTCACCGCGTTACGCACTCGTCTTACCGGGTGTCGTCCTGCTCTGGTTCGCCTTCGCAACCGAGCGAATCGAGCGTTTCGACCACAGCTTCCCCAAGGCGTCGATCGGCGCGCTCTACGAGGGCATCGCGACACCCGATCGGGACTGGGTCGATGCCGCCGTAGGCCGTAACGCCGATGTCGCCTTCGTCTTCTCGGGCAAGGATCCGACTCACCACCCGAACACGCTCTGGGAGAACGAGTTCTTCAACCGGAGTATCGGGCAGGTCTACGATCTTCGGCAGCTCTCGATGGGCGGCCTGCCCGAGACAAAGGTGACAGAGAGAAGCGACGGCGTCCTGCTCGCAAACGGAGACCCGGTTCGTCACGCGTACGTCCTAGCCGAGGAAGCGGTGCCGATCGCCGGCGACATCGTCGCCCGCGACGAACGCAAAGGGATGGCTCTGCGGCGCACGGACGGACTGGTCCGGATCGGCTACCGCGTCCGCGGCCTCTATCCGAACGACACGTGGTCGGGGAAACGCGTGACGTACACGCGGCTGCGGTGTACCGGCGGCAGCGTGACCGCGCAAATGCTGCGCGATCAGAATCTGCTCAGCGGGCCGCAGACCGTCCGGGCGGAGGGCAGGAGCGTGACGTTCCGCTCCAACGACGCTGCCAGCCTGACCGTGCCGCTTCGTCCGCGCGGCGGAGTGTGTCGTGCCGTGTTCACGGTGAGCCCGACCGCTGTTCCCGGGCCCGCCGACCCGCGCGTCCTCGGCGTGCACTTCCTCGCCTTTCAGTACTCCGCTCCGTGAGGATCGCCTACGACGTCACGCCGCTCTCGCATCCGCGAACGGGCGTTGGCAACTACATCCTAGGGGCGCTGAAGGGGATGCTCGAGGCACCGGGCCCGGAACGCGAGATCGTCGCGTTCGGTCCCGCGAGCATCCGCGGGCGCGGCTTGCTCGACGAGACGCTCGATGGCCTGCCGGTCGAGAAGCGCTTCTTCACCGTCCCGTTCGCGCACGCGACCCGGCGCGCGTGGGGTGCCCTCGGGCGCCCGCCCGCGGAGAAGTTCCTCGGCGACTTCGACGTCATGCACTTCACCGACTGGATGGTGCCGCCTCAGCGTTCCGGTCTGCGCGCGACGATGATCCACGACCTCGGGCCGCTGCGTTTTCCGGAACACCTGCATCCGCGCACCGTGAGCATGCACTCTGCCACCGCGCGAGAGGCGGCGAACTGCGACGTCGTCTTCGTCAACTCGAGCTACACGGCGAACGACGCCATCGACCGGCTTGGCCTTCCGCTCGAGCGAGTTCATGTCGCGTATCCCGGCGTCGACGACCGGTTCCGGCCGCACGGTGAGCGCCACGGCCACGGACGGCCGTATGTCTTCACCACCGCGACCGAAGACTGGCGCAAGAACCGCA
>DATHGN010000064.1:0-5268 GCA_035317565.1 Gaiellaceae bacterium
GCTGAGAAGATGCCGACGAGAGTCCCGAAGAAGAGCCAGATGATCCCCGCGCCGATGCAGAGCGAGAACGTCGCCGGGATCCCTTTCTTGATCTCTGCGGCGACGTCCTGCCGGTTCTGGAACGAGGTGAGGATGTCGTACTCGCCGTGCGGACCGGGGAGCAAGCCGTTGGCGGCCTTCTCCATCATCTTCACGTACTGAATGTAGATCGGACGGTCGAAGCCCCATTTCTCGCGAATGTTTTGGACGTTCTCGCGCGTCGGGTTCTTGCCCGCCATGCGCGAGGCCGGATCGCCGCCGGGGACGAGGATGAAGATGATGAAGACGAGCACGCTGACCGCGAAGAGGACGGCGATCATCCCGATGAACCGGCGCAGGATGAAGGCGAGCATCAGCGGTCACCGCCCGTGCAGGTCGCTGTGCGGGTGGGGGCCGCTATCAATGCTCGATCCTCACCTTGGCACGCGGGTCGAGCGCGTCCCGCAGGCCGTCACCGAAGATGTTCAGGGAGAGCACCGTCAGCACGATCGCGATCCCGGGCACGAGCGTGAGCCACGGCGCGCTCACGATCTGCTCCTGGCCGGACGCGATCAGGTTGCCCCAAGAAGGATCCGGAAGACGCACCCCGGCGCCGAGGAACGAGAGCCCCGCCTCGGTAAGGATGTTGCTCGCGATGATCAACGTGAAGAAGACGAGCACCGTCGAGGCGATGTTGGGGAGGAGATCCGAGAACATCATCCGCACGGGGCCGGCTCCAGAGCCGACCGCGGCCTCCACGAACTCCTTCTGCCGCAGCGAGAGAACCTGGCCACGCACGGGCCGACCGACGTACGGGATCAGGACATACGAGATCACCAGCGTCGGGATCCAGAGGCTGCCGGCGTCGATGTTGATGCCGAAGTGGTGGAAGCCGTTGATCGACAGCGCGCTGCCGAGCGCGATCGCGAGCAGCAGCACCGGGAAGGCCCAGATCAGATCGAAGGAGCGCGTGATGATCCAGTCGGCCCAGCCGCCGAAGTAGCCGGCGATGAGCGCGAGCAGGACCGCGAAAAACGTGCAGATCAACGCCGAGCCGATGCCGATCTTCAGCGAGTTCAGGCCGCCGTAGAGCAGCCGCACCGCGACGTCGCGGCCGAGGTTGTCGGAGCCGAGGACGAACTTCCCGCCCGCGTGCCACCAGGTCGGGCCGAGGATTTTCACCGGCCTGACGGTGAACTCGCCCGTCTTCGCGTCGTACGTGGCCCCGCCGGAGATCACCTGCGTGGGCTTACCGCTGACGATCACCGTCTCGGCGCTGTGCGTCTCGTTCGGCCCCGTGTGGGCGACCTGGTGCGCGTATACGGGCGCGAGGAAGCAGGCCGTCACGATCACGATGAAGACGACGAGGGAGAACAGGGCGACGTAGTTACGCCGCAGGCGCCGCCAGGCGAGGTACCATGGGCTGCGACCCACGATCGCAACCTCGTGCTCCTCGGCCGCCAGGACCGCCGCGGGGTCGAGAGAGAGTTCGGTTGCGGGCTCGGCCATGTGCCTCGGTTTGCGGCGAGTTTAGTGAAGTGAGGGCGCCCGCAGGCGCCCTCACTTCGTGTCCGTTTCCTACCTCGCTACTTCCGGCACAGACGTGTCCAGTCGATGCCGTAGAGGAGCTGAATGTGGATGCAGCCCATCTTCTTGGTGAAGTACTCCGGGAAGACGCGGTTTGACCACGGCGCCCACGGAGCGTCCTGCATGATCGACTTCTCGACCGCCGCCCACCGTGTGTTCACAGCAGTGGTGAGAACCGGAGCCTTCTTCAGGCTCTCGATCGAGCTGTTGACCTTCTTGTTGCTGTAGTACGCGTAGTTGTTGTTGTCCTGATCGACGATGCGATTGCCGTTGAGCAGCACGTCGAACCAGTCGAGCGGGTGCGGGTAGTCCTCCAGCCAGCGGGCCCAGCCCGTCTGTGCCTTGGTGTCCCGCTTGCCGATCGTCACGTAGTAGGTCGCCCGCGGGAGCGTCGTCAGCTTGGCGTCGAGGCCGATGTTGTTCAGGACGCTCACGTAGTACTGAGCGGCCGTCAGAGCGTCGGAGACCTCGCGGGTCCACACCGTGACGTTCGCGCCCTTGGCGCCGGCGGCGGTGATCATCTGCCGGGCCTTGGCGACGTTGTGGTTGTACAGCGTCAGCTTCCGGTACGACGGATACGTCGGCGGAAGGATGTTCTGTGTCGGCTGACCGAGACCGCCCCAGACGAGCGTCTGCAGCGCCTTCCGGTCGATGGCGTAGTTGACCGCCTGCCGGACCTTCAGCTTGTTGAAGGGCGCCACGTTGACGTTCATCCAGAAGTAGTACGTGTTCGCGGTCTTGCGCAGGACCAGGTGGCCCCTGCTCTTGGCGCTGGCGATGCGGTCGGGCGGGATGGCGGCGTTGGAGTAATCCGCCGAGCCGCTGACCACGCGCTGCGTCGCCGTGTTCGCGTCACCGATCAGGCTGACCTCGACCCGGTTGGGGTTCCCGCGCGGAATGTCCTTCGTCGGCTTGAAGAACCTGTTCCGCAACATCGTGAACCCGCGGTTGGGGTCGTACCCGACGATCCGGTACGGGCCCGACGCCGGGATGTTGCCATTGTGGATCGCGGGAGACGTCCCGGCCGGCACCGGCGCGGCGAAGAGCAGCGCCAGGATGGTCAGGAAGTCGCCTCTCGGCTTGGCCATCTTGATCGTGATCGTTCCCTTGGCGTTGTTCGCGGTGATGCCGGAGATGTCGCCACCGGCGGTCGGGTGTGCCGCGAACGCGGCTGCGCCTGCGATGTCGGTGTAGAAGCCGACGCCCTGGCCGGTCGCCAGGAAACCGCGCTTGATCGCGAACTCGAAGTCCGAGGCCCTGATCGCCTGGCCGTTGGAGTACTTCAAGCCCTTGCGCATCTTGAACTTGTAGACCTTGCCGTTCGCCGAAATCGACGGCAGCGAGGCCGCCAGACCCGGCACGAGCTTGTAGCCGCCGGGGCCGTCGACGTGCCGGTAGGTCAGCAGCGTCTCCCAGACGTTCCACATCGCCCACCAGCTCTGGCCCGTGTATGCCTGCTGTGGATCGAGGAAATCGATCGTGTCGAGCACCGCCTTCAGCGTCCCCACCGATGCGTGTGACTGCTTCGGTGCCGCTTTCGTGCGGTTTGCCGCGACTCCGTACGCCGCGACCATCAGCGAGAACCCGGCGGCCAGAGCGAGAACGCTCAGGAGCCAGGTCCATCGTCTCTTACTAGTCATTGCACCTCCCCGTAGCTAAACCCCGTCGCTTGCTGGGGCCAATCTTCGCAAAGTGGAGACGTTCTGGCCAGCATTCGGTTAGGTCGGCCTGATCCGGGGATCCAGGCGCGCATAGACGATGTCGACGAGCGCGCTCATGATCGTGATGAAGAACGCGCCGTAGATCACCGTCGCCATGATCACCGGAAGGTCGAGCGAGAGCAGCGCGTGGTAGGTCAGGAGCCCGACTCCAGGGAGGCCGAAGACGACCTCGGTCAGCAGCGCCCCGCCGCCGATGAGCACGCCGAGGTCGAGCCCGAAGAGCGAGACGAAGGTGATCATCGAGGTGCGCAGCATGTGCTTCACCAGAACGGCCCGCGGCGACAGTCCTTTTGCCTTCGCGGTGCGGACGTAGTCCTCGTTCTGGATGTCGAGCAGGTTCGCGCGCAGCACGCGCGCGTAGAAGCCGATGTAGAGCACCGAGAGCGTGATCCACGGGATGATCAGGTGCAGGAACCATTGCCACGGATTCGCAGTGATAGGCACGTAGCCGAGCGGCGGCACCCAGCTGAAGAGGAAGGTGTCGTGTAGCCGATCCTGCGTGATCAGGTTCATCACCTCCCCGAGCCAGAAGACCGGCATCGAGATCCCGATCAGCGCGAGGATCATGAGTAATGGGTCGAAGATCGTTCCCTTGAAGATCACGGCGAAAAGGCCCATGGCGATGCTGAAAAAGACCCAAAGGACGGCGGCGCCCAACACGAGCGAGAACGTGACGGGCGCCGCGCTCGTGATCGCCGGAACGACCTCGAGCGCCTGGTTGCCGTACGAGACGAGGTCGCGCGAGATGAAGAGCCGCTTCATCATCAATCCGTAGCGGACGGGCAGCGGCCGGTCGAGCCCGAACTCGTGCTTGACCGCGGCCACCGTCTCCGGCGACGGGTTGCGTCCCGCGAGCCGGGCGCTCGGATCCACACCGGGAGTCGCGAAGAAGATCAGGAAGACGAGCACGGTGATCGCGAACAGCACGAGCACGAGCCCGATCAGCCTGCGGATGATGAACGCGGTCACCGGGCGCTACTCCCGCACGCGCACCTTGGCGCGTGGATCGAGTGCGTCGCGGACGCCGTCGCCCAGCACGTTCAACGAGAGCACCGTCAGCACGATCATGATCCCGGGAGCGATCGCCACCCACGGGCGGGTGTAGAGCAGGCCCTGGCCGTCCTCGATCACGGTCCCCCAGCTCGCCTTCGGCGCCTGCACACCGATCGACAGGAACGAGAGCGCCGCCTCGGTCAGCACCGTCGTCGCAATCATCAAGGGCAGCATCACGATCACCGTCGAAACCACGTTCGGAAGGATCTCGGCGAACATCAGGCGCAAGTTCGACGCACCCTGCGAGATGGACGCCTCGACGTACTCCTTCTCCCGCACCGAGAGCACCTGCCCGCGGACGGGCCGGAAGACGTAAGGGATGTAGACGAGCGCGATGATCAGCGTCGGCACCCACAGGCTCGATGCATCGATGGTGACGAAGCCGAGCTTCAACCCACCCGGGGTCGTCAGCAGCACCGTCGCGAGCGAGATCGCGAGCAGGTAGACCGGGAACGCCCAGATCAGGTCCATTACGCGCGAGAGACCCGAGTCGAGCCAGCCGCGGAAGAAGCCGGCGATCAGCGCGAGCACCAGCGCGACGAAGCAGCAGATTACCGCCGAGGCGATCCCGATCTGGAGCGAAGCGCGGCCGCCATAGAGGACGCGCGCCGCTACGTCGCGCCCCTGGTTGTCGGCGCCGAGGAAGTAGTTCGAGTGCCAGGTCGGCCCGATCGGGATCTCGCCGAGGCCGAGCGCGCCACCGCCCTGCTGGACGACGTCGACCGTCTTGCCGTCGACGACGGTGGTCCCCGAGATGTTCGAGACGAACGGGTCGGTGTGCGCGATCCGGTGGGCGTAGAAGGGCGCGAGGAAGCTGACGACCACGATCAGCACGAACAGCACCAGCGCGCCCATCGCGATCCGGTTGCGAACGAGGCGGCGCCCGGCG
>DATHGN010000065.1:0-23809 GCA_035317565.1 Gaiellaceae bacterium
ATCCCGTTGCGCTCACTCGAACCGCCGGTGGACGTCGTGCACGACTTCCCGGACGTCGTGGGGGAGAACCAGCCCTCGCCGCTCCTGATCGAGCCGGTCTCGACCGAGGATCCCGACCAGCCGAGCCTCTTCGACGTCGGCGAGATCGAGGCCCACGAGGAGTACACGCTGCCGGACCGGGCGATCCTCCACCGCTCCTCGACTGCGAACGAGGTCTCGAGCGACGTGGCCGAGCGCACTGCCGCGGCGCTCGTGCAGACCCTGAAGCACTTCGGCATCGACGCAAACATCGTCGGCCAGATCTCGGGGCCGCGGGTGACGCGGTACGAGCTGCAGCTCGCACCCGGCACGAAGGTCTCGAAGGTCGCAGCCCTGAAGGACGACCTCTCGTACGCCCTCGCGACGACCGAGATCCGAATCCTCGCTCCGATTCCCGGCAAGCAGGCCGTCGGCGTCGAGGTGCCCAATCTCTCGCCGAACCTCGTGACTCTCGGCGACATCTTCGACGACCTGCCGGCGACGGCGAGCCCACTCGCGGTGTGGCTCGGCAAAGACATCTCGGGGTCGGCCGTCTGGACGGATCTCGCGCGCATGCCGCACCTGCTCATCGCCGGCACGACGGGCTCGGGCAAGTCCGGCTGCATCAACGCCCTGCTCACGTCCGTGCTGCTTCGCTCCACACCGGACGAGGTGCGCATGATCCTGATCGACCCCAAGCGGATCGAGCTCGGCTTCTACGAGTCGATCCCGCACCTGCTGGCTCCCGTCGTCACCAGCCCGAAGCAGGCCGCAGCGGCACTCGCCAACGTCGTCGCCGAGATGGAACGCCGCTACGAGAAGCTGTCCATCCTGCGCGCGCGCAACCTGCCCGAGGCCAACCGCACGCTCCGCCAGCGTGGGGAACAGGCGCTCCCGTATCTCCTGATCGTGATCGACGAGCTCGCAGACCTGATGATGATCTCGCCGCAGGCCGTGGAAGACGCGGTCATCCGGCTCGCGCAGAAGTCGCGCGCGGTCGGCATCCATCTCGTGCTCGCGACGCAGCGCCCCTCGGTGGACGTCATCACCGGGATGATCAAGGCGAACGTCCCGTCACGCATCGCCTTCGCGGTCTCCTCGCAGACCGATTCACGGGTCATCCTCGACCAGGCCGGCGCGGAGAGCTTGCTCGGCCAGGGCGACATGCTCTTCAAACCGCTTGGGACCTCGCGCCTGCAGCGCGTGCAGGGCGCCTACGTCTCCGAGGAGGAGATCGCGCTCGTCGTCAGCCAGTGCGGCCAGCAGCGTGAGCAGGAGCTCGACGAGTCGCTGCTCGAGCTGCCTGAGGTCTTCGCGGAAGACGTGGATGCCGCTGAGGGGGAGTTCGACCCGGATGAGGATCCACTGCTCGAGAAGGCGATCGAGATCGTCGTCCAGACGCAGACCGCGTCGGTGTCCTTGATCCAGCGGCGGCTGCGAGTGGGTTACACCCGTGCGGGCCGCCTGATCGACATGCTGGAGCGGCGCGGGATCATCTCGGGGTACGAAGGCTCGAAGCCTCGACGCGTGCTCGTCGAGGACACCGAGCACATCGCGCTCTAAGACACGGGCTGGCCCGCGCGTCAGTTCCTGGCGAGTCTGAGGCCCTCGAGCCCCCAGATGACGAACGCGCCCGTCCTCCGCGGCTCCTCGACGAGCTGAAAGTCGGGCCACCAGTGCCGAAGCGCATCGAGGCTCGCCGCCAGCTCGACGCGCGCGAGCGGCGCTCCGATGCAGACGTGGATACCGCCGCCGAACCCGATGTGCTGCGCGGCGTTCTCCCGGCCGACGTCGAACTCGTCGGGCCGCTCGAAGAGGCGCGGATCGCGGTTCGCCGATCCGAACAGCAGCGCAACCTTCGCGCCGCGGGGGATAGGCACATCACCGATCGCAAAGTCGTCCGTCAGGACCCAGCGTTCGAAGAGCTGGAGGGGAGGATCGAACCTGATCAGCTCTTCGCTCGCCGCCTGTGGCGAGACGTCACCGTCGACGACGCGACGCCACTCGCGCGGATGGCGGGCAAAAGCGAGCGTGCCGTTCCCGAGTGTGTTGACGGTCGCTTCATGCCCCGCATTGAGCAGGACGATGACGGTGCTGACGATCTCGTCGTCGGACAGGCGCGCACCGTCGACTCGCGCCTCGACGAGCGCCGAGACCATGTCCTCGCGCGGTTCCGCACGCCGCTCGCCGATCAACTCGCGGACGTACTCCTGGAACTCCGCCGCGGCATCGTTCGCCGACGTTGCCGCTTCGTCCGGAACGTCGAACTCGTACATCTTCACCATGCGGTGCGACCAGTCGAGCAGGTCGCGGTGACGATCGAGCGGAACGCCGAGCATCCTGCAGATGACTGCGATCGAGTACGGCTGCGCGTAGTCGTAGAGGAGCTCCATCTCACTCGCCTCGGCGAGCGGCTCGAGCAGCTCATGCGCAAGCTCGTGGGCAGGCTCGCGCAACGCCTCGACGCTGCGGGGCGTGAAGGCCGCCGCAACCAGCTTTCGCAGGCGGGTGTGGTCGGGAGGCTCGAGCCAGAGGAGACTCCAGCGCTCGGAATCCCAGAAGGCCTGCCAGCGCGGATCGAGTGGCGGAACACCGATCTCCTCGGGTGCCAGAACGTGCCGGAAGTTGCGACCGAGCCGCTTGTCCCGGAGGCAACTGCGGACGTCTTCGTGCCGGGTTACGAACCAGCGCTCCCGATGGGGGTTGTAGAAGACGCGGCTCTCCTCCCGCACCCGGTTCAGCACCGGGTAGGGATCCGTCAGGAAGCCTGAATCCGAGGGGTCAAAGGAAATTGTTTGGGTTCCCGCCAGGGGCCTAACCATACGGCTCGACCGGCCGTCTTACTTCCCTGGCAGGGGGCGGCAGGCGTTAGCATCGCCCCTGATGAATAGGTGGGTCTCTAGGAGGAGGAGAGTTTTGAGCAAGCATCGACTGGTGCCGTTCGGGCTGGCAGCCCTTGTTGCCGTCGTTCTCATGGCGGTGGGCTTTGCAGCGACCGGCGCTGCGGCACCCAAGGCGACGTTCAAGGCTGGGCTGGTCAGCGACGTCGGCCGTTTCAACGACAAGGGGTTCAACCAGAATCAGCTGACGGGAATGAAGCGGGCGGCCAAGGTGCTGAAGATCCAGTACCGCGCCGTCGAGTCCCGTTCCGCGGGTGACTACCTGCCGAACATGGCCTCGCTCGCAAGGAGTGGCTACAACATCGTGATCTCGGCGGGCTTCCTGCTCGCGGATGCGACAGAGGACGTGGCCGACCAGTTCCCGAACACGAAGTTCGCGATCACCGACATGTCGGTCGCCGGATTCAAGCGCAAGCACTCGAACATTGAGGGCTTGACGTACGCGACGCAGCAGAACAGCTACCTGATCGGCTGCCTCGCGGCACACGTCGCGGCCGCGCGCGGCAAGAAGAACATCAGCGTCGTCGGCGGCATCAAGATCCCGCCGGTCGACACGTTCCTCGCCGGGTACAAGGCCGGCGCACAGAAGTGCGTCCCGGGGACGACGGTCCAGATCGGCTACTCGCAGGACTTCATCGACCAGGCCAAGTGCAAGAGCGTGGCTCAGAACCAGCTCGACGCGGGCTCGCAGGTCGTGTTCGGCGTTGCCGGTCCGTGCGGTCTCGGTGCGCTCGACGCGGCGAAGGAGGCCGGCAGGTGGGCGGTCGGCGTCGACGTCGACCAGTCGTTCCTCGGTCCCCACATTCTCACCAGCGCGGTGAAGAGGGTCGACCAGGGGATCTTCCTGGCCGTCAGGGGCGCGAAGAGCGGCAAGGGCTACAAGGGTGGAGGCAACCTCGTCTTCAACCTGAAGAACGGCGGAGTCGCCCTTGGCAAGTTCAGCAAGAAGGCCAAGCTGAAGAAAGCCTGGCTCACGCAGATCAACACCCTCAAGAAGCAGATCATCAGCGGCAAGATCAAGCCGCCGCTCACGGTCGGCGGCCAGTAGGTCGTCCGGATTCTCGGAAGAAGGGCGGGCTCTTCGGGCCCGCCCTTCTTTTCATTAGTCCTTCGCTTCGCTCGGTGAACGTATAAAACCGACGCGGCGTCCCGGCCCTTCATAGAATCCCGCGGGCATGGACGAGCCTCCCGTCCTCGAGCTCCGTGGGATCACCAAGCAGTTTCCCGGGGTGCTCGCGAACGACCAAATCGACTTCGACCTCCGTCGCGGCGAAGTGCATGCCTTGCTGGGCGAGAACGGAGCCGGCAAGTCCACGCTGATGAGCATCCTCTACGGGCTGTACACCGCCGACTCGGGCCAGATCCTTTTGAACGGCAAGCCCGTGTCGATCACCTCGCCGAAGCACGCGATCGAGCTCGGGATCGGGATGGTGCACCAACACTTCATGCTCATCCCGGTCATGACGGTGACCGAGAACATCGTGCTGGCGAATGAGCCCGTCCACCTGGGTGTCCTGCTCGACGAGTCAGCAGCCGAGAAGCGCGTTGCCGACGTCGCGAAGACGTTCAACTTCGCGGTCGATCCTCATGCCCGCATTCAGGACATCACGGTGGGGCAACAGCAGCGCGTGGAGATCATGAAGGCGCTCTACCGCAATGCCGACATCGTCATCCTCGATGAGCCGACCGCCGTGCTCACGCCGCAGGAGGCAGCGGAGCTGTTCGAGATACTGAGGACGCTCACGCGGGAGGGAATCTCGATCATCTTCATCACTCACAAGCTGAACGAGGTGCTGGAGATCGCAGATCGCATCACGGTCCTGCGGCGAGGCAAGAAGGTGGAGACGATTCCGCGCGAAGGCGCAACGGAGGCAGCGCTCGCACGGGCCATGGTCGGACGCGAGGTCCTGCTTCGCGTCGACAAGAAGGCGGGCCAACCCGGTGAGCTGCTGCTGAAGGTCGAGGACCTCTCCGTACACGATGACCGCGAACTAGAGGCTGTGCGGGGCGTGACGTTCGACGTCAGAGCGGGGGAGATCGTCGGCATCGCCGGCGTCGACGGCAATGGCCAGAGCGAACTGATCGACGCCCTGACCGGTCTCCGGAAGGTCGCAGGCGGCCAGATAAGCGTCGGCGGCCAAGACCTGACCCACGCATCCGCGCGCCAGGCACTCGACGCGGGAATGGGTCACATTCCCGAGGACCGGCAGCGACGCGGCCTCGTGCTCGACTTCAACCTCGCCGAAAACCTCGCGCTGCACGACTACGACAAGGAGCCGTTCTCGCGGTTCGGGTGGCTGAACCCGCGGCGCTGGCTCCAGTGGGCCGGCGGACTGCTCAAGGAGTTCGACGTCCGGGGTGGAGGGCCCGCGACGCTCGGCGCCTCATTGTCCGGCGGCAATCAACAAAAGGTGGTCATCGCACGGGAGGTCTCGCGCGATCCGAGCGTCCTGGTCGCGGCACAGCCAACCCGCGGCCTTGACGTTGGCGCGATCGAGTTCGTGCACCGGCGCCTCGTCGAGCAGCGGGACGCCGGCAAGGCGGTACTGCTCGTCTCGCTCGAGCTCGAGGAGATCCTGTCGCTCTCCGACCGAATCCTCGTGCTCTACGAAGGGCGCATCGTGGCCGAGCTCCCGCCGGACGCCGGCGAGGAAGAGGTCGGGATCGCGATGACCGGCGCACGACGCGAGACAGCCGCGTGAGCGAGGGACCGCCAACCGGGTCCGCGCCGACACCGCAGGCGCCGCTCGGATCCGATCCGGAAGCGTACGCCCCGTCGGTCGCCGGTCAGCTTGCGTTCTACCAGCGGGCCGGCGGGATCATCACGCCGCTGCTCACCGCCGTCGTCGCGTTCCTGGCAGGCGGAATCGTTGTGCTCTCGACCGGTCACAACCCGGTGCGCACGTACAAGGCGATCTTCGAAGGCGCCGGGCTCAACTGGTTCTTCCACTTTGGCAACTACCACATCGACCTCCCCTTCACGAACCACCACATCTGGTTCTGGTGGGACACCAACACGAACCACACGGCCGCGTACAACCTCACGCAGACGCTGCTGACGACAACCCCGCTGATCCTCACCGGGCTCGCGGTCGCGTTCGCGTTTCGCTGCGGCCTCTTCAACATCGGCGGTCAGGGCCAGTACCTCGTCGGCGCAATCGTCGGGGTCTACATCGGCTCGCGCTTCACGGACATGGCGCACCTGCCGCACGTGATCTTCGGCCTCACCGCCGCCGCGCTCGCGGGTGCGCTCTGGGGATCAATCGCAGGATTCCTCAAGGCGACCGTGGGCGCGCACGAGGTGATCACGACGATCATGCTCAACTGGATCGCGTACTGGGGCGGGAGCTATCTGTTCGGGCGGGGTGGTCCGCTGCAGAACCACGTCAACCAGGCGGTCCCGATCTCCGACGACGTCGTGCCGGGCGCGAAGCTCGCCGCGATCTGGGGCAACCCGCACCTGCAGGCCCTGCATTCGGGCATCTTCGTCGCGCTCGGTGCGCTCGTCGTCTTCTACATCATCCTGAACCGCACGACGCTCGGCTACGAGGTGCGCGCAGTCGGCTTCAATCCCGAGGCGGCGCGCTACGGCGGGATCAGCGTCGCGCGCAACTTCATCATCGCCATGGCCATCTCCGGCCTCTTCGCCGGGCTCGCCGGTGGCCTCGACATCCTCGGCTGGCAGTTCCGACTCGGCGTGCTGGACGTTCAGGTCTCGAACATCGGCTTCATCGGCATCGCGGTCGCGCTCCTTGGTCGCAATACGGCGGTCGGAGTCGGGTTGGCCGCGCTTCTCTTCGGCGGCCTGCTCACGGGAACCTCCACGCGCAGCCTCGACCCGAACATCTTTCCGCCCCAACTCGCGGGGAATCTCGCCTTGATGATCCAGGCCCTCGTGCTCCTCTTCGTCGGCGCGGACTTGCTGATCCTCTACATCTGGCAGGCACGCAAGAAGGTCCGCATGCCCGGACTGAGCCGCGCGGCCGACGAGGCCGCATGAGCGCGATGGAGTACGCCGCACGCGTCCGGGAGAAGTGGCCCGGCAACGTGATCATCGGGCGTGCTGGCCTCGCCCTCGGACTCTTCGCGTTCGTCGTCGCGCTGCCGCCGTTCGATGCCCCCGTCTGGGTACCGGTCTTCGTGGGGTTCCTTGCCTTCGCGGCAGGGATCTGGGTGCTCTCGCGCGGGATGCGCCGGCCGGGGTGGACGGCGATCGGGTTCGGCATCGTCGGGATCGGGCTCGGCGTCCTCGCTACCCGTGCGAGCTCATCGAACATCGACCAGGTCGTCGTCTGGTCCGCACTTCTCTCCGCGACGCTCGTCTGGGCGACGCCGCTGACCTATGCCGCGATCGGCGGCCTGTTTTGCGAACGGAGCGGCGTCGTGAACATCGGGCTCGAGGGGATGATGCTCATGGGCGCGTTCTTCGCCGCGCTCGGTGCGGATAAGTTCGGGAACTGGGAGATGGGACTCGTCTGCGCAGCTGCCGCCGGCGCTGGCTTGGCCGCCGTGCATGCCGTCATGTGTATCAATCTGCGTGCCGACCAGGTGGTGAGCGGCTTCGCGATCAACTTCCTCGCGCTCGGCCTCACCGGCTACTTCTTCATCGACATCTACGGCGAGAACGGCACACCGGGTGACCTGCCGCGCATCCCCGACCTGAACATCAACTTCCTCGGCAGCGTCTTCGGCCATCTGAACCTGATGATCTGGGTCTCGTTCGCGCTGTTGATCGTCGCGCACATCACGCTCTTCCACACGCCGGTCGGTCTGCGCATTCGCTCCGTAGGCGAGCATCCGCGCGCGGCGGACACAGTCGGCATCTCCGTGTACGGGACCCGCTACGCCGCGGTGATCCTTTCGGGGGTTCTCGCCGCGCTCGGCGGTGCCTACCTCTCGATCGGCTACCTCGGCTCGTTCAGCGAGAACATGACCGCCGGCCGCGGCTACATCGCACTGGCCGCCGTGATCTTTGGGAACTGGCGCCCGTTCGGCGCCTTCGCGGCGGCGCTCCTCTTCGGCGGGTCGACCGCGCTCTCGTTCCGCTTGCAGCAGCCGTGGCCGGCGCCGTCCGTCCTCTTCCAGGCGCTCCCGTACGTCCTGACCCTGATTGCGGTGGCCGGCGTCATCGGCCGCTCCGTCCCACCTGCCGCAGCTGGCCGCCCTTACGTCAAGCAGTAGGCGCCGGGCCTGGGCGGCGTTGCTGCTCGGGTCGGCAAGCCTCCTCACGATGCCGGTGGCACTCGAGGTCGCAGCACGGTCCAAGCGCATCGGCCTGCTGGATACCGCGTACGCCGTACCACTCGCCTTCGTACTCGGGCTCATGGCGCTCGTGATGGCCCGCCGCGCCCGGAACAACCTCCGCTGGCTCCAGCTGCGGGAGGGCGGCACCGGCGTCGCGGCGGTCGCGGTCCTGGTCGCCGCCGTCGCGCTCTGCCTCGCCCTCGTGGCCGCTCTTTCCGTCGGTTTTTACGGGCTGGTCGTCCTCTACCAGCATTCGCGCTGAATCCCACTTTCAACCCGGCCCATCAGCGCCTAAGATGGGGCCGCCGCCGTGTTTGAGATTGGTAACAGCCTGCGAGAGGCACGTCTTCGCCAGAGCCTGGACTTCCCCGAGATCGAGCAGGGGACGAAGATCCGGGCCAAGTATCTGCGCGCGCTCGAGGACGAGCAGTTCGACGTCCTGCCGGCGCAGACCTACGTCAAGGGCTTTCTCCGGTCGTACGCCGAGTACCTCGGCCTCGACGGGCAGCTCTACGTGGACGAGTACAACTCCCGGTTCGTGGCCGGGGAGGAGGAAACGCCCTCCCGCCCTAGGCGTTCCGCCCCGCCTTCGCGGGGCGTTCAGGTTCAGTCTCGAGTCGTCTTACTGACGCTGCTCGGCATCGCTGCCGTGACGGCTCTCTTTATCGTCGCCTGGACCCGCGGCGAGCCGCAGAACGTCACACCGCTCGGACTCGGTACAACGACGACCGCGAAGGCGAAGACGTCGACGCAGCCGGTGGTACCAACAACGGCTCGGCTGCTCGTAAAGGCGCAGCGGGGTCCGTGCTGGCTCCAGGTCCATCGCAACTCGGCGAGCGGCCGAATTCTCTTTCAAGGAACGCTCGACCAGGGACAGAAGCAACTCTTCACCGGGCGGAAGCTCTGGATCACGCTCGATCGCCCCGAGAACCTCGTCACGATCCTCAACGGGCGAACCCACCCGCTGCCCGTCGGCGGCGTGAAGACTTTGGTCGTGACGCCGCGGGGCATCCGCGCGGCCGTGTGATCGCGCCGCCGCGCGCCTTCATCGTCGTCACCGGCAGCGAGCTCGTCCGCGGCGACCGAACGGATCTGAACGGTCCCTTTCTGGCGTCCGAGCTCCTGCGCCGCGGAGTCGAGCCCGCGCGGATCTCGATAGTCGGCGACCGGGAGGACGAGCTGGCCGGCGCACTCGCCGAAGGGATGCAGTCCGATCTCTGCGTCGTCTCCGGTGGCCTTGGCCCGACGCACGACGACCGCACCGTCGAGTTCGTCGCTCGAGCCGCAGGCGTGAGTCTTCGGCTCGACGAGGAGCTGCATGCTCAGATCGGCGGCATCTCCCGCGCGTTCGCCGAGCGGCTCGGGCGTCCCTATGTCGACTTCGAGAAAGGCGTGCAGAAGCAGGCGACGATTCCCGAAGGTGCGATCTCTCTCGGCCTGGCGGGTACCGCACCCGGTCTCGTCCTCGAGCACAGGAAGGCGGTGGTCGTCGTGTTGCCCGGACCTCCGTCCGAGCTCCAGCGCTTGTGGGCTGTCGCGCTCGAGAGTGAACCGGTGCGCCGCGTCCTCGGCCGGGCCCGGCCACCCGAGCTTCGTCAGCTTCGCTTCTTCGGCGCGAGCGAATCTCTCGTGGCGAAGGCGCTCGCCGATGCGGGCGGCGACGGGGACGGGGTGGAAGCCACCATTTGCGCACGCGACTTCGAGATCCACGTCGACCTGGTGGTGGCTCCGGGCGCAGGAGCTCGCGCGGACGAATTGACCGAACTGCTCGTCGAGCCCCTCGAGCGGTACCTCTTCAGCCGTGACGAGCGCCCGGTCGAGGAGCTCGTGCTCGACCTCTGCCGCGAGCATGCGCTCACCCTTGCGACCGCCGAATCGTGTACAGGCGGCATGGTCTCGCAGCGGCTCACGTCGGTTTCCGGCTCGAGCGACGTCTTCCTCGGCGGCGTGGTTGCGTACTCCGATGACGTCAAGACCCGGGAGCTCGACGTGCTACCCGATCTCCTCAGGTCTCACGGGGCGGTCTCCGCCGAGGTAGCGGAGGCGATGGCCGCCGGGGCGAGGGCCCGAATGGGAGCGGACGTCTCGCTTTCCGTGACCGGGATCGCAGGCCCCGGCGGTGGCAGCGCGGAGAAGCCCGTCGGGCTCGTGTACCTCCATGCGCAGACGCGTGCGCGGTCGCGCGGCGCGGACTTCGTCTTTCCCGGTGACCGTGAGTCGATCCGCCGGCGGGCGACCGTCACCGCCCTGCATCTCCTGAGGCGTCTTTTGCAACAAACTCGCGACGAAGCTGCGTGAAGCTCCCGGCTAGCGTGGACGGCCGTGAACGTGCGCGCCTGTTCTGTGCTCTCCGTCTCCCCGAGGAGACGCTCGGCACGCTGTCCGACTGGCAAGCCGACCACATCGACCGGGGCCGGCCGGTCCCCCGCGACCACCTGCACATCACGCTGGCCTTCCTCGGGCACCGTCCGGTGGCGGAGCTCGAGCCGATCTGCAGGGAGCTGCGCGAGGCCGCCGCAGCCGCTGGCCCGATGCGGCTCGTGCCGGAGCGCTACCGCGAGACCCAGAGCGTCGGGATGCTGGCGCTGAGCGACCAGGAGGGAGGAGCGATCCGGCTGGCGGCCGACCTCCAGGGCCGCCTGGAGCGTTTGGGCGTCTTCGAGCCGGAGCGCCGGCCCTGGCTCCCACACATCACGGTCGTCCGCTTCCGGGAGCGCCCAGGGCTGCGGCCGCCGCTGCCTGTCCTCGGGGAGGTCAGTCCGTCCGATGCCGCTGCCTACCATTCCGTGCTGCGGTCCGGTGGAGCGCAGTATGTCGTCCTCGAATCGTTTGCCCTAGGAGGTTGATGGAAGTGGATCGCGAGCAGGCTCTGGACGCCGCCCTCGGGCACATCGAGCGTCAGTTCGGCAAGGGCGCCGTCATGAAGATGAACGACCACGCGCACGTCTCGATCGGCGCGGTGTCGACCGGCTCGCTCGCGCTCGACCTCGCGCTCGGGATCGGCGGGCTCCCGCGCGGCCGCATCGTCGAGATCTTCGGGCCGGAGTCTTCCGGAAAGACGACGCTCGTCTACCACGTGATCGCGGAGGCACAGCGCCGCGGCGGCATCTGTGCATTCATCGACGCCGAGCATTCGATGGACCCGACGTACGCGAAGCACATCGGCGTCAACATCGACGACCTCCTCGTTTCGCAGCCCGACACCGGTGAGCAGGGACTCGAGATCGCGGAGCTGCTCATCCGCTCGGGCGCACTCGACGTCGTCGCGGTCGACTCTGTCGCGGCCCTGACCCCGAAGGCCGAGATCGAGGGCGAGATGGGCGACACGCACGTCGGCCTGCAGGCGAGGCTGATGTCGCAAGCACTGCGCAAGCTTGCCGGCACGTTGAACCGCACCGACACGATCTGCCTCTTCACGAATCAGTTGCGAGAGAAGATCGGCGTCATGTTCGGGAACCCGGAAACGACGCCCGGCGGTCGCGCCCTCAAGTTCTACTCGTCCGTGCGACTCGACATCCGCCGCATCGAGACCCTGAAGGAAGGCGTCGAGGCAATCGGCAACCGTGTGCGCGTGAAGGTCGTAAAGAACAAGGTCGCGCCGCCGTTCAAGCAGGCCGAGTTCGACATCATCTACGGGTCCGGCATCTCCTGGGAGGGAACGGTCCTCGACGCCGGGCTCGAGCGCAAGGTCGTGACGAAGTCGGGCTCGTACTTCAGCTTCGGCGACGAGCGACTGGGCCAGGGGCGCCAGAACGCGACCGCGTTCCTGCGTGAGCATCCCGACGTCTGCCAGGCAATCCTCACCGGCATTCAGGTGGCGATCGGGCCTGAGCAGGTTGCGTCCGCGCGGCTCCTTCCCGTCGACGCCGACGCCGCCGCCGAGCAGAACGGCAAAGTCACGCAAGACCTCAAGGTCGAGAAAGCCGCCTCGAAGAAGTAGTGCCGATCGTCACCGGGCTGCGCGAGGACCGGCGCGGCCGGGTGGCCGTGGAGCTCGACGGCTCTCCGTGGCGCACGTTCCCTGCCGACGTCGTCGTCCGGGCGGGAATCTCCCGCGGCCGGGCACTCGACCGGCCGGCGCTTCGCCGGCTCCGGCGGGAGCTTCGGCGAGCCGAGGCGCTGGCCGTCGCCGGCCGGGCGCTACGGGCACGCGACCTCTCGGCCCGGGAGCTCGCGCTGCGTCTCGAGCAGCGGGCCGTCAGCCCGAGCGCGGCGGAAGAGTCTCTCGCCGCCCTGAGCGCCGCCGGGCTCGTCGACGACGCGCGGCTCGCCGGGAATCGGGCTGAATCGCTCGCAGGGCGAGGCTATGGAGACGCGGCAATCCGGCACGACCTCGAGCAGCGCGGCGTAGCTGCCGACCTCGTCGAGGCGGCCGTGGCGGCCCTCGAGCCGGAGGGCGAGCGGGCGGGCCGCATCGTCGCCCGGCGGGGCACCGGGGCGGGCACAGCGCGTTACCTGGCCGGGAAGGGCTTCGGCGAAGAGGTGCTGGAACAGGCCGCGGGGAGCGATTTTGGACACCACCCCTGAACCGGGGTAGGATGTGACTGCCTCATCCGACGTTTTACCTGCACAGAGACATTTTCCGAATCGCAACTTGAACTCCTGAACCGTATGTCGACCATCACCAACTCCGACACCGAAAGGCTCTTGGCAGCGGCGACGTAGCGACCGCTCTCCGGGCCGCGGTGTCGGCTCGTTTCACCGATTCGGGATCTCTCGTGCCGGCCGGAATGCCGGGTGGGCACTGCGGTAGCAGACCGCGGGCAACCAACCCAGGAGCCAGCCCATGCAGGTCGTCATCGGGATTCTCATCGGCCTTGTCGCAGGGGGATTCGGAGGGGCCGTCGCCGTCGGCGCGCTCGGCAAGTCGCGACTCGGCGCTGCGCAGCAGCAGCGCAAGCAACTGATCGACGACGCCCACCGTGAAGCGGACACGTTGCGGCGTGAGGCGCAGATCACCGCGCGCGAGGAGGCCGTGAAGCTTCGTGCCGAGATCGACAGCGAGGTCGCGGAGCACCGCACCAGGATCGTCAAGGTCGAGGAGCGTGTGCTCGCGAAGGAAGAGGAGATCGACGGCAAGCTGACGGAGATTGCGCGACGCGAGCAGGGGGTCGCCGACCGCGAGATCCATCTCAGGCAGCTCCAGGAAGACCAGAAGAGTGCGCGCGAGGAGCAATTCACCGAGCTCGAGCGAATCTCCGGGATGACCGTCAACGAGGCCAAGCTCAGCCTGCTGGAACGCTCGGAGGATCTCGTCCGCCACGAGCTCGCCCGCCGGGTGCGGCAGCTCGAGGAGGAAGCGCGCACGGAAGCGAAGCGCCGCGCACGGAACCTCGTCGCCGACGCGTTGCAACGCGTCGCCGCGAGCCACGCCGCGGAGACGACGGTCTCGGTCGTCGCGCTTCCCTCCGACGACATGAAGGGACGCATCATCGGCCGCGAGGGACGCAACATCCGTGCGCTCGAGCATCTGACCGGCGTCGACTTCATCATCGACGACACGCCGCAGGCGGTGGTGCTCTCGTCGTTCGACGGAATCCGTCGCGAGGTCGCGAAGCTCACCCTCTCCAAGCTGATCGAGGACGGCCGGATCCATCCGGCGCGGATCGAGGACACCTACTACGCGTCGAAGGCGGAGATCGAGGACACGATCGTGCAAGCGGGCGAGCAGGCGGTCTTCGAGGCGAACTGCGGCGAGTTCCACGAAGAGCTCGTGAAGATCCTCGGCCGTCTCCGTTTTCGCACCAGCTACGGCCAGAACGTCCTCAAACACACGCTCGAGGTCGTCCACCTCGCCGGGATCATGGCCTCCGAGGTCGGCGCGAGCGTGAAGGTCACCAAGCGCGCGGCGCTCCTGCACGACATCGGCAAGGCGATGACACACGAGGTCGAGGGATCGCACGCGTCGATCTCGGCGCAGCTCGCACGCCGGTACGGCGAGTCACAGCACGTCGTGCACGCGATCGAGGCCCACCACTACGAAGTCGAGCCGCAGACGGTCGAGGCGGTGCTGCTGATCGCGGCCGACGCGATCTCCGCGTCGCGTCCGGGCGCCCGTGGCGAGAGCCTCGAGCACTACATCAAGCGCCTCGAGTCGCTCGAGGAGCTCGCCGCGCAGAAGCCTGGCGTCGACAAGGTGTACGCGCTGCAGGCAGGCCGCGAGATTCGCGTCATCGTGCGGCCGGCTGACGTCGACGACGACGCTGCGGTGCTGCTCTCACACGAGATCGCACGGGAGATCGAGGACCAGCTCGAGTACCCGGGCCAGGTGAAGGTGACGGTGATTCGAGAGAGCCGCGCCGTTGACGTCGCCAGGAACGTGTCCAACGGGAGCACGCCACCGGGCGAACCGCTCGCAGCACCGGAGCCGGAGCCGCAAGTCCAGTCAGATCACGCCGCCTAGGCGCGCTTCGCGAAAGCGGCGGCTGCGCCGAGCGTCACGTAGACGATGCCCGAGCCGTACCCGACGAGCCTGCGCTTGCGCCGGATCAGACCGCCGACCGTTCCGGCCGCCAGGGCGTACAGGGAATCGCTGACGAGCCCGAGCCCGACGAAGACGAAACCGAGCACAAGCGCCTGCGACCACACACCTCCGCGGCTTGTCTCGACGAATTGCGGCAAGAACGCGAGGAAGAAGAGCGCGGTCTTCGGGTTGAGGAGGTTCACGATCGTCCCTCGCCAGAACGCATGGCGAAGCGGCTCAGGCTCCGAGCGAACCTCGCCGTCGGTGTCACGGGCGAGCAGCTTGCGGACTCCGAGATAGACGAGGTAGGCGGCCCCGGCGTACTTGACGACGTCGAAGGCCAACGGCGACGCGACGATCAGCGCCGACAGGCCCGCCGAGGCGGCAGCGACGTGAGCGAGCGTTCCGAGATGCACGCCGGCCACCGAGGCGAGGCCGACCTTTCGCCCCTGCTCGGCGCTCTGGACCACGATGTAGAGGACTGCAGGCCCGGGAATGGCGAGCAGCGCCAACGCAGCCAGGCCGAAGAGCCAGAGAGAGTTCGAGTCCGGAAAGACCACGGGTAGCATTCTGGCCCGTGCGGCGGTACCACGTCACGACGTTCGGCTGCCAGATGAACGCTCACGACAGCGAGCGGATCAAGGGCATGCTCGAGGAGCTCGGACTGGGCGAGGCCCCGTCTCAGGAAGAGGCGGACGTCCTCGTCTTCAATACCTGCACAATCCGGGAGAAGCCCGACCAGAAGTTCGCAGCGCATCTCGCCCAAGCTGCCGCGGTCAAGCGGCGAAGCCCTGACAAGGTGATCGCCGTCGGCGGTTGTTATGCGGAGGCCCAGCGCGAACGGCTCTTCCAGCTCTATCCCTACGTCGACGTCGCTTTCGGGCCCGGGTCGATCCCGCATCTCGGCGAATGGCTCGGCGCGGGCGGCCATGGCCTCGCCCGCGGCAGCTTCGGGCTCGACGACCGGAGCTTCGCCGGCGAGCTGCCCATGCACCGCGACCGTGCCTTCCAGGCCTGGGTGCAGATCTCGATGGGCTGCAACTCGAAGTGCGCCTACTGCATCGTCCCGGCCGTGCGTGGCCGAGAGGTCAGCCGGCGTCCGGGAGACGTCGTCGCCGAGGTGACGCGGCTCGCGGCGGAAGGCGTGCGCGAGGTGACGCTCCTCGGGCAGAATGTCAACTCGTGGGGGCGCGACCTCGCGCCCGAGATCCACACGGAGTTCGGCGAGCTGCTCAGGGCATGCGACGCAATCCACGGGATCGAGCGCATCCGCTTCACGAGCCCGCATCCCAAGGACTTCCGCCGCCCGGTGATCGAGGCGATGGCCGAGTGCGAGACGGTGTGCGAGCACGCCCATCTGCCCTTGCAGTCCGGCTCGTCGCGCATCCTGAAGGCGATGCGCAGGACGTACACCCGGGAGCGTTACCTCCGGCTTGTCGGCGAGCTGCGCGCCGGCATTCCGGATCTGGCGCTCAGCACCGATCTGATCGTCGGGTTTCCGGGTGAGACGGAAGAGGATTTCCAGGAGACCATCACCGCGGTCGAAGAGGTCGGCTTCGACAGCGCGTTCACGTTCGTCTACTCACCGCGCGCCGGCACCGAGGCCGCCGCGATGCCCGATCAGATCCCGGACGACCTGAAGCGCGATCGGATCGAACGACTGGTCGACGCGGTGCAGCGCACGGCCGCTGCGCGCAACGCGCAACGCATCGGCCGAGTCGAGCAGGTGCTCGTCGAGGCGCCGAGCCGCACCGACCCGGCACTGCTCCGCGGCCGGACTCGCCGCAACACGACCGTGAACTTCTCCGGTGAGGCGGAGCCGGGAGAACTGGTCGACGTCCTGATCGGCGAAGCGACGTCTACGACCCTGCGCGGAGCCCAGTCTGCGAGAGTCGCTGCCTGATGCGCGTCCTCGTCACAGGCTCGAGCGGCCAGATCGGGACGAACCTGGCGCAGCGCCTCCAGCGAGAGGGACATGAGGTGTTCGGTGTCGACAAGCGTCTCAACACCTGGACGGACGACTTCAAGTACCTCCTCCAGGACCTCTCCGGGCACTACCCGTCCTTCCCCGGAGGAATCGGTGGCGTCGAGTACCCCGAGGTCGATCTCGTAGTGCACCTGGCGGCGCATGCGAAGGTGCACCAGCTCGTCCGCCAGCCGCACCGCGCGCTCGAGAACGCCGTCATGACGTTCAACGTCCTCGAGTTCTGCCGCCAGCAAAACCTGCCGATCGTCTTTTCGTCGAGCCGGGAGGTGTACGGCGACGTGCACCGGTTTGCCGAGGAAGAGGCGAGCGAGGCGAGCGCCGACTTCGCCTACACGGAGTCGACGTACTCGGCGTCGAAGATCGCCGGTGAGGCGTTCGTCTACTCGTACGCGCGCTGCTACGGGCTCAAGTACCTCGTCTTCCGTTTCTCGAACGTCTACGGCCGATACGACAACGACCTTGCGCGCATGGTCCGCGTGCTGCCTCTCTTCATTCACACGATGCTGCGCGACGAGCCGGTGACGGTGTTCGGACAGGAGAAGACGCTCGACTTCACATACGTCGACGACTGCATCGACGGCATCACACGAGGGATCGAGGCGCTGGCCGAGGGACGCGTCGTCAACGAGACGGTGAATCTCGCGTACGGTCAGGGCAACTCGCTCGTCCAGGCGGCCGAGCTGATCGCCGCAGAGCTCGGAACCGAGCCGAAGATCGCGCTCGCGCCGTCGCTGCTCGGCGAGGTCACGCACTACGTCGCAGACCTGACGAAAGCCCGCGAGCTGCTCGGCTACGAGCCGGCAGTCCCGCTCGAGGAGGGGATCTCGCGGTCGGTCGCCTGGTTCCAGGAGCATCGCGCCGCGCATCCCGAAGAAGACGGGCCGCTGCCGGCCGACGTCCTCTTCCCGCAGGATGCAGAGGTTGGCTGGAAGTCAGCCGTCAGCTCCTCCTAGCGTCGTCGCGATCTTCGGCCCGACGGCTTCGGGCAAGACGGCCGTCGCAGAGGCGGTCGCCGATCGCCTCGGCGGCGAGGTCCTGTCCGCCGATTCGATGCAGGCGTATCGCGGTCTGCCGATCCTCACGGCGCAGCCGGACCGCCCGACACGTCTCGTGGGCATCTGGCCGCTGGATCACGAGGGCTCCGTCGCCGACTACGCCCGCCTGGCGCACGCAGCGATCGACGAGCTGGTCGATGCCGGCCGGATCCCGGTCGTCGCCGGCGGCACCGGCCTCTACCTGCGCGCCGCGCTCGCAGAGCTGAGTCTGCCGCCTGCCCCGACGCAGAAGCAAAGAGCGCAGTGGGAGCGCGCCTACGACCGGCTCGGGCCCGAGCGCTCGTACGCCGTTCTCGCCGAGCGCGATCCCGACGCCGCAGCGCGGCTTCATGCGAACGACCGCCGTCGCGTCGTGCGGGCGCTGGAGCTCACCGAGCTCGGATCGTCGCTGAGCCCGGACGCGGACCGGCTCTGGACGTCCGAGACGCGCCTGCCCACGATCGTCTTCGGGCTCGACGTCCCGCGCGACGTCTTGGAGGAGCGAATCGTGCGGCGCGCCCACGCGATGTTCGCTGCCGGTGTCGTCGACGAAGCGCGTAGCGCGCTCGCAGGACCCATCTCAGCGACAGCCGTCCGTGCCCTCGGCCTGCGCGAGGTGGCCGAGCTTTCGCGCGACGAGGCGCTCGCGGCGCTCGTCGTCCGCACGCAGCGCTACGCCGCCTACCAGCGGAAGTGGCTACGACGCATCCCCGGCCTTGTTAGCGTCAACGCCGATCGTCCGGTGGACGAGATCGCACATGACATTGTCGAAGTGGCAAGCGCTCGGCAACGACTACCTGCTGGTCGAACGGGCTGAGCTTCCAGAACCGCTGACGCCGGATCGTGTCCGGCACCTCTGCGACTACCACTACGGCGTCGGGTCCGACGGTCTGCTCGAGGTGGTGCAGGTGGAAGGGCCGCACGCCGAGGTGCGCATCTGGAATCCGGACGGCTCGACAGCCGAGCTGTCGGGCAACGGCATGCGAATCGTCGCGGCCTGGCTTGCGCGCGAGTCGCAGTCCGAGCACGTGACGCTGTCGGTCGGCCCGCGCCACGTCGAGGCGATCGTTCGCGCCGGCGCCGGGATCGAGCTCGACGTCGGACGTGTCGAGGTGGGGGAGACCGAGACGCTCGACCTCGGTGACGAGCGCGTCGAATTCACGCCGGTCTCCGTGGGCAACCCGCACGCGGTCGTCCGCCGCGAGCCGGAGCGCGGCGAGTTGCGACGCCTGGGCCCGCGCATCGAACGACACTCGCGCTTTCCCGAGCGAACGAACGTGCAGCTCGTCCGCGTCGACGGGCTGCACGACCTGACCGTCGGCGTGTGGGAGCGCGGGGCGGGGGAGACGTTGTCGTCGGGGACGAGCTCGGTCTCGGCCGCGGCCGCGGCAATTGCGAACGGTTGGTGTGAGAGCCCGGTCACCGTCCATCTGCCCGGCGGCGATCTGCTCGTGGAGCTGCAGGCAGACGGAAGCGCAACGCTGACGGGTCCGGCCGAGGAGATCTGCCGGGTCGAGCTGGTCTAGCCGCCGAGACCGTGCTCGCGGAGCGCGTCGTTCAGGCTCACCTTCAGATCTGTCGACTCGCTGCGCCAGCCGACGATCAGCGCGCATGCAAGCTGATACGTTCCCGCGGGAAACTCCTTCGGCCGCGTGCCGGGAACGACGATCGCACGAGGCGGCACGAAGCCGCGATGCTCGACGGGTTCGTCGCCGGTCACGTCGATGACCGGGACCGACGAGGTCAGCGACACGTTCGGCCCGATCACGGCGCGTGCTCCGATTCGTACGCCTTCGGTCAGGATCGCGCGCGACCCGACGAACGCTCCGTCCTCGACGATGACCGGACGCGCACCGGGCGGCTCGAGCACGCCGCCGATCCCGACGCCGCCGGCGAGATGGACGTCTGCACCGATCTGCGCACCCGAACCGACGGTCGCCCAGGTGTCGACCATCGTGCGCGGGCCGACCCAGGCTCCGATGTTGACGTAACTCGGCATCATCACGACCCCCGGCGACAGAAACGAGCCGTAGCGCGCAACGGCGGGCGGCACGACGCGCACGCCGAGCCGCTCGTAGTCGTGCTTCAGCGGGATCTTGTCGTGGTACTCGAACGGCCCGACCTCCTGCGGCTCCATCTGCCGGAGCCGGAAGAACTCGAGGATGGCCTCCTGCACTTCGGGATTCACGCGCCAGTCCCCGTCGATGGGCTCGGCGACGCGCACCTCTCCCCGGTCGAGCTCGGCGATCAGCTCCTCGACTCGTTCGGCGTTCACAACACCACCTCGAGAATCTCGGCCGCCCTGCGGCACTCCGCCTCGGTGGGCACGAGCGCCATGCGCCAGTAGCCCTCGCCGGCCGGGCCGAAGAATGTCCCGGGCGAGACGATCAGCCCGTGCTCGAGCAGCCCAGTCGCGAACGCCTCGGAGGTCTGACCCTGCGGTACCTCGAGCCAGAGGAACATCGTCGCCTCGCTGCCGGCGACACGGATGCCCATGCGCCGCAGCGTCGGGAGCAGGGCATCTCGTTTTCGCCGGTACGCAGCCCGCGTGCGCTCGACGTGTTCCTCGTCGTCCCACGCCACGACCGACGCACGCTGCACGAACTCTTGCGGTGCGGTGCCGACCGAAGGCCTGAACTGTTTCAGCGCGGCAATGAGGTCGACGTCGGCGGCCGCGAAGCCGGAGCGGTATCCGGTCATCGACGAGCGCTTGCTCAGCGTGTTGAACACCGCGACGTTCCCGCGGTTGCGCACCTCGAGCGCAGAGTGGGGAGGAGCAGCGAACCAGAGCTCCGTGTAAGCCTCGTCCGACGCGAGCAGGAACCCGTGCTTGCCCGAGAGGTCTGCGAGTCGCTCGAGAAAGGCGAGCGGCGCAATCGCTCCGGTCGGGTTGTTCGGGTAGTTGATCCAGACGATGGCCGCTCGGTCCCAGGTTGCGGCGTCGACCGCGTCGAGATCGGGCAGGAAGCCGTTCTCCTCGCGCAGGGGAAGCTGGAGGACGTCGGCTCCGGCGAAGGCCGCTCCCCGGTCGGGCACCGGGTAGCCAGGTTCCGTCGTCACGACGAGACGCCGGTCGCCGTCGCGGTCGACGAGCATCTGCGCGAGCAGGAAGATCGCTTCCTTCGATCCGTATGTCGGGATGACCTCGGTATCGGGATCGAGCTCGACGCCGAAGCGCCGCCCGCACCAGCCTGCGACGGACTCCCGGAGCTCGGGCAGCCCCTCGGCGAGCGGATAGGTCGAGATCTCGGTGAGGCTCGCAGCAAGCGCCTCACGGATCATCGGCTCTGTCGGCTCACGCGGGTCCCCTTTGCCGAAGTCGATCAGTGCCACTCCCTTTGCAGCAAGCCGCCGCTTGGCCTCTTCGAGCTTCACGAAGGGATAGGTGCCGGTGGCCGTCAGGGCGGGGGAGAGCTGCACGGGAGCCATGGTGGGGATTCTGCCCAGTTGGCGGCATAATCCGTTCGTGATCCAACGCCAGCCGGACCCCGCGCTGGAGCGTGGGTTCATCGTCGCCGTGCTGGCCCAGGGAGTGGACTCCGACTCCGAGCTGGCCGAGCTTCGAGAGCTCGCCCGGACAGCCCTCGTCGAGCCGATCGACGAGCTCGTGCAGCACCGGGCCCGGCCCGAGACGCGTACCTACCTCGGCAAGGGAAAGCTGGAGGAGCTGAAGCGCTCCTACAAGGAGTCCGGGGCCGAGGTGCTCCTCGTGGACGACGAGCTCGAGCCGGCCCAGCAGCGGTCGCTCGAGAACGCACTCCAGGCCCGCGTCGTCGACCGGACCCAGCTGATCCTCGACATCTTCGCCCAGCATGCGAGGAGCGCCGAGGGCAAGCTTCAGGTCGAGCTCGCGCAGCTGGAATACAACCTCCCGCGGATGCGCGGCATGTGGCAGCACCTCGAACGCCTCGGCGGAGGCATGGGCTCCCTCGGCGCGGGAGTCGGGACACGCGGTCCCGGTGAGTCGCAGCTCGAGACCGACCGCCGCATCGCCCGGCGGCGGATCACGCTCCTGCGGAGGCGGCTGAAGGATCTGAGCAAGCAGCGTGAGGTGCGGCGCAAGGAACGTCAGCGCACGGAGGCGCCAACAGTGGCGCTGGCGGGTTACACAAACGTCGGCAAGTCGACACTGCTGAATGCCCTAACGGACGCCGACGTATCCGTGAACGACCGCTTGTTCGAGACACTCGATCCGACGACTCGCTCGTTCGAGCACGACGGGCGCCGGTATCTCGTAACCGACACGGTCGGCTTTATCCGCCGGCTGCCGACGGAGCTCGTGCAAGGCTTTGCCGCAACGCTCGAGGAGACGCTCGTCGCGGATCTCGTGCTGCTCGTCGTCGATGCATCGGCGCCGGACGAACGGCTCGACGAACAGGACGCCGCCGTTCGCGGCGTGTTGCACGACATCGGCGCCGACGATCTTCCCCTCGAGGTGGTCGTGAACAAGATCGATACGGTCGATACCCTGCGGCGACGGCGACTCGCCAATCGGTTTCCCGACGCGGTCCAGATCTCTGCGCTCACGGGAGAGGGCGTCGAGGAATTGCGCACACGGATCGCGGAGCGGTTCGCGGACCGCTTTGAGGCGGTGCACCTCTTCCTCCCGTACGAGGAAGGGGGAAAGCTCGCGGAGCTGTATGCGCTCGGAGCTCCGATCGAGGAGCGAGAGGATCAGGCGGACGGCGTGTACGTGCGAGCGCGGTTGCCGCGTCGCGAGCTTCGGCGCTTCGCGCGCTACCTGGTTGCGGAGGCGCGCTCCGAGCCTGCGCGTCGCGCACGTTGATCGAGCTTCCGATCCAACGGCTGCACGCGGATGCGGTCGTCCCGCAACGTGCGTACACGGGTGACGCCGGGCTCGATCTCGCCTCGTGCGAGCGCGTCGAGCTCGACCCCGGCGAGCGAGCGCTCGTCGGCACCGGTCTGGCCGTTGCCATTCCGGAGGGCTATGCCGGGTTCGTCCAGCCGCGTTCCGGGCTTGCCGCGCGACACGGCCTGACGGTCGTCAACTCGCCCGGCCTCGTCGACTCGGGGTATCGCGGCGAGTTGCGAGTCGTGCTCCTGAACACCGATCGCACGGAGCCCTTCGTCGTCGAGCCCGGGATGAGGATCGCCCAGCTCGTCGTGCTGCCGATCCCCGAGCTCGAGCTCGTCGAGGTCGAGGAGCTTCCCTCGAGTGAGCGCGGCGTGCGCGGCTTTGGATCCTCTGCGGCGTGATGGCGATCGAGCCGCGCATTCGCGTTTCGGCGATCCTCCGCTGGAAGGAGCAGGTGCTGCTGTGCCGGCACGAGAAGCCCGGCAAGGAGTACTGGCTGCTGCCAGGCGGCGGCGTCAACTCCGGTGAGAGCCTAGTGGATGCCTTGCACCGCGAGCTCGCCGAGGAGATCGGAATCGACGATCAGCTGCCCGTGGAAGGACCGGTCGCGATCGTCGACTCGATTGCACCCGTGCACAGCTTCGCGAAGAAGCATGTCGTGCACATCATCTTCGCGGGCGATCTCGGCGGCAGATCGCTCGAGGCGGTCACGTCGACCGACGCAGCAGTCCGCGGCCATAGCCTCTTCCCCGTCGGTGACCTCGACGATGTGGTGTTGCACCCGCCGATCCAGCGCTTCCTGAGCCGCTGGCAATCCGGCGACCCAGCTGTCTACCTGGGCGCGCTGTGGGCACGTTGACTCACTTTCGGCACGTGCGCGAGCACAAGACGTACGCGTTTCGGAGGTAGGCTCGCGCCGCCGAGGGTGGCGGGTCAGAACCCCACCCTGTGAGGGTGGGGGTGCGTGCTGCGTTCAGCGGCGGCCGCCGCGGGACTCTGCACGGCGGGCTGAGACCTCATGAGCCTCCGTTTCGAGCTCGTCGAGGAGGGACGTCAGCTCCGGCGGTTCACCGAGGCGATGTGCCAGGGCTTGCCCGAGCAGCCAGTCGGCGAACCAGGGGTTGCGCGGCAGGAGTGGCCCGTGGAGGTAGGTCCCGACGACCCGGCCCACACGACAGCCTTCGAAGCCGCTCTCGCCGTCGTTGCCGAAGCCGGCGACGACACGCCCGAGCGGATCCGCGCCTGGATCGAGCCGGGTTCGACCGACGTGGTTTTCGAAGCCTGCAAGCGTGCGTCTGACCCCGGGCTCGAGCTCGCACTCGAGCAGCACGTCGCCGATCATGCGTC
>DATHGN010000066.1:0-13095 GCA_035317565.1 Gaiellaceae bacterium
GACGGGCTTCCCGGTGACGATCTCCGGAACCGCATGGCCCACCTGCATCGAATAGGTGTCCATGATCCACGCCATCGTCTGCTCGTTCGTCGCCATGTCCGGCGCAGGGATGTCCTCCTGCGGCCCGATCACTCCGCGCAATTCGCTCGTGTAGCGCCTCGTCAACCGCTCGAGCTCACGAAGCGACAGCTCACGCGGGTTGCAGCGAACGCCACCTTTCGCGCCACCGTAAGGCAGCCGGAGCAGCGCACATTTCCAGGTCATCCAAACGGCGAGCGCAGCGCACTCGCCCATCGTCACGTGAGGGTCGTAGCGAATCCCACCTTTGGTCGGCCCGAGCACACTCGAGTGCTGAACCCGGTAAGCCGGAAAAACGTCGACGTGCCCCTCGTCCCGCCGAATCGGAACAGTGACCATGACAGCCCGTTCCGGGTAACGAAGTCGCTCCGCAATGGACTCGTTGACCTCAGCGTAAGGAAGCGCGAGCTCGAACTGCTGCAGCGCAGTCCGAAAGAGCGGCGTATCCCACTCCAACCGCCCTTCCTCAGCGGCAAGCGTTTCGACCTCAGCCACGAGCCAAGTCTAAGTTTCCACGTACGCCGCCGCGAAGACGGGCTCTGCCCGTCTTCGCCGAGCACGCATCGAATCGAAACCCGAACGGCGCGAAATCATCATGGCCGGCAACGCCGGCCGGATTTCGCGCCGGAGTGCCGGGGGCGGGACTCGAACCCGCACGCCCCGCTAGGGGACACCCGATTTTAAGTCGGGCGCGTATCACCAGTTTCGCCACCCCGGCGGGCTCAGAATAGCGTCGTGTCTCCGCGCTATTCGCCGGCGGGGAATGCGTAGCTCGAGGGGATCTTGGCCGGCGGCTTGCCGACGACGAACGCGATCTCCTGGTGTGGCTTCAGGATCAGAGTCTGTGGATTTCCCGTCTGCCGCTTCCCGTCCAGGTACCACTTCAGCCCGTTGTAGCCGCCGATCGAGTGCGCGTCGAGGTGGACGGCCCACTCGGAGAAGAACTGACCCACCGTGAAGTCGCGGCTCTTTTGCGCCTCGATGTGGATGACCCCGCTGTCGTCGTGCGTGTGCAGCTCGGTCAGGTAGCCGGCCCCGGGGTTGATGCCGACGAGCGCCGGAATCTTGACCTTCTTGCCGTTCACGAAGATGTCGAAGTGGGCGTGGAAGTGCTCGGTGAGGCCGTTGTGCCCGCCGAGGGTCGTCAGGTCGAGCGGGGCCAGGCGGTCGGCGAGGAAGCGGTACTCGGGCGCCCATGGCGCCTTTGTCCTCCGGATCCCCGGCAGGGCGTTGTAGTTCGTCGCGGTGGTCAGCGTCCTCGGGCTGCCGCTGCCGCCCCCGTTGTCCCGCTTGATAACGATGCCGATGGCCACGGCCGCGATCAGGGCCGCGACGAGGGCGCCGCCGCCCGCATACAGCCAGGGCGAGCGCTGCGGGGCGGTCGGGCTTTTCCGAGGATCGCGCTTCTGGGGCGCCTGGACGCGCCGCGGAGGCGGTGGAGTGCGGACCTTCTTCGCCACGGCGCGCAAGGGTACCCGCCGCCGTGCCGCCGGGGAAGGAAGTACGCAACGTGCGCGTTTTTTCCGCAGCCGTGGCTCTTGACTAGTGGAGCCGCGCCAGCATAAGCTCCCCGAGCCGAAGCCGATGAACCCTCGGGTTCGCCGGCTTCGGCGTTTTTTGTGGACCCGGCCTTCCTTTCACGGATACTGGGAAGCTCGAAGCGTGTTCCCAACCAGAGGCTGGAGGTCCCGATGGGACTACTCGACAAGCTGCTCGGTCGCACGAAGAAGGCGGCCGGGGACATGACGGGCGACTCTTCGATGCGGCGCGAGGGCGCCGCGCAGGAGCGGCAGGGTGCCGCCGAGGACAGCGCCGCCCAGCACGAGGAGATGGCACAGGAGCAGCGGAACGAGGCTGCAGACGCCCGCGCGGAGCGCGAGCACAGCTAGACACCGAGGGGTCGGGGCGGCAGAGGCCGCCCCGATCGTTCCGTCCGATCCCCCCACTACCGTCTGTCGGCTCTATGGCAGCGGTACTCCTCATCCTCCTGCTCGGCGTGGGCCTCGCGGCCGCGCTCGTCTGGCTCGCGCGGACCCTCCGCGAGCTTCGTGCCGACTGGAGCACCCAGCTGTCGGATCGCAACGCCGAGGTCGATCGGCATCTCATCGGCGTGACCGAGACGATGGACCGGCGGCTCTCGGAGCTCGATACGAAGGTCGACCGCCGGCTCGAGAACGCATCGCAAACGACGAACAAGATCCACGAGCGGCTCGGCAAGGTGGACGAGGCGACGACGCAGATGCTCGAGCGCGCGAAGGATCTCGCCCGCCTCGAGCAAGCCCTGCGTCCACCGAAGGCCCGCGGCGGCTTCGGCGAGCTCCTGCTCGAGAACCTGCTCCGCGACCGCCTGCCACCTTCCGCCTACGAGATGCAGTACACCTTCGACTCCGGCGAGCGCGTCGACGCGATCGTGCGAGCCGACCGGACGATCCCCGTCGACTCGAAGTTCCCACTCGACAACTACATTCGGCTCTCCGACGCCGAGACGGACGACGAGCGGCAGCTCGCAGAACGGCAGTTCGGCCGGGACGTCAAGCAGCACATCGACGCGATCGCAGCCAAGTACATCAGGCCTGACGAGGGCACCTATGACTTCGCCTTCATGTACATCCCGGTCGAAGGGGTGTATTACGAGCTCGCCTGCGGCAAGACAGGAGCGCTGCTCGCGTACGCGCACGAACGGCGCGTCTTCCCGGTTTCGCCGACGACGTTCACGGCGTACCTGCAGGTGACCGCGCTCGGCCTGCGCGGCATGAAGATCGAGGAGCATGCACACGAGGTGATGGCGTACGTCGCCGATCTCCGCCGCGACTTCGACCGTTTCGCCGACGACTTCGACAAGGTCGGCACGCACCTCGGCCATGCGCAGTCGAAGTACCACGACGCCGGGAAGCGCCTCGACAAGTTCGAGACGAAGCTCGAGCGTGCAGTGGAAGAGCAGGGAGAGATCGAGGGCGAGACCGTGCTCGAGCTTCCCGGCGTTTCCGCCGACGCTGCCTAGCTAGAAGCGGAGGAGAGCACCGATGCCTTCGACGGGCGCGAGATCCTCGTGGTGCCGGATGGCCCACACCGCGCCGCCGTGCGCGAGCGTCTGGTGCACCGCGAGGTCGAGCCCCGCGTCGGTCGGTTCGAGCCGCGTGCCGTCGAGCGGACAGCTTCCTTCCGAGATCGCGGCGCGGCCGCAGGCGGGACAGCGGAACGCCGGGCGGTCCACGCCCTGCTGGAAGAGCAGCAACTCCACACGCGCGTCGGACGCCGCCTCGAGCGTCTGCTCCCAGCCCGATGCGGCGCGCCCGTTGCGGCCCGCTTCTTCACGCCAGCGCTCGATCGCTTGCGACTCGCTCTTCGCCTCCGCTTCTTCGAGGACCGGCCTGACTGCCGCGAGCAACTCGGCCGGGCTCGCGTGTGACTGCGCAGGCGTCCACCCGACGAGCGACGTTCGGGCCTCCGCGGAGAGCGCATCCAGGAACTCGGTCCGCATGTCCTCCGAGCAGACGAGGACGATCTTCGGTCCCTGCAGCTGCCGCCGGGTGCGGTCGAGCTCCTCGGCCACGCCCTTCAGATGTTCGTGGACGAGCTTCTCGATATGCCGCTGATACCTCGCCTGCGACCAGCCGCCCTGGTCGTGCTGGCCCGGCGCCTCGTCGTAGTGCTCGGCGATCTCTTCCAGCCGTCCGCCGCGCAGCCGGTAGAGCTGACCCTCCTCGCGACTGACGACCGCCACGATCGTCCCGTCAGCCCGCCCGATCAGCGGCGCGAGCGGCGCAAGGAAGAAGTCACGTCCGACCTTCGCGCGGTCGTCGACCGGCGCCGGCAGGGCGAGCGTCCGCCACGAGTTGTCGAGCCCGGCCGCGAACACCGCGAGCCCCTGAGAGCCGTCTCGCTCGAAATCGTCGTCGAACCACTGCGCGATCCGCTCGAAGTCGGCCTTCAGGCCCATGCGCTGCTCGTGGGTCAGGTCGGTCCGGTCGGTCCGGTCGGCCGCGTGGAGCATGGAGTTCATGCGTGTCTGCGCGTCGCCGGCGGTCGGGACATCGGAGGGGTCGAGGTTCAGGTAGAGGCTGATGGCGCAGCCCTTCTCGGCCCGAAAGCCCGCCAGCTCCCGGAGGAGCGACCAAGTCACCGTTCCAGCCATACCCCGCCCCTACCTACCATCGAAGTGGCGATTCTAAGCATGGGAAGCGCTTCCGGGCCGTCCGGGCAAGGAAGGTTCAGCCGACCAAAATCGTTTAATACAGATAAAGAGGGAACCACTATGGAGGACCATGACTGACAACGACATCCGCGAGCTGATCATCATTGGAGGGGGCCCGGCCGGGTATACCGCCGCCCTCTACGCTGCCCGCGCGAACCTCAAGCCGCTCGTGATCGAGGGCTTCAACTGGGGCGGCCAGCTGATGATCACGAGCGACGTGGAGAACTATCCGGGCTACGCCGACGGTGTGATGGGGCCGGAGATGATGCAGGAATTCCGCCGCCAGGCCGAACGGTTCGGCACGGACTTCATCACCGACGACGTGACCAAGGTCGATTTCTCGTCGCGCCCCCACCGGGTCTGGGTCGGCGACGACGAGTACCGCGCCGAGACGGTGATCGTGGCGACCGGCGCCACCGCCCGGCAGCTCGGGCTCGAGTCGGAGCGAAAGCTCCAGGGCCGGGGCGTCTCCTACTGCGCGACCTGTGACGCAGCCTTCTTCCCCGACAAGCACGTCGTCGTGGTGGGCGGCGGCGACTCGGCCATGGAGGAGGGCACGTTTCTCGCTCGCTTCGCCACCAAGGTGACAATCGTGCACCGGCGCGACGAGTTCCGCGCCTCGCAGATCATGATCGACCGGGCCCGCGCAAACGACAAGATCGAATGGGTTACGAACGCGGTGGTCGACGAGGTGCTCGGACACGATCGTGTCACCGGTGTCCGGCTGCGCGACGTCAACACCGACGAGACCTGGGAGCTCGAGGCCGACGGCGTGTTCGCAGCGATCGGGCACGATCCCAACACGGGTCTCTTCCTCGACCAGCTCGATCACGACGAGGCCGGCTACCTGATCACGAAGCCGGGCTCCACGGAGACGAACGTGGAGGGCGTCTTCGCCGTCGGTGACGTGCAGGACCACGTCTACCGCCAGGCGGTTACGGCCGCCGGCTCGGGGTGCATGGGCGCGCTGGACGCCGAGCGCTACCTCGCGGCCCTCGAAGGCCATCTGATGGCCGCCGAAGCAGCTCCTCGCAGCTGAGCATGCCCGAGTGGCTCGACCTGCTCGACCCCTCACCCGAGGAGTTGCGACGCCACCTGCCGAAGGACATCCACCCCCGCGCGCTCGAGCAACTGCTGGCACCCGCGAAGCACGACGACGAGCCGCGGCCAAAGCTCGAAGGCCACGGTAACTACATCTTCGGGGTGTTTCTCGTCCCCGTGCTCGTACCGAACGAAGATCGCATCTACTACCAGGAGGTCGACCTGATCGGAACGCGCGAGGGCCTGCTCACGGTTCGTAAGACACCGGAACGCGGCGAGCCGTTCGACATCTCACCGGCAAAAGCGTCGTGCCGCGCCGATGAGGGAGTCGGAATGAACGCGTACCACCTCATGGACGAGATCGCCGAGCGGTATCTCGACCTGATCGACGGCCTGAACGACGAGATCGACGAGCTCGAGGACAACGTCGAGGAATGGGAACCGGCGAAAACGCGTGCGCGGTTGTCGGGGCTGAAGCACGATCTCCTCCACGTCCGGCGAACCCTGGGTCCGATGCGCGACGCCGTGCGAGGGGTGGTCGACGACAGGGTCGAGCTCGACGACGGCGGGCCGGTGCTGACCAGAGAGGTCGAGCTGAACTTCGCCGCCGCCTACGACAAGTTCCTGCGTGCCGTGGACGGGCTCGAGCTGTCGCGCGACCTTGTTGCAGGCGTCCGCGACTACCTGCAGTCCAAGATCGCGAACGATCAAAACGAGGTGATGAAGAAGCTGACGGTGATCGCGTCGGTGCTCCTCCTCCCCACGTTCATCGTCGGTCTCTACGGCCAGAACTTCAAACACCATTTCCCGGAGCTCGGCTGGCAATGGGGCTACGCCTGGTCCTGGGGCCTGATCGTCGTGACCACGATCGCGCAACTTGTCTTCTTCAGACGGCGTCACTGGATCTGACCCAGCTACCTTGATTCGGTGCCGTACTTCATCTGCCCGAACTGCAAAAACCGGTCGATCGACCATGACCGGCTCCAGGAGATCGACAACGTCCCAGTGGCGTGCGAGCGTTGCGGCTTCGGCTTCCTGTTCGAGCTGATGGACGACTACTACCCGGCTCCGAACACCGGCTTCGTCGTCTGCGACAGGGACGGCCGGATCCTCGCGAGCGGGCGCGGCGTGTTCGAGCTCTCCGGCTTCCGGGAGGAAGAGCTGCTCGGCGCGGACATGGTGACTCGGTTCGGGCTGGGCGGATTCGAGGGTGAGCAGAATCCGGCGGCCGTTGCGCTCGAGTGGGGCGTGCGGAGACTCGGAGAAAAGCTCGAGCTACGAACGCGCGCAGGTCAGCAGAAGCCGGTGATCGGCGACTTCTTCCCCGCCTACGACGACGACGGCGGACTGCTGGTCGCGCTCACACCGCGGGGCTGACGTAGACCGCCGTCACGTACGAAAAGTCGACGAATCCGCCGAGCCGCGCGGCGACGGCGCGTAGCTCGGCATCGAGTTGCTGCCGCGCCTTGGCCGGCGCGGCCGCGACGAAGCTGACCGAGGCGATTCGCTCCGCCAGCGCGTCAGCATCGAGGGTCTGCGAGAAAGGGAACCGCTGCCGCTCGAGTGCGCCGAAAAGCGGGCTCTCCTCCAGTGCCAGCTGCCAGTGCTCGGACGGCGGTCGATCCGCCGGAACGAACGGCGCGATCAGCGCGCCGACCTCCTGGTGCAGCGGAGCGTCGTGGTCGCGGGAGTTCCAGACCAGCGCGACGGCCTCGCCGCGACGGAGCACCCGGTGGAGCTCGGGAATCGCCTCGTCGTGCCGGAACCAGTGAAACGCCTGGCCGACCGTGATCGCATCCACCGTGTCGTCGCCGAGCGGAATCGCCTCTGCGGAACCGCGCAGCGCGACGGCCGAGGGCACCGCCCGTTCCAGCTCGGCTCGCATCGCGTCGCCCGGCTCGACCGCGATCACTCGGACGCCGGTGGGGATCAATGCGCGCGTCAGCTTGCCGGTACCGGCGCCGAGGTCGAGGACGGTTCGCCCTGGCCGAAGATCGAGTTTGGTTGCGATCCAGTCGACCGCCTCCGCGGGGTATTCGGGACGAGCGCGCTCGTAGACGTCGGCCACGAGCTCGAAGCTCCGTGAGTCGGGATGCTGGAGCTCAGACACGAGACGACGGGCAGAGGTCGTTCAGGACACACTCTTCGCAGCGCGGTAGGCGCGCGAGGCACACCCGGCGGCCGTGCCAGATCAGCAGGTGTGGAAACCGGCCCCAGTCCTGGCGCGGCACGATCTTCATCAGGTCGCGCTCGATCTTCACCGGGTCTTCTTCTTTCGTCAGGCCGAGCCGCTGCGACAGGCGTCGGACGTGGGTGTCGACGACGATTCCCTGTGGCTCGCCAAGCTCGGCTGCGACGACGTTCGCGGTCTTGCGGGCGACACCGGGCAGCCGCACGAGCTCCTCGAGCGTTCGCGGCACCTCTCCGTCGAACTCGGTGAGCAGCATCGCCATCGTGCCGCGAATCGCCTTCGCCTTCTGCCGGTAGAAACCGGTCGCGAAGATGTCTCGCTCCAGCTCCTCCGGCGGCACCGCGAGATAGTCCTCGGGCTTGCGGTATTTGACGAACAGCTGCTCGGTCACGCGGTTGACGTTCACGTCGGTCGTCTGCGCAGAGAGCATCACCGCGACCAGGAGCTCGAGCGGCGACCTGGATTTGAGTGCGATGGTCGCATCCGGGTGGGCGGCGGCGAGGCGGTCGATGATCTCCCGGATCCGGGCACGCTTGGGACCGACGCGGCGCCGCGCCTCGTTGACGAAGCTTCTCGGCATGCTCAGACCGTAGCGAGTGCGTGTTCTGCGTAGCTCGCCCCACGGAGCCCGGGACCGGCGCAGACGACGTCGAGCGCCGAGCAGCCGGCGCAGATGTACTCGCTCGGCGTCGGGCGGAACTCGCCCGCGTTGATCTTTGCGATCGCTTCGCTCAGCTCCGCCTCGAGCTCGGCGATCTGCTCGATGTGGAAGACGGTCGAGACGACGGCGTCGGAGCGCTCGAGGAAGTGGTAGACGACCTCCACTTCCCGAGCACCGGCTCGGAAGCAGGCGAGCGCGTAGACGAGCCGCTGCAGCCGGTAGTCGTGCTCGACGATCTCCTCGGGCGTGCCCTCGGCGAGCGAATTCGTCTTGTAGTCGATGACGACGGCCCGCTCGCCCTCGAGCTGGAGCATGTCGAGGCGGCCTCGAAGAAGCACGCCGTCGTGCTCGAACGCGAACGGCCGCTCCGGTCGCGCACTGGGCAGCGTGGCCACGCGCCGTGCGAGCTCGGATTCGCAGTAGGACTGCACGAACCCGGCGATTCGCTCGAGCTCCTCGTCGCTCACCTTGGGATACCAGCCGCGAACGAGGCCGGTGAGATCTTCAGGTGGAAGGGGCTCCTGCAGGTTCACGAGCTCCAGCAACCGGTGGACGGCGTCTCCGATCTCAGTGGCGGCCAACCCGGTCGTGCCCTGTACCGCGAGCCGTTCATCGGTCGGGCGCATGCCCACGACACGCTCTGCGTAGTAGCGGTAAGAACAGCGGTCGAACAGGGCGAGCGCGCTGAAGGACAGACGCCGAACTCTGTGCAGCGGCGGAGCCGGCACGTCGGCAAGCGGTGGCAGGGCCGGGACCAGCGCGGGCAGCGCGCCACCGGCGCCGCCGTCTTCGAACAACGCGAGCTGGCCCACTTCCGCCGGCAACTCGACGATGGGCGGCGCCGCTTCCTCGGCGTGGCGGTCGACGCGCAAGATCACGCGCGCGCCTTCGCGCTCGAGCTCAACCGGATCACGGCCCGCGCCCTCGATCTCGCCCCTGGCGTCGAGGCGGTCGAGCACCCAGCCGATCGGCGTCGTCTCGTCCGACGTGCGACTCGGGTCGATCGAGCCGGAGACGATCAGCCGGTCGACCGCGCGGGTCATGGCGACGTAGTAGAGACGCAGCCGCTCTGCACGCTCCTCCTCTTTGCGTGCTTCCTGCACGGCGTCGTACGCGTAGGCGCCGCGCGGCTTGCTCGTGATCGGGTCGGCCACCCGGAAACCGAAACGGCCGTCGGAGAGCGCGAGGATCTCGTGTGACGAAGGCGGCGCCCTGTCGCGGCCGGCGTCGGCAACGACGACGACCTTGAACTCGAGGCCTTTCGCAGCATGGATCGTCAGCAGCCGCACGGCGTCGGCGCCTTCCTCCTCGGCGACTGCCTCGAGCTCGCGTGCGCCGACCGACTCCTGGTCGCGGACGAATCGCACAAAACCCTCGACGTCCGGCCCACGCAGCTCTTCGTACGACCGCGCGAGGCGGGCGAGCTTGCGCAGGTTCGCGTAACGGCGCCGTCCGTCCCAGCGTGCGAGCACGGCCAGGTCGTAGTCGTGCTCCGCGACGATGCGCTCGCACAAGCGCTCGAGTGAAAGCCGGGCGAGCGCTCCCGTCAACCGGTCGTAGCGCTGGCGGAAGGCACGCAGGAGCTGCACGTCGCGATGCGCCAGGGTGTCGGGCAGCTCGCGTTCGAGCGCGACGAAGAGCGGCCGCTTCGGTGCGGCGCGCCGTAGGAGAGCAAGCGCGTCGTTGGAGACTCCGACCAGTGGAGAGGCAAGAACGCTGACGAGCGCTTCGTCGTCGTAGCGGTTCCGCAGCAGGCGCAGGTAGGCGAGCAGGTCGACTACCTGCTGCTGGCCGAAGTACCCCCTCCCAGTGCCGCGGTAGGTCGGCACGTCGAGCGCACGCAGCTCCTCCTCGTACCACTCGGCATCGGTCCCGGCGGCGAACAGGAGCACGATCTCGCCGGCCACGGCGTCGCCGGCGTCGATCAGCTCGCGGATGCGCCGTGCGATCGCACGTGCCTCGCCACGCCGCCAGTGCAGGTCCGTGCCGGAGTACGTCGACTTGTCGGTGACGAGCAGCTCGACGGGTGCGCCGAAGACCGGGTCCGGAAAGTCACCCGAGGCCGCAAGCGGCTGGAACTCGTCGCCGAAGTCGGCGCCGAACAGGTGGTTGACGACCGCGAGCACCTCCGGCCGGGACCGATAGTTCATCGTCAGCGGCAGCACGCCTTCACCGGCCTGCGCGCGCCGCTCGCGGAAGACCTGCACGTCTGCGTGACGGAAGCCGTAGATCGACTGGAACTCGTCGCCGACGAAGAAGAGCTCGTGACCGGCCGGCCCGCTGGAGAGCAGGTCGATCAGCTCGCACTGGAGCCGGTTCGTGTCCTGGAACTCGTCGACCATGATCGAACTGAAGCGCAGCTGCTCGCGCTCGCGGATCGCCTCGTCGTCGCGCAAGAGATCCCGCGCGCGCAGCTGCAGATCCTCGAAGTCGAGCGCGGACTCGCGGTCCTTGCCCTCCTGATACGCAGCGGCGAAGCCATTGAGCAGTTCCTGCAGCAGATCGCGGTCGGCCGCGGCGAGCTCGTCGAGCGCTGCCTGCTCTACGAGCTTGCGGGCCTCTTCGTACGAGGCGGCGCGCTCACCGCGAAGACGGAGGTCGCCAAGATCGAAGATCCGGTCTGCACGGGCATCGGCGTCGAGATACGCGACGGCCTGCCGGGCCGTCTCGCGTTGCGCATCCCCGGATCCTTCGTCGTCGGCGAGGCAGCGGGCCGCGTCGCGAAACTCGTCGACGCGACCGCTGAGACTCGGGCGCTCCCCCAACTCGAGAACGAGCTCACGGCCCGCCGACCTGAGCGTCTCGTAGACGCCCGTGAGCATCCGCCGCAGCCCGTCTGTCCCGTAGACGGCGAGAAGTCGTAGCCTCGCCGGGTCATCCGCGGCACAGAAAGCCGTCAACGCCTCCGCGAACGCCTCGCTACGGAGCACGCGGCCCTGGCTGTCGTCGAGCACGCGGAAGCGTGGGTCGACGCCTGCGGCGAACGGATGCGAGCGCAGCAATCTGTGACAGAAGCCGTGGATCGTGGAGATCCACGCCCCGTCGAGCTCGCGCGCGAGGTCGGGACGTCCACGCTCGACCAGCCCGGCGCGGATCCTGCTGCGCAGCTCGCCCGCCGCCTTCTCCGTGTAGGTGATCACGAGGATCGATTCGACGTCGACGCCCTCGTCGCAGACGGCACGCACGAAACGCTCGACGAGCACCTTCGTCTTCCCCGTACCGGCCCCGGCCGAGACGAAGACGAGCCCCCGCGCGTCGACTGCGCGCTGCTGTTCGCGGTTGAGCTTCATGCGCGCCTCACGCGGCACATCGACCAGAGCTCGCACCAGGTCGGACAGTCGCCGCTCTTCGGGTCGTGCCTGACGTCTCCCTTGCGCATTCGTTCGACGATGTCGACGGCGAGCTCGCGGGCGCGCTCGACCTGCCCCCAAAAAGCCTCTTCGTCGAGGTAATCGTTCTTCGCAAACCCGGGGATGCCGTCGTCCTGCGCCTCGGCGCGGAGCAAGCCGCGCGCCTTCCGCTCGCCGGACAGCGGCCGGTAGAGGCCGCCGAGCGGCTCGATCCCGACGAGATCGCGGAGCACGAGCATGTAGAGCGGGATCTGGAGCTTCTTCTCCTGCTCGATCTGCACGGCCGAATGGGCGTGCTTGCCCGCTTTGTAGTCCTGGACGATGCCGCGAGCGCTGAACGGATCGACGTCGATTCGGTCGATCTTCCCGGAGAGCGTCACGCCTGGAGCCAGCTCGAGCCCGCGTTGCAGCTCGGGCGCCGACCGCTCGGAGCCGAACAGCACTTCGAAGCGGCGAGGGAGGAGCGGCATGTCGGCAGCCGCCTCTTCGCGGACGAAGGCTTCGAGGTCGCGCCACAGGCCATGCCGAAGCTCGCGCGCCTCCAACTCCGTGAGCTCGAGGCGCACACCCTTCGCGACTGCTTCGTCGAGGCACCTCGAGAGGAACGCCACCGCGTCCTCGACCCGATCCGGCTCGACGCGGTCGGTGCCGAGCTCCTTCGGCAGACCGGAGTAGAAGCGGTAGAGAACCTGGTGGGCGATCGAGCCGCGTAGACGGGCGTCGACCTCCCCGTCGATGCTCTTCGGGTCGATCACACGGTCGAAGAACCAGATCGACGAGCACTCGGCGAACCGCTCGAGCTCGGTCACCCCGTAGGTCATCTTGGCCGCGAGCTCGGCGAGCACCAGCGGATGGGTCAGTCGGGTCGGCCGCTCGAAGGCCTGCAGCGCGCGGGCGAGCCGTCGCTCCCAGCCGTTCGCCGCCGCGATCGCGTCCGCTGCGATCGCGTCGCCGGCGGCGCGCAGCGCGACAGAGCGCAGTCGCTCTCGCTCGGTGGGCGCATCCTCCAGCGGCCACGTCAGATCGGAGAGCGGACGGCGGCGCGTCCAGCGCGCGACGTCGTCCTTCGAGAAGACGGCCTGCACCTCGTCCCAGAACGGGCTCGGCTCTCGCGGGCTCCCTTCGTCGGTTGCCGCCTCGCGAACGAGATAGAGGCGCCGGCTCGCCCGCGTGCACGCTGCATAGAAGAGGTACCGGTCGCGTGCAACCTGGTCGGGTCGCGTCAGTCGTGCCCGCGAACGCTCGTCGAGGTCACGGCGTGCGTCGTCGCCCAGGAAGGGCGACTCGTGCCCTCGCCGCGGCAGGCTTCCTTCTTCGAGCCCGAGCACGAACACGATCTCGAAGCGGCGTGTGCGCGCGCGCAGCAAGTCGATCACCGCGATCCGTCCGGCCTCGCCCGGCGACGAGCGGCGCACCTCCGTGCGCTCGAGCGCTGCAACGACTTCCTCCGGGGACAGCGAGCCGTCGAGCTCGCTCCAACCGCGTAGCTCTGCGACGAGACGCATCACGGACTCGTGCGCGCGGATGTCCTGTCGCGAGAGCTCGCCGACGGGCGGCGCCTCGAGGCCGTAGGCGGAGC
>DATHGN010000067.1:0-11554 GCA_035317565.1 Gaiellaceae bacterium
TTCGCGAGCTCGAGCGCAGCCCACACCGTGGTTCCGCCCGAGCCGCCGACGAGCAGGCCTTCCTCGCGTGCGAGCCGGCGCGCTGTCAGGAAGGAGTCACGGTCGGAGACGCGCACCCACTCGTCCACCACAGTTCGATCCATCGTCTTCGGCCAGGTGTCCTTGCCGATTCCCTCGACGAGATAGGGATGCACGTCCCGCTCGTCCCGCGCCGTGTAGACGGATCCTTCGGGATCGGCGCCGACGATCAGCACGTCGGAGCCGCGCTCCTTGAAGTACCGGCCGACACCGGAGATCGTCCCGCCCGTGCCGACGGAGATCACGATCGCGTCGATCTCACCGCCGGTCTGTTCCCAGATCTCGGGACCCGTGTGCAGATAGTGCGCCTCGGGGTTGGACATGTTCGAGTACTGGTCGGGCTTGAATCCGCCGGGGATCTCCTCCGCGAGGCGGTCCGACACGGAGTAGTAGGACTCAGGCGAGTCCGGCTCGACCGCCGTGGGGCAGATCACGACCTCGGCCCCGTAGGCGCGCAGCATCGAGATCTTTTCCTGGCTCATCTTGTCGGGCATCACGAAGATGCACCGGTACCCCTTGTGTGCGGCCGCGATGGCGAGGCCGACGCCGGTGTTGCCGGACGTGGGCTCGACGATCGTGCCGCCCGGCTTCAGCTTCCCTTCCCGTTCGGCCTTCTCGATCATCGCGAGGCCGATCCGGTCCTTGACCGAGCCGCCGGGGTTGACGTACTCCAACTTGGCGAGGAGTCTCGGTTCGATGTGTGCGCCGATCGAGTCGAGCCGAACGATCGGCGTGTTGCCGACGAGCTCGAGGACGGAGGGATATTCGCGGGCCATCTTCGAAAAGCCTACTTTGCAGACGGAAGCCGTCCGGTGCGCGGCGGCATAGTCAGTTCAACCGACTAGGGGAAAGGGGATCGATGCAGGCTCGTGGTGTTCTCGCCGCTGCTGTTCTTGCCGTGCTGGCATTGTTTCTCGCAGGAGGAACCGCCGCTGCGCCGTCAGGAGGGGCAGCCGTCTTCAATTGCGGCAAAGCGAACAGGATCGCTGGACACGCTTGGGCGATCCGGAGCTCGGGGGTCTCATGCCGCACGGCTCGTAGCGTCGTGAGGCAACTGGCGACGCACACGGTCCCGGCCGGCAACTCCAAGTTCGGCGTCTTTTCAGGAACCTACGCAGGGATGCATTGCCTCGGTGGACCTCCAGGCCACAAGCCGAGGATCCTCAGCTGCGTCAAGGGGAATGGGGCCGGCGCGGTCTACGCAGGGATCCTCAGCTAGTCGTTCGGTAACCCTTCGTAACCGGGGGACTAGTGGCGGAAGTGGCGGCGTCCGGTGAGCACCATCGTCGCGCCGGCTGTCCGAATGGTCTCGGCGACCTCGTCGTCGCGCTTCGCGCCGCCGGGCTGGATGATCCCCGTCACGCCGGCGTCGAGTGCGGCCTGCGGGCCGTCGGCAAAGGGAAAGAACGCATCGGAGGCGAGCACGGCTCCCTCGAGGTCGTGACCGTGCTCGCGGGCCTTGTCGAGGGCGATTCGCACCGAGTCGACGCGGCTCGTCTGGCCCCCGCCGATGCCAATGGTCGCCAGATCCTTCACGAGGACGATCGCGTTCGACCCGACGTGCTTGCAGACGCGCCAGGCGAAGACGAGATCGCCCCAGCAGGTCTCGTCGGGCTCGCCGCAGGCGACCTGCATCGTTTCCCGATCGTCGACGTCCCAGTCACGGTCCTGGACGAGGACGCCCCCGAGGACGCGTTTGAAGTCGCGCTCACCACGCGTGAAGCCGCGCCGCTCGCGGTCGTGCAGGATTCTGATCGCCTCTTTTCGTTGCAGCGACTCGAGCGCCTGCGCGTCGTAGTCCGGCGCGAAGAGCACGTCGACAAAGCGCTCCGCGAGCGCCTCGCCGAGAGCGGCCGAGACCGGCCGATTCACCGCGCACACCATTCCGAATGCGGACACCGGATCCGACGCAAGCGCCCGTTCGTAGGCTTCCTCGATCGTTCCCGCGACAGCAACGCCGCAAGGATTCGCGTGCTTGATGATCACGCACGCCGGCAAGGCGAACTCACGGAGCAGGAGCCTGGCGGCGGAGAGGTCGAGCAGGTTGATCAGCGACAGCTCCTTGCCGTGGAGCTGCTCGACGCGGGACAGGAGATGTACGCGCGCACCTTGTTCCGCGTAGTACGCGCCGCGCTGGTGTGGGTTCTCTCCGTAGCGCAGGTCGAGCACCTTGTCGAACGCGGTGACGAGAGTTCTGGGAAACGCTTCGATGTCGCCGAACCAGCGTGCGATCGCGGTCTCGTACGCGGCAGTCGTCGCGAACGCTTCCGCGGCGAGATCGCGGCGGGTGGCCAGCGAAAGGTCGCCCTTCTCCCGCAACTCGGCGAGCACGCCGTCGTATTGCTCCGGGCGGCAGACCGGAGCGACGTGGGCGAAGTTCTTCGCTGCGCCGCGCAGCATCGAAGGACCGCCGACGTCGATCATCTCGACTGCTTCCTCCTCGCGCACGCCGTAGCGGCCGGCGACCTCGCTGAACGGGTAGAGGTTCACGCAGACGACGTCGAAGGGACGGATCTCCTGATCGTGCAGGTCTGCGACGTCGTCGGCGTGGTCGCGGCGCGCGAGGATAGCTGCGTGGATCCGGGGGTGAAGCGTCTTGACGCGCCCGCCGAGCAGCTCGGCGACACCGGTGAGCTCCTCGACCCGCTCGACGTCCAGCCCCACTTCGTTCTCGAGGAAGTCCGCGGTGCCGCCGCTCGCGACGAGCTCGAAACCGAGGTCGGCGAGCCCGCGCGCGAAGTCCTGCAGGCCCGTCTTGTCGTAGACGGAGATCAGTGCGCGCATAGCTCTGTCACCACTTCCGGAAGGATTCGATGCTCCACAGCGTGGATCCGTTCTACCAGCGTCTCGCGCGGCTCGACGCTGATGGGCACCTGCCGGATCACCGCGCCGGTGTCGAGGCCTTCGTCGACGTAGTGGACGGTGACGCCGGTCGTCTCGACGCCCGCCGCCAGGGCGTCGTCGATCGCCCGCGCGCCGGGGAACTCCGGCAGGAGGGATGGGTGCACGTTGACGATGCGGTCGGGGAAGCGATCGAGAAACGCCGGCGTGAGGAGGTGCATGTAACCGGCGAGGACGACCAGCTCGACTCCGCGCAGCTGGAGCCACTCGGCCAGCTCGCGATCCCGGGCCTCACGGTCGGCATAGCCGTCGAGCTCGAAAACGCGACTCGGGATTTCCGCTGCGTCGGCACGCTCGAGTGCGGCTGCGTCGCTGCGGTTGGACGCCACGGCGGCGATCGGCAGGCCGGCGTCGATCAACGCCTGGAGGTTCGTTCCGGATCCGGAGACGAGCACGCCGATCATCCGAGCTCGCCGATCACGAGCGCTCCGTCGGGCGGTTCGGGAAGGACCGCGCACATTCCGATGCCGAGGTTGAAGACGCGCCTGAGCTCGTCCTCCTCCACGCCGCGCTCCGCGAGCCACTCGAAGACGGGTGGACGGTCCCAGCTCTCCCAGTCGATGCGCGCCTCGAGACCGCCGGGCAGCACGCGCGAGAGGTTGCCAAGGATGCCGCCCCCGGTCACGTGCGCGAGCGCCCGCATGTCGGTGCGTGCCCGCAGGTCGCGAATCTCGTCGAGGTACAGCCGGTGCGGTGCGAGCAGGAGCTCGGAGTCGAAGTCGCCGTCACCGACGAGCGTACGCACGAGCGAGAACCCGTTCGTGTGCAGCCCGTTCGACGGAAGTCCGACCACCACGTCGCCCGCTTTGCAGCGCGAGCCGTCGATCACCTGCTCGCGCTCGACGAGGCCGACGCAGGTACCCGCGAAGTCGAGCTCTGCCTCCTGGTAGATCCCGGGCAGCTCGGCGGTCTCGCCGCCGATGAGGATGCAACCCGCGGCGCGGCAGACCTCCGCGGCTCCCTCGACGAGCTCTGCGACCTGTTCCGCGTCGATGCGGTTCGCAGCGACGTAGTCGAGCAGAAACAGCGGGTCGGCGCCGGTGCAAAGCACGTCGTTGATGCAGTGCGCAGCGAGATCCATGCCGGCCCAGCGCAGCCGGCCTGCACGCCGCGCCAGCATGAGCTTCGAGCCGACGCTGTCCATGGACGCGGCCAGGAACCGATCTGCGTCCAGTGGATAGAGACCGGCGAAACCGCCGAAGGCCTCCGCGCCGGTCGATTCGACCGCGGCGCGGAGGCGTTCGACAATCGATTCGGCCGTCGCAAGCGAGACGCCGGCCCCTTCGTACGTCTTCCTGCTCCCGCTCAAGAGAGCAGGAGTCTAGTGCCGCGGGCGGTCGAGTCTTACGGTGAGCGCCAGAGCTCCTTTCCGGAGCCGTCGTAGGCGACGAGGCCCGCGATCGGCCCGCTCGGGGTTGCGCCGGCCTCGAAGACGTTCGCGCTCACCGGCACCTTCAGGGCGACGGTGCCGTTCGGCCGCAGGAAGGCGACCGAGGCGACCCCGTCCGCGGCGACTCCTTCGGCGCGGTAGAGCGAGACATCGTGACTGTCGTGACTCGCGCCCTCGTAGACCGAGAGGTCGAGGACGGGCCGCTGCGAGGTGGGGAACGGCCCGCGGGGACAGTCGATCGTCCCGAGCTTGCCCGGCTCCTGTGCAGGACCGGCGCCGACGCAGGGACCGCCCTTGGATTCGAGTCGGTAGACCGCACGGGCTCCGCGTACCGCGAGCAGTGACGCGCTCCTCAGGCCGAAGCTGCTCCACACCGAGCCGCGCTGCACGGAGACACGGTGTCCCTCGTTCGAAATCCGCGACAGTGGAGCGCGCTCGGACGCGTGCGTACGCGTGACGACGACGCTGCCGGCCGCGACCGCGACGAGCAGTGCGGCGACCGCGAGGGTGAGCTTGGTTCGTCTGGTCATCCCGCCACCGCCACGTTGATCTGGGATGTCGTGCCCGCCCACCAGCTCACCTGTCCGCGCAGGTAGCCACCCATGCCGAGCTCACCCGGTTGCACGTAGCGCCTGCCGTAATAGGTCGTGAAGTTGCCGCGGATCCGGTCTCTGTTCTCGAAGCCGTAGAGAATCCTTCCGCCCGTGCTGTTGTAGAGGTCACACCCCGGATAGCACGTTTTCGCAACGCCGTTCAGGTACCAGTAACCCCAGCCGCTGCACACTTCGCTGTAGTACCAGCAGCCGTTGGCGGTCGACGTTCCCGGGCCGAGCATCCCGTAGCCTGAGCAGTTCGGCCAGCACCAGCCCGCGGATGCACTCGACGGCTGCGCGAGCCCGATCGCCGCGGCCGCCGCAATCACTGAGAAGAGCAATGCAAGTCGTGTCATGCGACCGAGAATGCCCCGGCACGAACACTGCGTCAATTCGCACTTTTGGACAGTGTCGACCGCGGCGACGGCTTACACGAACAGCTCTGCATGGAGCTGTGGACGGCCTTGCGGGCCCTCCGGCAGGAAGCGCACGAGCGTGTTCCCGACCGTCACGCTGTCGGCCGTGTACGGCGCCTCGAGCAGCTCGCCGAGCACGGAAGCCTTGAGCTCGGGATCGTCCGCACGCAGCTGCAGCTCGGCCAGCGTCAGCTCCGACTGGCCCTCGAGAAAGTCGTCGAGCCACTCGCGGGGCGGGTGCAGCTCGAGGCGGTAGCCAGCATTCGTCGAGATGAAGGTCCGCCGCCCGCCGTGCTCCTGGACGCGCAGCTCGCGCAGCTCGGCGCGCGCAAGCGTCGCGACGAAGTCGTCCTCGTCGAGTGCGAAGCCGAGATGGTCGAGCCGCGGCAACTCCCACTGGCCGGGCTGGACGACCACGTTGACGGCGCCGCGCTCCAGCTCGGAGAGCCGCAGCTTGAAGCCGAGCTGGTCGAGCTCCTCCCAGCCGTGGCCCGACTCGAACGAAGTCGTGTCCTCTTCGATCCTCCCGTGCCGGGCGACGAGCGTGAACCCGAGCTTGCCGATGTACCGCGCTTCGACCTCGCGCACCTTGCTCGTCACCAGGTGGTAATGGAAGAGGCGCATCAAGGCAGACTAGTAGCGTGCTGGCTCATCTGCCCGTCAATACGAGCTGGACGTTCGATCCGCTCCAGATCGTTCCGACCATCCTGCTGGCGGCGCTGTACGCCCGTCGTGTGCGCACCCTGCGCGCCCGCGGGACGCATGTACCGGCTTGGCGCATCGCTTCCTTCGCCACTGGCATCGCGGTGCTGTTCGTGGCGCTCGTCTCGCCGATCCATGCGATCGGCGAACAGCTCTTCAGCTTCCACATGCTGCAGCACGTCCTCCTGGGGGACCTCGCGCCGCTCGCGCTCCTCGCAGGCCTCACCGGGCCGATCCTGCGGCCGGCGCTCGCGTACCTGTACCGCTTGCGCTTCCTCGCCAATCCGTTCGTCGCCCTCCCGCTGTGGGCGGTGAACCTTTACGTGTGGCATCTCCCGTTCCTGTACGAGGCGGCCGTCCGCCACGACAGCGTGCATGCGCTCGAGCATCTCTGCTTCTTCACCGGTGGCACGATCATGTGGCTCCCCGTCCTCGAGACGCTGCCCGCGCCGGAATGGTTCGGGACCGGTGCGAAGATCGGCTACATCGCGGTCGTGCGTGGCGTCGAGACCGTTCTCGGGAACGTCTTCTTCTGGGCGGGAAGCGTCTTCTACCCGGCTGTCTATGTCCACAGGCAGCGGCTGTGGGGGCTCTCACCGCTCGAGGATCAAGGCCTCGCGGGCGCGGTCATGATGATCGAGGGCTCGATCGTCACGCTCGTCGCGCTCGCGTGGCTCTTCCTACGCATGGCGAGCGAGGGCGAATTGCGCCAGCGGCTGCTGGAACGTGGGCTCGACCCCCGGACCGTCAGGCGGGCGGTTCGGTACGGCAGAGCAGAGGAGCTGACGCCTCCGCGCTGAACTCGTAAGCCCTCGTGCGCTCAACCGGCGTTCACCACGTCGACCTCGTCGTCTCGGCGATCGAGCGTAGCTTGCCGTTCTACACCGAGCTTCTCGGCCCGCTCGGTTTCAACCGGGTCGGCGAGGTGGAGGGTGAGCGTGGCGAGACGATCTGGTACCTGTCCGGCCCCGGGACCTCACTCGGGTTGCGTCAGGCCCAGTCGGAGTCGAAGCCGTACGACCGCTATCGCGTCGGCCTCCATCACGTCGCCTTCGAGGCCGAGTCACGCGCGCAGGTCGACGATCGCGCCGCCTGGGCCCGCACACAGGACGTCGAGGTGGAGAACGACGGGCGTGAGTACACGTATCTCCCCGGGTACTACGCGACATTCTTCTACGATCCCGACGGTCTGAAGCTCGAAATAGTCCACGTCCCAGGTCTCGTTGCGGCCTGAGGAAAGGAGCTTGATGTCGACGACTCCTCCGGAGCAGCCCACGACCCCTCAGCAGCCGGGAGGCGGCTATGGGAGCGGTGGGCCCAACGTCAACTTCAACCTGTCGGCATTGATGCCGACGCCCGGCAACGCCGAGCTCGTCGTGTACATCCTTGCGACGATCGTGGTCGGGATCATCACTCTTTCGGACGGCAGAGTTGACGCGCCTGAGTTCGTCACGGCGTTCACGTTCATCACGATCGCCTACATCCTGTCGCGCGGCATCGCCAAAGCGAGTCGCGTGCTCGAACGCTAGACCGGCTCGAACTGGAGCTTCGCCGCCTCGCGCGGGATTGCCGTCGGGTAATCCCGCGTGAGGCAGGCGCGGCAGAACTCGGACTCGGGCCTGCTCGTCGACGCCTGCAGGCCTTCGAGTGAGATGTAGGCGAGCGAGGTCGCGCCGATGTGCTCGCGCACCTCTTCGACAGTCTTGTTCGCTGCGATCAGCTCGTCACTGTCAGCGAAGTCGATGCCGTAGTAGCACTGCGAGATGACGGGCGGCGAGGAGACCCGCACGTGCACCTCGGTCGCGCCGGCGTCGAAGAGCATCTGGACGATCTGCCGCGTGGTGTTGCCGCGCACGATCGAATCGTCGACCACGACCAGCCGTTTGCCGGCCACCTCGGCGAGCGGGTTGAACTTCAGCCTGACGCCTTGCTCGCGAAGGCCCTGGTCCGGCTGGATGAACGTCCGCCCGACGTAGCGGTTCTTGATCAGCCCTTCACTGAACGGGATGTTCAGCGCGCGCGAGAACCCGATCGCGGCCGGTGTTCCCGAGTCGGGGATTGGCAGGACGAGGTCGGCGTCCACCGGTGACTCCTGCGCGAGGCGCTCGCCCATCCGCACGCGCGCGCCGTGAACCTCGACACCGGACAGTTGCGAGTCGGGGCGGGCGAGATAGAAGAACTCGAAGATGCAGAGCGCGCCGCCGTCGTCTTTCGGCACGACCTGACGAGCCTCCACGCGCTCGTCGATCAGCATCAGCTCGCCGGGCCGGACTTCGCGCTCCAGCTCCGCACCGACGAGGTCGAGCGCGCACGTCTCCGAGGCGACAACCCAGTCGCGGTCGAGCCGGCCGAGACAGAGCGGGCGCATGCCGCGCGGATCGCGGAAGGCGATCAGCTTGCCCTCTGAGAGTGCGACCACCGAGAACGCGCCGTCGAGCCTGCGCATCGTGTTCGCGAGCGCTTCGTCGAGTGGAGCCGGATCGTTGGCGATCAGCGCGGCGATCACCTCCGTGTCCGCCGTGGTCGCGAGCTTGTGGCCCAGCTCGGCGAGCTCCTCACGCAGCTCGGCGGCATTCGTGAGGTTGCCGTTGTGGCCGAGCGCGATCGTGCGGGCGCTGCCGTGCTGGACGAGGGGCTGTGCGTTCCACCATTGCGACGAACCGGTCGTCGAGTAGCGCGTGTGGCCGATTGCGAGGTCACCGCGCAACCCGCGGAGCTTCTGCTCGTCGAAGACCTGGGTGACGAGCCCCATGTCGCGGAGCGCCGTGACGCGGCCCTCGTCGGAAACGGCGATGCCCGCCGACTCCTGCCCTCGGTGCTGGAGCGCGAACAGCCCGAAGTACGTCACGCGCGCGACGTCGCGGTCCGGCGCCCGCACTCCGAAGAGGCCGCACATCAGCGCACCCTGCCGATGCGTTCGAGGCCCTTTGCGCCGAGGCGCTCGACATCCTCCGGCGCGCACGCGAGCAGGATCTGCCCGCCCAAGCCCGCGGCGGCGGGAAGCTCGACGTCCGCCTCGAGCCCGCTGTGCTCCTCCGCCTCGCCGAGAGCCTGTCCGACGCCGCCGTAGGAGACGTCGTGGGCGAGGGTGAGCACAGGTGCAGCCTTCCAGACGAAGCGGACGAGCGCGGCCTCGGCCGCCAGGTCGAGCTCTCCGGGAGCGGTGGCGACGAGGACGAGGTCGCCGCTTCGCCAGGCGCCGGGGACGAAGCGCACGTCGGGGACGAGCCCGATGCAGCCGACGACCGGCGTGGGCGGGATCGAGCGTCCATCGGTGTCGTTGTAGAGCGAGACGTTGCCAGAGACCACCGGGATACCGAGCGCCTCCGCCGCCTGGGCGATGCCCTCGATCGAGCGCTCGAGCTCCCACCCGATCGTCGGCTTTTCCGGATTGCCGAAGTTGAGGCAATCGGTGAGCGCGAGCGGCTCGCCGCCGCCGCAGGCGACATTGCGTGCGGCGCCGAGCACGGCGAGCACCCCGGCACGGAACGGGTCCCGCTCACCGGGAGGCGGTCCCTGCAGCGAGACCGAGAGGCCCCGGAGTGACGGCCGGAGACGGAGGACGGCTGCATCGAACCCGGGACGGCGGACCGTGCGCGAGCCCACGAGCTGGTCGTACTGCTCGTAGATCCATTGCTTCGAGCGGCCGTTCTCCGGCGACGGCTCGACGTACTCGAGGGAGTGGGGCTCGCGCGCGACTTCGTAGCGCGGGCAGGCGTCCGTGAGGAACACGGCCGGGATCGCGCCGACGAGCTCGTCGGCGAAGAATGCCCGCAGCTCGCCGGTGTCGCTGACGTCGCCGATCGGAGTGCAGGGTAGCTCCCACTTCGCGCACACGCGCTGGACCGCTTCGAGCATCTGTGGCCGTACGACGGCGACCATGCGCTCCTGCGACTCGGAGATCATGATCTCCCACGGCTCCATCTCCGGCTCACGCAGCGGGACGCGATCGAGGTGGACGTCGATGCCGGCGCCGTCGCCCGCCATCTCTGCGAGCGAGGACGCGAGGCCCGCGGCGCCGCAGTCCTGCAGCGACTCGACGAGCCCGCCCTCGACCAGCTCGAGCGACGCCTCGATCAGCTTCTTGCCGCTGAACGGGTCGCCGATCTGGACGGAAGGGCGTTTCGCCCCGTCGTCGTCGCCGAGCTCCGCGCTCGCGAGGACGGAGGCGCCGCCGATCCCGTCGCGGCCGGTGGCCGCGCCGAAGAGGACGACGTGCGCTCCGATCGCGGTGGCGCGCGCGCGGGTGACCCGATCGGCCGGGAGCAAGCCGACGCACATCGCGTTGACGAGACAGTTGTCGCGGTAGGCCTCGTCGAAGACGGCCTCGCCCCCGACGGTGGCGACGCCGACGCTGTTGCCGTAGTGGCCGATGCCGGCGACGGCACGGCTGAAGTGGTGGTCCGGGGCGCCGAAGCGGAGCCCGTCGAGGAGCGCAATCGGCCGGGCCCCCATTGCCACGATGTCGCGCAGGATCCCGCCGACGCCCGTGGCTGCCCCCTGAAACGGCTCGACGGCGGAGGGATGGTTGTGGGACTCGACCTTGAAGGCGACGGCCTCTCCCTCGCCCAGGTCGATCACCCCCGCGTTCTCGCCCGGGCCCTGCAACACGCGTGAGCCCTCGGAGGGCAGTCGACGCAAGAGGAGGGCAGAGTGCTTGTAGCCGCAGTGCTCCGACCAGAGGAGGGAGAACACCGCGAGCTCGAAGTCGTTCGGGTCCCGCTCGAGCAGCCCGCGGATGCGATCGAGCTCCTCGTCGGTCAACCCCAGCGCACGGTGGAGCGGCTGTTCCGGCGCGACCTGCGTCAAGAGCAGGAGTGTACCCCGGGCAGAAGACGGGTCCCGGCTACGTTTTCCCTTCTGTGGGGCGCCGCCATCTCATCATGCTGCTCGCGCTGGCGGCAATCTGGGGCGCGTCGTTCATGTTCATCAAGGTGGCGGTCAGGGAGCTGGAGCCGGGGGTCGTCGTTTTCGGCCGCGTGTTCGTCGCCACGGTCACGCTCCTGCCCGCTGTGTCTTTCATGATCGGGTGGCGGCGGCTCTTCGCCGAGCTGCGCCGGTACGCGAGGCCGCTGTTCGTGCTCGCACTGTTCAACGCGTCGATTCCCTTCTGGCTCCTCGCTTGGGGTGAGGAACGGCTCGACTCCGGCCTGGCTGCGGTGCTCCAGGCGTCGACACCGCTCTTCACTGCGCTGCTCGCCTTTGGGTTCAGTCGGAGCGACCGTGTCGGCGGCGCCCGTCTGATCGGCGTCGTGGTCGGCTTTCTCGGTGTCGTCTTGCTGATCGGCGCACAGCCGCAGGGCGACTGGCTCGCCGGCCTCGCCGTCCTGCTCACCGCCGCGTGTTACGCCGGTGCGGCGCTCTATGCAGGCTCGCGCCTGGCTGCGGCGCCGCCGATCGTCACCTCGCTCGGGACCCTGGCGATCGCAACGGTCACCACACTTCCGTTCGGAATCGCGCAGTTTCCGGATCAG
>DATHGN010000068.1:0-6739 GCA_035317565.1 Gaiellaceae bacterium
CGAGCTGTCGTGGTCGCACGTCAACCATCCGTCGGAGGTGCTCGAGATCGGCCAGACCGTGCAGGTGAAGGTGCTCGACATCGACCGCGAGCGCCAGCGCATCTCGCTCGGCCTCAAGCAGACGCAGTCCGATCCGTGGCAGCAGGTGCTCGAGCAGCACAAGGAGGGCGACGTCGTCGAGGGCAAGGTGACGAAGGTCGTCACGTTCGGCGCCTTCGTCGAGATCCTTCCCGGCGTCGAAGGCCTCGTTCACATCTCAGAGCTTGCGCAGCATCACGTCGAGAACCCGCGCGAGGTCGTCTCGCAGGGCGACACGGTCCCGGTGCTGATCCTCGAGGTCGATGCGGAGCGCCGCCGGCTGTCGCTCTCGCTGAAGCGGGTCGACGCGGACCGGCGGGACGAATCGGAGGGGCCGATCGAGGGGACGCCTCACCTCGACCTGTCGGAGGACGTGTTCAGCGATTCCGCCTCAGCGCCACTGGCTCCCGAGCTCGACGCGCCGAAGCCGGAGCTCGATGCACCGCCGGCGGGCGACGAGGCAGTCGAGCGCGAGTCCGCGGCTGTCGGTGACGAGATCGACCCGGCGGCGGCCGACGAATCAGCCGTTCCCGTCGAGCCTGTCTCCGACGAGCACTAACGCGAAGCCTCCACTCGCGGTGGCGATCACCGGCGGCATCGGCGCCGGCAAGAGCGCTGCGCTCGCAGCGTTCGGGCGTCATGGCGCCGCGACGAGGTCGAGTGACGAGATCGTGCACCGGCTGCTGAGCGGCGATCCCGAGGTCCAGAGCGCGCTGGTCGAGCGGTTCGGCCCCGAGGTGATCGGCGCAGACGGTGCGGATCGTGAGGCGATCGGGGCCATCGTCTTCAACGATCCGGAGGAGCTCGAATGGCTCGAAACGCTCCTTCATCCGAAGGTGGTGCAAGAACACTCGGCATGGCGCCAGGAGCTCACGGAACATCCGAATCCACCCGCGGTGTCGGTGACTGAGGTGCCCCTCCTGTACGAAACGGGGGGCGACAGGCGCTTCGACGTGGTGGTGGTGATCACGGCTTCCCCGGAGGTGCGCGCCGAACGACGACCGGTCACGGACACGAGGGAGCAACGGCTGATCCCGGACGACGAGAAGCTGCGGCTCGCCGACTACGCGTACGTGAACGACGGCACGCTGGAGGAGCTCGATGCTTTCGTGGCCGGCGTGATGAGCAAGCTCGCCGCGTGAAACGGCTGCTCGGCGTCGCCGTGCTCGCGGCTGCCTTGATCGTGACGTTCACGAGCCTGCAGTCCTCGAAGCCGGGGTGGTGGGAGCGACTCTGGTATCCGCTCTCGTACGGACAGATCGTCCGCGGGCACGCGCGCAATTACCAGCTGGATCCTGCGCTGCTCGCGGCGGTCATCTACCAGGAGTCGAAGTTCAAACCCGACGCGAAGTCGAGCTCCGGAGCGATCGGTCTGATGCAGCTCTTGCCGGACACGGCCAAGGGCATTGCCTTGCACACGGGTGGATCGAAGTTCCGCGTCGAGGATCTCTACGACCCGGAGATCAACGTGCGTTACGGCGCCTGGTATCTCCGGCACCTGCTCGACAAGTACGGCGACGAGCAGGATGCGCTGGCGGCCTACAACGCGGGTCAGGACAACGTCGACCGTTGGCGTCGTGCCGGCAAGGGGATCCAGTTCGCAGAGACGCGCGCCTACGTCAAGCGGGTCGAGCAGCTGAAGCGGATCTACCGCCAGGCCTACGGTTCCGAGCTCGGCGCCTGAGCGCAGCCGGTCTCGGTGCCGGCGTGGTTCTCGATCTTGAACTGGAGCGCGGCCTCGGAGCTGTTTCCGCGCATGTCGCTGACCTGCACCGTCACCTCGTAGAGCCCGTTCGGATAGGAACGCGTGTCGACGAGGTTCGCAAGGTTGTAGAGGAACCGGCCCGCCATGAAGTACTGGCGGTTCGAGAAGCGTGGAGCGTTCTGATAGCTGCCGCGCGCGTAGATGTTCCAGAAGCTGTGCGCGGCTGGCAACGTGGTACGGAAGTCAGCCGCGGCGACATCGCGCACATAGGTGCTCCCGCCGACCCTCGCGAGTGACCAGGTCATGAACGCCGGGGCGAGCGGAAAGTTCGCAAAGACTCCTGGGACCGCCATCGGTGCCGTGTCGTCGGCCGCGGCCACGATCGACACCATGCCGCACACGGTCTCGTCGAACGACAGCAAGGACCCCGCGGGGCGCACGTTGATCGCCCTCACCTGCGGAACGGTCCGGTCGCGGTAGGGCGCGATGCCGCCCCGAGCGAGGGGATTCCAGACACGGCCCCCGCGGATCCACGAAAGGTGCACGTGGCCGTACGCGCGCATGACATAGCCGAGAATCGTGCGGCCGGCGATCACGTGTTCACCGTTGCGGACGGTGGCGATGATGTGGAAGTACTGGAAGACCCCGTGTCCTTTCGTGCGAACCGAGATCGCGGAGTCGTCGATATAGCGAACCTTCCCGGAGATGACTGGATAGACGGGCGTGCCGTCGGGGGCCGCGATGTCGATGCCGTTGTGGAAGAGGAACGTGCCGGGCCCTTGCAGACCATCGGTGAGCATCGTGTTCAGGAACCGCGTGCGCGGGTCGCCGAAGTTCGCCCGGATCGGATGCTGCTTGTTGAACGGCTTGATCGGCCAGGGGAACGCCGATGCGCCGGCGCTCGCGGCGAGCGCCAGGGCGAAGCAGGCGATGAGCAAGAAGAGTCGGAGGCGCACGAGTCGTAGAGACGGGGAGGGCCGCCCAAGGTTAGCCGGGTCGCTTGACGGCGGCTGATCAAGAGTCGTTCGCCTTGCGCGTGAGCGCGGCGAACCCTGCCTGCAGGAAATCGTTGACGCCTGCGCCGGCGAGCGTCCAGGTCAACATGCGCCCGAAGCGCGGCGCCAGGATCTGCGCGGTCGCGAGCCCTGCGGCCGCCCAGGTGCCGACGCAGCGACTGCAGGTGACGAGCTCACCGATCGCCTGCTCCATGTCGCCGGTCTGAACGGGGCGCTCGTGGTCGGGCACCCGCGGGTCGCCTTCGACGAAAGGCTCGCGGATGAAGCTCGTGACATCGTCGCGGGCGATCGTGCGCGCGGCCTTGAACGACGCCATCGAAAGCGTCGCCAGATCGAGCCAGGTCTGATCGCGCGGGTCGCGGTCGAGCAGGCGCGCGACGCCCCCGGCCACCGCGAGCCCGCCGGCGAAGACACCCATGATCCTCGCGTACGCTTCGTACGGCGGACGTACGTCGGGTCGTTTCGTCGTGACGGCCATGGAAGCTACCCTTGGCCCAAATGGCCGAGTTCAAAACAACCGCCTCCTATCGTCCCACCGGCGACCAGCCGACGGCGGTCGCGACCCTGGCGGAAGGGCTCGAGGCCGGCGACCGCATGCAGACGCTCGTGGGGGCGACCGGCACCGGAAAGACGGCGACGATGGCGTGGACGATCGAGAAGGTCGGCCGGCCGGCGCTCATCATCGCGCACAACAAGACGCTTGCCGCGCAGCTCTGCAACGAGTTCCGCGAGTTCTTTCCGGACAACGCCGTCGAGTACTTCGTCTCCTACTACGACTATTACCAACCGGAGGCGTACGTGCCTCAGGCCGACCTCTACATCGAGAAGGACTCCTCTCAGAACGACGACATCGCGCGGCTCAGACTCGCGGCGACGTCGGCGCTCTTCACCCGCCGCGACGTGGTGGTCGTCGCCTCGGTCTCCGCCATCTACGGGCTCGGCTCGCCAGAGGAGTGGCGCGAGCGGGTGATCATCCTCGAGGTGGGCGAAGAGCACGACCGCGACCTGATGCTGCGCAAGCTCATCGATTCCCAGTACGTCCGCAACGACACGATGCTGGGACGCGGCCGCTTCCGCGTGAAAGGGGACGTGGTCGAGGTGCAGCCGGCGAACCAGGAGACCGCGTACCGGATCTCGTTCTTCGGCGACGAGGTGGAGCAGATCAGCCACTTCGACCCGCTCACGGGCGAGATCTTCACGAAGCTCGACAACATCGCGATCTGGCCGGCGACCGAGTACGTCACGTCGAAGCCGACGATCGAACGCGCGGTGTCGGAGATCCGTCACGAGCTGGAGCAGCGCACGAAGGAGCTGGAGATCGAGGGGAAGATGCTCGAGGCCCACAGGCTGCGCCAGCGCACCGAGTACGACCTCGAGATGATGCAGGAGCTCGGCTTCTGCAACGGGATCGAGAACTACTCGCGCATCCTCGAAGGACGCGCGCCGGGAACGCATCCGTTCACGCTGCTCGACTACTTCCCGAAGGACTTCGTCGTCTTCGTCGACGAGTCGCACCAGACGGTCCCGCAGATCGGCGGCATGCACGAGGGCGACCGGTCGCGCAAGCAGACACTCGTCGACTACGGCTTCCGGCTCCCATCTGCGCTCGACAACCGGCCGCTCAGGTTCGACGAGTTCCTCGAGAAGGTGCCGCAGATGGTGTTCGTGTCCGCGACACCGGGGCCGTTCGAGGAACGGCATGCGACGCGGGTGGCCGAGCAGCTCATCCGCCCGACGGGGATCGTCGATCCCGAGGTCGAGCTGCGCGCGACGAAGAATCAGATCGACGACCTGCTGAACGAGATCCGCCGCCGCGAGGAAGTCGGTGAGCGCGTGCTCGTCACGACCCTGACGAAGAAGATGTCTGAAGACCTCACGGACTACCTGCTCGAGTCGGGCGTGAAGGCGCGGTACCTCCACTCCGAGATCGACACGCTCGAGCGGATCCAGATCATCCGTGAGCTGCGGCTCGGCGACTACGACGTGCTCGTCGGCGTGAACCTGCTGCGGGAAGGGCTCGACCTGCCCGAGGTGTCGCTCGTGGCCGTGCTCGACGCGGACAAGGAGGGCTTCCTCCGCGGCCGCACGTCACTGATCCAGACGATCGGCCGCGCTGCGCGCAACGTGAACGGAAAGGTGCTGCTCTACGCCGACAAGATGACCCAGGCGATCCAGGACGCGGTGGGAGAGACCAACCGGCGCCGGTCGATCCAGATCGCTTACAACGAGGAGCACGGGATCACGCCGGAGACGATCGTCAAGGGCGTGTCCGACATCGCAGAGCTCCTGGCGCTCGATTCGCCGACCGTGCCGAAGTCGAAGCGCCGTCGCGGGCGTAAGGACGTCGAGGGAATGGCGCCGAGTGAGCTCGAGAGGCTCATCATCGAGCTCGAGGAAGAGATGTACACCGCGGCGGAAGAGCTTCGGTTCGAGTACGCCGCAAAGCTCCGCGACGAGATCAAGGACCTGCGGCGCGAGCTGCTCGCGGCAGCGGCGACGGCGGCCTAGACTCTCCCGCCGATGCTCGCCTCGATCGTCCTGATCATGTTCTTCGGCTTTATCACCGGCGGGCTCGCCCGTCTGGCGGTGCCGGGGCCGGACCCGATGCCGATCTGGCTAACGGTCGCGATCGGGCTCGCCGGATCAGCGGCAGGCGGCGCGCTCGCGATCGGGATCTGGGGGCGCGGAACCCAGGCAATCGGCCTCTTGTCGTTCCTCGGCGCAGTCCTGCTCGTGGTTGCCTACCGCCGCTTCGTGCAGAAGCGGCCGCTCACAGGTCCGGATGCCCTGAAGTTTCCCGACAAGGGGTTCGGCATCGACCGCTTCAACGAGCGCCGGCAGAAGATGGAGGACATGATGCGGCAGGCGCAGCACGCCCAGGTCGCCAACGACGCAGAGGCCAACCTCAGCAAGCTCAGCGACCTCCACAAGGCGGGCATCCTCACGGACGAGGAGTTCGAGGCCAAAAGGGCCCAGGTCCTCAGCCGAACCTAGAAGAACCTGAGGTTTCCTCCTCAGCCGGGCGGGAATCTACCGTCCATGCACTTCATCTGGTTCATCATCGTAGGAGCGATCGTCGGTGCGCTTGGTCGGCTTTTCCATCCGGGGTCTGACCCCATGGGCTGGCTGCTGACCATTGCGATCGGCATCGTCTCCCTGCTCGTCGCGGCCCTCATCTCCAGTGGATGGGTGGCGTTCGTCATCGGCGTCGTGGTCGCGGTGATCCTCGTTGCAATCGTCGGCCGCCTGTACGCGGGCCGAGGCCGAACGCCCGCAAGGGTCTAGGCCGCCGATTGGGACTCGAGGGCCTCACGGCCGCGCGGAAACCTCCGCTCGGCCGTGAGACCCCAATCCGTGTCCCGCCAGACGTACGTCTGGATCCGGAGGCACTTGTCCTCGATCTCGTAGAGGTGGAGGCCGCGCGCCTCTCCCTGGCGCTTCGGGCGCGGCTGGCCGAGGCCGGGCGCGACCGAGACGACTACCGAATGCTCATCTCCGTGGGAGATCTCGAACTCACGCCGCTCACTCACCGCTGCCTGGTGGATGTGGCCCGCGAGAATCAGGTCGGCACCGCCCGCGACGAGTGCGCCGAGAACGTGGTTGCGGCGGGCGACCGGTTTCTTCCGCGAGCGCCATGGCGCTCCGATCAGGTGGTGGTGGAGCGCGACGATATGGAACGCGCCGGCAGGCCCTTCTTTCAGCCGCTCCTCTGCGCGGGCCAGCTGCGCCGTGCGGATCCCGCCCGACTGGTGACGCCACGGGCGAACCGAGTTGAGGCCGACGACGTGCAAGGTGGGAGAGGAGTAGGTCGGCTCGGTCGTCTCCCACTGGCGCTCGAACTCCCGAAACGAGTGGGTGAAGCGAGCCGGGAAGGTGTACGGGATGTCGTGATTCCCCGGAATCGCCAGCACGGGCCGGTCGAGGCTGTGGAGGAACCGCG
>DATHGN010000069.1:0-4147 GCA_035317565.1 Gaiellaceae bacterium
GCGCGGGGAGTACGGCGGCGTCGAGATCAAGACGGCCTCCGGCGATCTGCAGCTCGACGAAGCACGCGGAGCGGTTCGCATCAAGACGGCGAGCGGCGACGTGCATCTCGACCAGGCGCAGACGTCGCTTGAAGTTCAGAGCGTGTCCGGCGACCTTCATGTGGGCTCGGTCGGCGGCGATCTGCGGGCACAGCTCGTCTCGGGCGACGTGCACGTGCGCGACGCCAGGGCGTCGATCGGCGCCAATACGGTGTCCGGGGACCAGAACTTCGAAGCGGTTCTGAAGGGTCGGATCGAGCTGAAGGCGATCTCCGGCGACGTCACTGTCGGCATCCGCAGCGGCGCCCGGGTCTTCGTCGACGCGAACACGGTTAGCGGGTCGACGAGCTCGGAGCTCGACCTTGGAGACGCGCCTACACGGGAGCCCGCTCCTGACAGCCCGCTCGTCGAGGTCTTCGCGAAGACCGTGTCGGGTGACGTCCGCATCGAGCGGGCGCCCGCACTGGTGGAGGCCACCGAACAGTCGTGACTCTCCGGCCAGAAAGGGGTCTCTGGCAACACTCGGATTTTCTGAAGCTCTGGTCGGCGGAGACCGTCAGTCAGTTCGGGACGCAGTTCAGCGCGCTCGCGCTGCCGCTCACGGCGGTGATCGTGCTGGACGCCTCGGTTTTCGAGATTGCGGCCCTGAACGTCGTCGAGTTTCTCCCGTTCGTCCTCGTCAGCCTGCCGGCCGGAGTGTGGGTCGATCGTTTGCCGCGGCGTCCGATTCTCGTCCTCGGGGATCTTGCGCGCGCGGCGCTCCTGATCTCGATCCCGATCGCGTACGCATTCGATGTGCTGACGATCTGGCAGCTCTTCGCGGTGGGCTTCCTCGTCGGGATCGCGACCGTCTTCTTCGACGTCGCCTACCAGTCGTATCTGCCCGCGCTCGTCGACCGGCACCAGCTTGTCGAGGGGAACTCGAAGCTGGAGATCAGCCGCTCGAGCGCGCAGCTCGGCGGTCCGGGTCTTGCCGGCCTCATCGTCGACCTGTTGAGCGCGCCCGTTGCGATCGTCTTCGACGCCGTCAGCTTCCTCGGCTCGGCGCTCTTCATCTTCCGGATCCGCAAGGCCGAGCCGCCGCCGAAGCATGAAGCAGGAGTGTCGACGCGCATGCGCGACGAGATCGCCGAGGGTCTCCGCTACGTCTTCCACCACCCGTACCTGAAGAGCATCGCCGCGTGCACTGCGTCGTTCAACTTCTTCGGGAGCCTGTGGTTCGCGGTGCTGCTGGTCTACGCGGTGCGAGTGCTCGACCTGCGTCCAGGCGTCATCGGGCTCACGTTCAGCCTTGCCAACCTCGGCGCGCTCCTGGCGGCGTTCACCGCGGGTCGCATCTCCACGCGGCTCGGCGTCGGGAGGACGATCATCACGGCGTCAGTGCTTGGCGGCCCAATGTCGCTGATCGCCGCGTTTGCTCCGCACGGAAACGCCGCGCTCCTCGTCCTGGCTCCGGCCTTGCTGATCGGCAGCTTCACGAACGTGCTCTACAACGTGACGCAGGTCAGTCTGCGCCAGACGATCACGCCCGGCCGAATCCAGGGCCGCATGAACTCCGTCATGCGGTTCATCATCTGGGGAACGATCCCGCTCGGTGCTCTGCTCGGCGGAGCGCTCGGTACCTGGGTCGGCTTGAAAGAGACGCTGATCATCGGTGGAATCGGCTGCTGCCTCCCGTTCCTGCCGGTGCTGTTCTCGCCGGTGCGCTCGATCCGCGAGATGCCTGAGCCCGTGGAGGACGACGACGTTCTCCTCGATCCACTGCTGGCCGACGCGACCGCGCTCACGCTCGAGCAGACGAAGACCTGATGCGCCAGCTGTTGCGGATCAGGGACGCGCGCGTCTTTCTCTTCGGTTGGTCGGTGTCCGTGTTCGGCGACTGGGCGATCTTCATCGCGCTCGGCGTGTGGATAAAGGACCTGACGGACAGCAACTCGGCTGCGGGCCTCGTGTTCTTCGCGCTAGCGCTGCCGTCACTGCTCTCGCCGCTCGCGGGGTTGTTGGTCGACCGGCTGTCGCGACGGAAGGTGATGATCGCGACCTACTCCGTCGAGTCGGTCATGGTTCTGTCGCTTCTGTTCGTCCACGACCGCGGGGATGCCTGGATCATCTATGCGGTTGCTGCGTTCTACGGCGCCGCCGGCACGCTCGCCGCCGCGGCTCGGTCGGCCTTCATGACGGTGATCCTGCCGCGTGATCTGCTCGGCGAGGCGAACGGTTTGTTCCAGACCGTCCGCGAAGGGCTGCGCCTGATCGCGCCCCTGGTCGGCGCCGCGATCTACGCATCGGTCGGCGGCGGCGCGGTCGCGGTCCTCGACTCGCTCAGTTTCGTCGCGGTCGTGATCTCACTGCTGCTGTTGAAGGTCGACGAGCCCCGCTTCGCCAGAGAAGAACACCACTTCATCGAGGAGCTCCTGGCCGGAGCGCGACACATCGCCCGCACACTGCCCCTTCGTCAGATCGTCGTCGCGACGGGGCTTTGCCTGCTCTTCGTCGGCTTTTCGGAGACAGTGATCTTCGCCGTTATCGACCAGGGCCTGGATCGCTCGACGTCGTTCTTCGGGGTGTTGAGCTCTTTGCAAGGGGTCGGCGCAATCGCCGGTGGAGTGACTGCTGCGCGGGTCCTGCGCCGCGTGGGCGACGTCAAGCTCGTCGGGTTCGGCATGGGGCTCTTCGCAGTCGGCGAGCTCAGCTTCGTCTCCTCGAGCCTGCCATTGGTGCTAGTCGGAATCGCGGTGGCGGGAGCCGGCATCGCGTGGTTCATCGTCGGCTTCGCCACCGCGATCCAGCTGCGCTCGCCAGCGAGGCTGCAGGGTCGCGTCGCGGGCGCCGCGGAAACCCTGATCGGCACGCCACAGACGGTCTCGATCGCAGTAGGCGCTGCCCTCGTGACCGTCATTGACTACCGGCTGCTCACCGCATCCTCCTGCCTTGTGACCGCAGGCACCGGCATTTACCTACTCAGCCGGCGTGCAGTAAGACCGGCCGACGTGGCCGACGAGCCGGCGCTTGCGGCTTAGGTTTCGAGCTCCTTCTTCTCGCTGCCCGAGCCGACCTCGGCCTTGAGCTGCTCTAGCTCCTTGTCGACCTGCTGCTGTGATGCAAGCTGTGAGAGCTCACGGTCGAGCTGGGTCTTGTCCGAGCCCAGCTCCTGGAGGTCGCCCGCCGTCACGAGCTCGTCGATCGCCGAGGCGCGTGCCTGCATCTGCTCCGTCTTGTCCTTCGCGCGCTGAATTGCGAGACCGGTGTTGTCCATGTCGCGGCCGATGCCCGTCGCGGCCTCGCCGATCCGGACCTGCGCTTCTGCTGCGGAGTACTGCGCCTTGATGACTTCCTTCTGCGAGCGGAACGACTCGACCTTTGCCTCGAGCTGCTTCTGGCTGTCGACGAGCTTCTGCTGCTGGTCTGCGAGCTGCTTCACCTGCGTGTCGAGATCCTGGAGCTGCTGCTGGATCGCCGACTTCCGCTCGAGCGCCTGCCGCGCGAGGTCCTCGCGGCCGGCGGCTAGAGCCTGGCGGGCCTGCGTGTCGAGCTTGACGACGTTCTGCTCGAGTTGCTGCGTCTGGAGCTCGAGGCGTTTCTTCGCGGTGACGACGTCCGCGACGCCCCGCTTGACGTTCTGCAGCGAGGTGAGCTGCTTCTCGTAGGAGTAGTCGAGCGTCTCGTTCGGGTTCTCAGCTCGGTTGAGCAAAGCATTGAACTTCGCCCTGATGATCTCTCCGGCTCGGGACAGCAGACCCATCTTCAATTCCTCCTCGTCGCAGGTGTGCCGGTAGCGTACCGCCGTGCTCGTCGAACGGAGCCTCCATCCCAAGTACCTCTCGAACGCCTACCTCGTGGCGGACGAAGAGGGCGGGGCCGCCTTCTACGTGGATTCCGGCGCTCCGCTGGAGCCGCTGAAGGCCGCGGCCGAGAAGTGGGAGGTGGAGCCGCAGGCCGTGCTCCGCACCCATTCGCACGCGGACCACGTCGAGCACGAGGGCGAGCTGGGCCTCCCGGTCAAGACCGACGCGGTGGAGATCGGGGGCTTGCAGGTCGAGGCATTGTCGACTCCGGGCCACTCGGACGACATGGTCGCCTTCGTCGTCAACGGCGAAGCGGTCTTCAC
>DATHGN010000070.1:0-8396 GCA_035317565.1 Gaiellaceae bacterium
GCGCGACGGCTGTTGGCCGAGGGCCACCAGGTGCGCACCCTCGACGTCGTCCCTCTGGACGATGTTGAGCTCGAGCAATCCGTCGAGGAGCTGCGCGGTGACATTCGCGACCCGGACCGAGTGCGTGAGCTCGTCGCCGGAGCGGACGTGGTCGTGCATGCAGCGGCGGCGCTTCCGATTCAGGCTTCGCGCGAATCGATTCGCTCCGTCAACGTCGGCGGGACGGAGAACGTCCTGCACGCGGCCCACGACGCGGGGGTCAGACGTGTCGTCTTCATCTCGTCGACCGCGGTCTACGGCGTGCCGGAGAAGCATCCGATCGAAGAGAGCGATCCGCTCGTCGGCGTCGGGGCTTACGGCGAGTCGAAGATCGATGCGGAAGGGCTGTGTCGCGTCGCCGCTGTCGAGACGACGATCATCCGCCCGAAGACGTTCATCGGCCCGGAACGACTCGGCGTGTTCGAGATCCTGTTCGACTGGATCCGTGAGGGACGTCGGATCTACACGCTCGGCAAGGGGCACAACCACTATCAGCTGCTCGGCGTGGAGGATCTCGTCGATGCGATCGTGCGCGCAGGGCACGAGCCGAGGGCCGCGCGTGAGACCTTCAATGTCGGCGCGACCGAGTTCGGGACCGTTCGTTCCGACCTGCAGGCGTTGATCGACCACGCGGGATCGTCGTCCCGGCTGCAGCCCATCCCGGTAAAGCCCGCCGAGCTCGCGCTCCGCGGCCTCGAGCTCATGCGCGTCTCGCCGCTCGCGGAATGGCACTACAAGACCGCGCACAAGGACTCCTTCGTCGACGTCACGAAGGCGCAGCAGTTGCTGGGGTGGCAGCCCCGACTCTCGAACCGCGACGCCCTGATCGAGACGTACGACTGGTATCTCGCAAACCGCGAGCGAGTCGGTGCGGCCGGCGTCACGCACCGCGTGCCGTGGAATCAGCAGGCGCTTGGTCTGCTCAAACGCCTGTCGTGATCTTCCTCGACGAAGCCGAGGTGCGTGAGCTGCTCGATCTCGATGCGCTCGTCGACGCGCTCGCGGACGCGCACAGAGACCTCAGCGCCGGCGACGTGTCGATGCCGCCGCGCATTGCGGCGCTGGTGCAGGAGCGCCACGGTCTGCTCGGGGTGATGCCGGCGTACCTTCCCTCGGCAGGGCTCGCCTGCAAGCTCGTGACCCTTTTCCCGCAGAACACCGACAGGCACACACATCAAGCGGTGATCGCGGTCTTCGATCCTGAGAACGGCTCCCCGTTGGCGTTCATGGACGGGAGGTACATCACTGCGACCCGAACCGCTGCGGGCTCGGCGCTGGCGACACGGCTGCTCGCGCGCGAGGATTCGGAGGTGCTCGCCCTCGTCGGCACGGGAGTCCAGGCACGGTCGCACGCACGCGCGCTGCAACGCGTCCGGCAGTTCGACGAGATTCGCGTCGCAGGACGTGACCCGGCAAAAGCCGATGCGCTCGCCGACGAGCTCGGCCCACAGGCGCGAGCCGTGAGCTCGTACGAGGAAGCGATCCGGGGTGCCGACGTCGTCGCGGCGACGACACACGCCACCGAGCCCGTCGTTCGCCGCGAGTGGCTGTCCCCGGGTGTGCACGTGAACTCTGTCGGGCTCAATCCGAACGGTCGCGAGGTCGACGCAGAGACCGTCAGAGACGCGCTCCTCGTCGTCGAGTCGCGTGAGTCCGCACTTACGCCGCCTCCTGCAGGTGCGCCTGAGCTCGTCGGTCTCGACCCACAGGACGTTCACGCGGAGCTTGGGGAGCTCGTGGCGGGCACGAGGCCGGGACGCAGCTCCCGGGATGAGATCACCCTGTATAAGTCAGTCGGCGTCGCCGTCCAGGACGTAGCCGCAGCAGCTTTGGTGCTTGAGGCTGCACGGGAACGGTCGCTCGGGCGGGTCATCGAGTTGGAGGAAACGACATGAGCAGCAACAACGACTTCAGACCAGGCCTCGAAGGCGTTGTCGCCGTTGAGACCGAGATCATGGAGCCTGATCGCGAGGGCGGAATGCTCCGCTATCGCGGTGTCGACGTCGAGCCGCTCATCGGGAAGGTCCCCTACGAGAACGTGTGGGGCCTGCTCGTCGACAACGACATCAACTCGAAGATGCCGGATCCCGAGCCGCACGAACCGGTCGGTCTGACAGGCAATGCACCGGCCGACCTGCAGGCGGAGACGGCGCGACTCTCCGGCGAATGGAAGCTCGGAAAGCTCAACGAGATCTCCGACGAGCAGGTGCGCGAGGATCTCGGCCGGCTCTCGTCGCAGATGATGTCCATCGTTGCCCGATCTGCCCGGCTCGCCGACGGGAAGACGGACCCCGTTCCGGATGAGGTCGTCGCGCGCGGGAAGACCGCGGCGGAGAAGTTCCTGCTTCGCTGGCGAGGCGAGGCCGACCCGCGTCACGTGAAGGCGATCGACACGTACTGGATCTGCACTGCTGAGCATGGTTTGAATGCATCGACGTTCACGGCGCGTGTCGTCGCCTCGACCGGCGCCGACGCGGGCGCAGCGCTCTCTGCGGCGGTCGGCGCACTCTCCGGCCCGCTGCACGGTGGCGCTCCCGCATACGTGAAGCCGATGCTGGAGGAGGTCGCGCGCATGGGCGATCCGGAGCGTTGGGTCAAGGAGACGCTCGACCAGGGGAAACGGATCATGGGCTTTGGCCACCGCGTCTATCGCGCCGAGGACCCCCGGTCGCGAATCCTGAAGCGAACGGCGAAGGAGCTGGGAGCGCCGCAGATCGAGGTCGCCGAGGAGCTCGAGGGCGTCGCGTTGGCCGCGTTGCAGAAGCGTTCACCTGACCGGGTGCTCGCGACCAACGTCGAGTACTACTCGGCAATCGTCCTCGACGTCGCGGAGATCCCGCCGCCGCTTGCGCCCGCGATGTTCGCCTGCTCGCGTGTCGCCGGCTGGTCGGCGCACATCATGGAGCAGAAGAAGACCGGCCGCCTCTTCCGGCCTTCGGCCCGCTACGTCGGCCCGGACGAACGTGTCGTCGAGCTGAAGACTTAGTCGCCGCCCATGGAGCTGACGGACTACCGCGAGCGGTTTCCGATCCTTCGCGACACGACGTACCTGATCAATCACTCGCTCGGTGCCATGCCTGCCGCCGCGGAGGACCGCGTGCTCGAGTTCACGCGCATGTGGCGCGAGCGCGGGATTCGGGCTTGGGCCGAGGGCTGGTGGGAGATGTCGATGACGGTCGGCGACCAGATCGGACGCATCATCGGCGCACCGTCGGGCTCGACGGTCATGCACCAGAACGTTGCCGTCGCCGAGGCGATCGTGCTGTCCTGCTTCCGCCCGGTCGACCCGCACCGAAATCGCGTCGTCTACGAGGAAGGCAACTTCCCGAGCGTGCGCTACCTCTACCAAGCCCAGCCGGAGCTCGACGTCGTTGTCGTCCAGGACGACCGGGCGATCGTCGACGCGATTGACGACCGCACGCTGCTCGTGCCGATCACGCACGTCCTGTTCAAGACCGGTGAGATCCAGGACGTGGAGGCGATCATCCGCCGTGCGCACGAAGTCGGCGCGCATGTCGTGCTCGACGCGTACCAGTCGGCCGGCATCGTCCCGCTCGACGTCGCAGCGCTCAACGTGGACTTCGCGGTCGGCGGCAGCGTCAAGTGGCTCTGTGGCGGTCCGGGAAACGGCTGGCTCTACATCCGTCCCGATCTGGCGGATGTGCTCGAGCCGACGTTTGTCGGCTGGCAGGCTCATGCCCGGCCGTTCGGCTTCGAGCCCGAGCTCGAGTACGCCGACGGCGCTGCACGCTTCCTCACCGGCACCCCGAACGTGCCTGCGCTCTACGCAGGGACCGCGGGCTACGACCTGATCGAGGAGATCGGCGTCGAACGAATCCGCGAGAACTCGGTCCGGCAGACGCAGCTGCTGATCGACCTCTGTGACGAGGCCGGCTTCGAGGTCGGCAGCCCTCGCGACCCTGCGCGCCGCGGGGGCACCGTCACGGTGCGCACGCCGGAGTTCGAGGCCGTGCACTCCGAGCTCGGCGAGCGCGAGATCATCTGCGACTTCCGGCCGGACGCCGGCATTCGCATCGGACCGCACTACTTCAACACGGACGACGAGCTCCGGTTCGCGATCGCCCAGATCGCCGAGATCGTCGAAACGGGCGCGTACGAGCGCCACTTCGGCGCAACCACGCGGTTCTGACTGCTCGAATCCCTCTGTTGAGGGAGCCTGGTATCTGTCGATGCGGGTACGTTGAGCTTGATGAAGACCGCCGTCTTCTTCACCGCAGCGATGCTCCTCGCCCTGTCCGCCGCTGAAGCAGCGAACGCTTCCGAGATCATCGATCGCAACCCGCAGAGCGTCAGGCTCGCTGTCGACGCAAGCGGTCGCGCGTTCACCAGCTACCGGGTTCGTGGACGCGCCATGCACGTGCTCGCGTGGGGTGCGGTCGACGCACGGCAGCCGACGAGCGGGAAGCCGCAGGTGCGTTTCCGCAAGGACTACTCGGGCCGACAGTGGACGTCGTTCAAGAACCAGTGTCGTGCGTACGACGGCCCGAAGCTCGCGTTCCAGGTCGCAGCATGCGCCGCGCCCGACGGCTCCTACTGGGCACTGCAGTCGTGGCGCAGAACGCTCTCGAACCTCGACGGGCGCCCCCAGCGCGGGCTGGGAGCCTGGGAGCTCCACCTCTCCCACTGGTCCGGCCCGATCGCAACTCTGGAGGCGTGGACAGACTGGGTCTACGGCGGCCGCTACCACCACCTGTTCGGGAGGCTCACCTACGCCGGCAAGCCCGTGTACGGCTTCTCTGCGACACGTGCCGGCTCACCGCTCGACGGTTACGGCCGGAACATCTACGTCGACACATTCAACTCGCGCTACGGGAAAGGCTGGCGGCGGGAGAACGCGTTCCTCGCTCACCGTCCGACGGGAGTCTTCTGTTATGGCTTCTACCGATTCAACTCACGCGGCCCGGGCAACGGCACGATGTACCGCCTGACGGCGCCCGGCCCTGGAGTCACCCCCGACGTCAGCATCACGATCCCGGGGTTGCACGATTACGACCCGAACAGCTCAACGGATGTTGCATACGAGCGACAGCAGAACGCCTTGCAGGACTCCGTCGCCGGAGCCGACAAGAAGTGCCACGTTCACTGATCGAGCAGCTCGAGCAGACGTAAGGCGTACGCCGGCGCGGTCGGCTCGTCTTCGTGCCGGAAGTACGTATACAGAGGGACGTCGACGTCCCGCAGGCGCGCGGCCCACTCGCGAATCGCCTCATCGTCGTAGGGCGGATCACGAAAGCGCACGTAGCGGAACGGCGCATCGTGCTCGAGATCGTTGACGCGCACGGCGCCCGCTTCCGCCAGCCGCGGCTCGATCCCGTCCCACGACGGATGCTCGAGGTCGAACGCGACGAGCAGTCCCGGATCGAGCGAGCCGAGGATCACCTCGATCATCCCCTCGTCGCGGGCGCTGATCAGCTGAACGCGGATCGGCCCAAGCCGGTCGCCGAGAGCGCGCACCCGCGACCCGAACTCCGCAAGCATGCCCGGCCTGTTGCCCGCGAGCTTCGGCGCGAACGTGAACCCCGGCGGCGTCTGCTCTGCCCAGCGTGCGAACTGCCCTTCCGCTGGTAGCCGGTAGCCGGTCGTATTCAGCTCGACCGTGGAGAACTGCCGCGCGTAGAAGCCGAGAAACTCCTTCGCCGGCGTCCCGGCCGGATAGAACCCCGGCTTCCACGAGGGGTAGGACCAGCCGGAGGTGCCGACATGCACCCCGGATAAACTCGCTCGACCCATGGCCACGACCGACAGAGTGATAGCCGAAGACGCCATCCGTGTTCTCGACCACGGGTTCGTGCGGCTGGACGACGCGATGGCGACCGACCTCTCGGTCGTGAACGCCGCCCGGGTCAGTTTTGCCCGTCGCAAGGACGAGATGGAGGAGGCCGACGAGGGATTGATCCGGTTCCTGATGCGAGATAGGCACGGGACCCCGTTCGAGCACAACGCGTTCCGGTTCCACATCCGCGCGCCGATTTTCGTCGCGCGCGAGTGGTTCCGGCACCGTGTCGGCTCCTTCAACGAGTTTTCGATGCGCTATGCGAAGGCGACCGACGACTTCTACGTGCCTGAGCTGGAGGACGTGCGAAGCCAGGTCGGGAAGCCCGGCGCCTACTCCTTCGAGCCGGTCGATGAGGAGTTGGCCGAGCGGACGCGTGAGGAGTTTCGGGAGGTCTATCAGCACGCCTTCGAGACGTACGAGCGGCTTGTCGAGGCCGGCGTCGCGCGGGAGCTCGCCCGCTCGGTGATGCCGGTCGGCGCGTATACGGAGTTCTTCTGGACGGTCAACGCCCGCGCGTTGATGAACTTCGTCTCCCTGCGCGCAGCCGAGACCGCGCAGCGCGAGATCAGGCGTTACGCCGACGCCGTCGAGCAGTTCTTCGCGGCAAAGATGCCGGTCACGCACGCGGCCTTCGTCGCTGCGAACCGCGTCGCGCCCTAGGCGGGCTTCAGAACGATCTGATCGGGCTTGAAGTGCCCGGCTGGCTGGCGTGTGACCACCCAGCCGTTCCTGTCGAACCGGCTGAGGTCATAGGCGGCGTTCATGCGGATCGTGGCCTCGCCGCCGTTCGAGTTGAACGTGCTGCAGAGGACGACGGGCTTGCCGCTCTTTGTCAGGTAGAGGTCGTAGTAGCCGCCCTTGGGGAGCCGGTCGAGTCCCTTGATGTGCAGGGCCATCGGCCAGTTGCCCTCCGTGTCGGCCTTGCCGAGCTGGAGGACCCCCGTCGCATTGGGGTCGAGATCCGTTCCGGCCAGTCGCACGACGTGTTCGGTGCTCAAAGACGTCGAGCTCGGGGCTGTCGCCTGGCCAAGCACGAACCCGCCGCCGACCAGAGTCGCGATCACGGCGGCGATCAGGAGTGGCCTGCGGTGAACGGGCTTGGTGAGAGGCTGCTGCGACTCGTCGGGCCACGGCACTAGATCCAGCTCCGGCGAGAGCTCGGGCGGCGGGGCCGCGCGCACGAGGAGATCGTGGGCTCGCCGAAGCCGGTCCCGCTCCTCCGCGGGGACGTCGCTCCCGATCAGCTCGTCGAAATCGGGCTCGCGCCTCACTGCAGTTCTCCTTCGAGTAGATCGGCCAGCCGGCCCAGGCCGGCACGGGTCCGCGTTTTTACGGTACCGAGCGGGATGCCGAGGAAGTCTGCGACCTCGCTCTGCGAAAGGCCGCTGTAGTAGGCCAGCTCGATGACGTCGCGCTCATTCGGCGGGAGACTCTCGAGGGCGCGGTGCACCCGCCACGACACGTACGACGCCTCCGCGCGTTCGTCAGGGCCCAGCTCCGTCGAGGCGATGTCGGGCACCTCTCCCGGAGGCTCACTCCGGCTCCGGCTGCGGTCGACGATCGCGTTGCGCGCGACCGCGTAGAGCCAGGGGGCGCCCGCGCCGCGGTCGGGCTTGTAGGTCCGGGCGGAGCGCCAGACCGCTGCGAACGTCTCCTGGACCGCGTCCTCGGCGCGCATCCGGTCACCGAGTCGCCTGAGCGCAAGGCCGAAAACCGGCCGCGCGAAGCGGTGGTAGAGCGCCTCGAAGGCATTCGCATCCCGCCGAGCGACGCGCCGGATTAGGTCGCCGTCGGTCAGCCTGCCGAGGTCTGGCAGGTTCAGGCCGGTCGTTTCCCGGTTGGCGCCATGGGGCATGGCCGATGGCAAGGCAAGACTTATGCCCATCTTCTCGGGATCTCTACGGAATTCCACGTCTGCTGGATTGGAGCAGACCCGGGGTCTCCACCACAAGGAGGACCCATACCAAACGCTTAAAAACCGCTTACGCGCCTCGCACGTCTGAAGGGAAGGAAGGGGAAAACACAGGGGGTTCCAGGATGCGCAGGTTCATTCCGATCGCAATGGCAGGTGTGGCACTGGTGCTGGCAGCACCGGCGTCCACGGCGACGAGCACAGTTCAGATCAGGAGCACGGGGTTCGTGCCGGCCAGCGTGACGATCAACCAGGACGATTCCGTCACATGGACGAACACGGATACGAAGACTCATCAGGTCGTGGCGAACGCTGGCTCGTTCGCCTCGCCGATCCTGGCGAAAGGCAAGAGCTACACCCATGCCTTCCGGGGTGGGGGGACGTTCCGCTACCACGACGGCCTCCATCCCGCACTGAAGGGAACCGTCATCGTTCGCGGTGCGTCGCCGGTGGTATCGCTCGCCGTGTCCGCACCGGTCGTGAAGTTCGGGACGCAGGTGACCCTGTCCGGCGTGGTGAACAGCAAGCGGGCCGGCGAGACGGTCACGATCGCGGCGCTGCCCTTCGGGCAGACCACGAAGCAGGTCGTGGCCACGCTGCAAACCACGAGCGGCGGTGCGTTCACGTTCAACGTGACGCCTGAGCTCA
>DATHGN010000071.1:0-6113 GCA_035317565.1 Gaiellaceae bacterium
CGCGAAGCCATGATGACTTCGATCGTCGCTAAAATCGGCTTACAGGGCGGCGTAGCTCAGTTGGTTAGAGCAGCGGAATCATAATCCGCGTGTCGCAGGTTCGAGTCCTGCCGCCGCTACTTGCCGCCGCAAGATCCGGCCCGGCTGCGCCGGGCCATGATGATCTTGCGGCGATCCGCTGTCGCAGGGCCGCTGTGGCCGACGCCGGCAACGGTGGCGAGTGCTTCATGCTTTCTTCAAATTGGCGTGTTCTTATGAGGCCGTCACCTAAGGGGAGGAACATGAGCATGCTTTTGGGGTCTCGTAAGGCGTTTGCCGCTATCGCTGCTGCTGCGGTGCTCGTTGGTGGGGCTGGGGCTGGTGCCGCAGTTGCCGGTAAGGGGCACGGGGAGGGCTTGCTTTTGAAGGCGGCTGCGCAGTACATCGGGGTTGGCAAGGCTGACCTCGTCAAGGACGCGCGGGCTGGGAAGACGCTTGCGCAGATTGCGACTGCTCACGGCAAGACGGTCGACGGGCTCAAGGCAGCGATGCTCGCCGCGGTCAAGGCGAAGCTCGATACGGCTGTCGGTGCGGGGAAGGCGACCAGCGCTCAGGAGCAGACCAAGCTCGAGCGGGCTGGGAAGCTCATCGACCGGATCGTCAATGCGAAGATCGGGAAGGTCACGCGACGAGCGGGGAAATCGAGGCTGCTGAATGCGGCCGCGCGCTACATCGGCGTCACGCCGAAGGCTCTCGCAGCAGATCTGAAGGCGGGGAAGTCGCTGGCCCAGGTCGCGACGACTCACGGGAAGACGGCCGACGGGCTGAAGGGGGCCCTCGTCAAGCCGTTCAAGGCCCACCTGGACAAGGCCGTCGCAGCGAAGCGCATCACTGCTGCCCAGGCCCAGGAAAAGCTCGCCAAGGTCTCAGCTCGGCTGGACAAGCTGATCAGCCGTACGAAGTAGCAACATCCGCCGCCGATGCCGGCTTTGCCGGCATCGGCGGATGGCCGGACTTCGACCGGTTGGCTACACTTTGTAGCCGCGCGGGCCCGGGTCTTGTCTCGGCGTGCGCTTTCCTTCTAATTCGAGACTGAAATGGCCACTGGAGTACGAGACAAAATCACGCTCGCCTGCAACGAGTGCAAGCGGCGGAACTACATGAGCACCAAGTCGAAGCGGAACACGCCCGACCGGCTCGAGGTCCGCAAGTACTGCCGCTGGTGTGGAACTCACACCGCTCACCGGGAGACGCGCTAGATGGCACGCCAGACGCGTGCGCAGCGGCGTGCCCGCAGAGCGCAGATGACCCCCGGCAGCGAAGCCGCCCTTCCGGGCGGGCCCCCCGCGCCGCCCCCCAGGCCGACCGCCCGCGCCGCGGCTCGTCCCGAGCCTGCGCGTGAGCCGAGGGCAGCCAAAGGCGGAGGCGTCCGAGGCTTCGTCGGCGAGTCGATTGCCGAGCTCAAGAAGGTCGAATGGCCCACCCAGGCCCAGCTGATCCAGGGCGTCGTCGTCGTCCTGATCGCCTGCGTGATCGTCGGCATCTTCTTGTACACGTGTGACCTCGTCTTCAAGCGCCTCGTGCAGGACGTGTTCGTTTAGTGCCCCTCCCAGCAATACATGCCGGCCTCTGGCCCGCCATCACGCGGCGCCCGAGTCCACCCTCGACCTTGCCAAGGCAACCAGCCTTGGCTGCGGTCGAGTGCGGCCGCGAGCTTGGTGCTGGCGACCCAGAGACTCGGCAGCATCACTGGGAGCGGCACTGATGTTCCGCTGGTACGTCATCAACACGTACTCGGGCCACGAGAACAAGGTGAAGACCAATCTCGAGCACCGGATCATGTCCATGAACCAGGCGCCGAAGTTCCGCCGAGTCGTCGTCCCGACCGAGCAGGTGATCGAGACGAAGGAGGGCCAGAAGGTCCAGACCGAGAAGCGCGTGCTCCCGGGCTACGTGCTCGTCAACATGGACATGACCGACGAGGCCTGGACGGTCGTGAAGAACACGCCCGGTGTGACCGGTTTCGTCGGCGCCGGCGCGAAGCCCGTACCCCTCGCCCAGCCGGAAGTCGACCGGATCCTGCACACCGGCCGCGGCGACGGCGACCGCCCGCGCGCCCAGGTCGAGTTCTCGCTCGGCGAGTCCGTGAAGGTGACCTCCGGGCCGCTCTCCGACTTCGACGGCGAGGTCGTCGACGTCAACGCGGATCAGCAGAAGCTCAAGGTCCTCGTCGACATCTTCGAGCGCCAGGTTCCCGTAGAGCTCACGTTCGATCAAGTCAAGAAGCTCGACTGATCATGGCCAAGAAAGTTCTGACACTCATCAAGCTGCAGATCCCCGGGGGGCAGGCCAACCCAGCGCCGCCGGTCGGTCCCGCGCTCGGCCAGCACGGCGTGAACATCATGGAGTTCTGCAAGGCGTTCAACGCCCAGACCCAGCAGGAGAACGGGCGCATCACGCCGGTCGAGATCACGGTGTATGAGGACCGCTCCTTCTCCTTCATCACGAAGACGCCGCCGGCCGCCGTCCTGATCAAGGAGGCGCTGCGGGTCGAGAAGGGCTCGGGCGAGCCGAACCGCGAGAAGATCGGCCGGCTCACCAACGCCCAGGTGCGCCAGATCGCCGAGACGAAGATGCCGGACCTGAACGCTCGTGACGTCGACCAGGCGATGCGGATCATCGCCGGCACCGCCCAGTCGATGGGCGTAGAGACCGACGTGCTCAGATGACGCACGGCAAGAACTACCGGAATGCGAAGTCGCTCTTCGAGCGCGAGCGCGAGTACTCGCCCGCGGAGGCCGTCCGCATCATCAAGCAGATGCCAACGGCGAAGTTCGACGAGACGGTCGAGGTCCACTTCCGGCTCGGCCTGAACGTCCGCCACGCAGACGAGCAGCTCCGCGGGACGCTCATGCTTCCCCACGGAACCGGTAAGGACGCGAAGGTCGCCGTCTTCGCCGAGGGTGACAAGGCGAAGGAGGCGCAGGAGGCCGGCGCCGACGTCGTCGGCTCCGCCGATCTCGCGAAGCGGGTCGAGGAGGGATTCACCGACTTCGACGTCGCGATCGCCACACCGGACCAGATGGGGAACGTCGGGAAGCTCGGACGCATTCTCGGTCCGCGCGGCCTGATGCCGAACCCGAAGACCGGCACCGTGACGATGGACGTGGGGAAGGCAGTCCGCGACGCAAAGGCGGGCAAGCTCGAATACCGCACCGACCGAGGTGCGAACGTCCATGTGGCGATCGGCAAGAAGAGCTTCGACGAGCGCCAGCTCGTCGAGAACTATGCCGCGCTGGTGGAGGAGATCGTCCGCGCGAAGCCCGCGGTCGCGAAGGGCCGCTACATCCGGCAGATCACCTTTGCCACTACCATGGGCCCCGGAATTCACGTCGACACCGCCAAGGTCCGCGGCATCGTCGAAGAGCTCGAGGAGACACAAGAACCAGTTTCGGCCTAGTCAACAGAGTCCGTCGCCGTAGACAGGAAGCAGGCGCGCAAGCGCCAGAGGCCTTCCCGAGGTGGATCGGTGAAGAGGTTTTCGCCTCCTTCAGCGAGCCCGCCTGTGTGCGGGCTCGATTCGTTCGAGGAGGTGAGTAAGTGAAGAAAGAGGACAAGGAGCGAGTGGTCGCCGAGCTGACGGAGCGCCTGCGCACCACCGAGACGCTCCTGGTCGCCGACTACCGCGGCCTGACCATGCCCCAGATCGACGAGCTGCGCTCGAAGCTGATCGAGCACGGCGCGCGCTTCGCCGTCGTGAAGAACACGCTCACGAGGCGCGCGGCCGAGGCCGCGGGTTCCACCGCGCTGCTCGCGATGCTCGAGGGGCCCACGGCGATCGCCTTTCTCGAATCCGACGGCGACCCCGTCGCGGTCGCGAAGGCGCTCGTGGATGCGGCCCGTGACACCCGCGTGCTCGAGGTTCGGGGTGGCCTGCTCGAAGGCAGGCCGATCGAGGCCGCCGAGATCGAGTCGCTCGCGAAGCTGCCGCCCTTCGACGTGCTCCGAAGCCAGGTGCTGGGCGCGATCACTTCGCCGCTGACCGCGATCGTGGGTCTCTTCACGGCCCCGGTACAGGACCTCTATGGCCTGCTCGATGCTCGCATCGAACAGCTCCGGGAGCAGGGGGACACATCCGAAGCCGTCGCAAGTGGCTCAGAGCCACAAGCGGCGGAAACCGTGGAGGAGCCTTCCGCTCCTCCTGGCGCGGAGCCCGTCGCAGAAGAGGCAAATGGCTCAGAGCCACAAGCTGAAGCAACCGACACTCAAACTGAAACTGAAGAGGAGGAGCAGTAATGGCCGCTAGCGCGACCGACAAGGTATTCGACGAGCTCGGCAAGATGAGCGTTCTCGAGCTCGTCGAGCTGAAGAAGAAGATCGAGGACGAGTGGGGCATCACGGCGGCCGCACCGGTCGCCATCGCCGCCCCGGGCGGCGGCGGGGGCGGGGACGGCGCCGCAGCCGAAGAGCAGACCGCCTTCGACGTCGTCCTCACGGCTGCGGGCGGTCAGAAGATCCAGGTGATCAAGGTCGTCCGCGCGATCACGGGCCTTGGCCTCAAGGAGGCCAAGGACGTCGTCGACTCGGCCCCGAAGGCGGTCAAGGAAGGCATCCCGCGCGAGGAGGCCGACTCGATCAAGAGCCAGCTCGAGGAAGCCGGCGCCACGGTCGAGGTCAAGTAGTCCAGGGAGGTTCGCTCGCCAGGGGTGCCCTGAGGGCGCCCCTGGCGGTTTCCCGCGCTGGGCGCTACCATGGCACCAGCATTCGGCGGATTCCGCAGGGTTACCCTTGCGCAGAAGCGCAGGTCTCGGGTACCCTGACGGGTTGCGCCGCTGTTCCGCCTGTCCACGCCCGTCTGCCCGCCGTACCCGTTTCTCGCCCGATTTTCCGTTCTCGCACCGTATTTCTAAGGGAGGCTTCATCTCTTGACCACCAAGGTCGCTGCGCCTAGCGCGCGCACCAGCTTCTCGCGTCTCAAGCACGTCCTCGACCTTCCCAATCTGATCGATATCCAGAAGGCCTCGTTTCAGTGGTTTCTGGACGAAGGTCTTCGCGAGACGATCGACGACATTTCGCCGATCGAGGACTACACCGGCACCCTCGCCGTCGAGTTCGGGGCCTACAAGTTCGGAGAGCCCCAGTTCTCGATCAAGGAGTGCCGCGAAAAGGACCTGACCTACCAGGCTCCGCTCTCGATGACCGTCCGCTTCGTCAACAAGGAGACGGGCGAGATCCGCGAGCAGACGGTCTTCATGGGGGACTTCCCGATGATGACCGAGTGGGGCACGTTCATCATCAACGGCACCGAGCGGGTCATCGTGACCCAGCTCGTCCGCAGCCCGGGCGCCTACCTGATGGAGCCCAAGGACGCGACGAAGCAGGTCTTCACCGCGAACCTGATGCCCTCACGCGGCTCGTGGCTCGAGCTCGAGATCGACAAGAAGGGCATCGCCTACGCGCGCATCGACCGGAAGCGCAAGCTCCCGATCACGACCCTGCTCCGGGCGCTCCCCGAGGAGGATCCGTCGACCGGCTTCAAGCTCGACACCTCCTCGAACGAGGCGATCCTGAAGCTGTTCAACAACTCGATCTTCATCGTCAACACGCTCGAGAAGGACCCGTCCACGCGCGAGGAAGAGGCGCTGATCGAGGTCTTCAAGAAGCAGCGCCCCGGTGAGCCTCCGACGCTCGACAACGCGCGGAACCTGCTCAAGGCGCTCTTCTTCGACCCCAAGCGCTACGACCTGACGAAGGTCGGCCGCTACAAGCTCAACCAGCGGCTCGGCGTGAACGTCCCCGAGGACACCAGGGTCCTGACGACCGAGGACATCCTCGCGCTCGTCCAGAAGCTCATCGAGCTGCCGCATCGCCTCGGCGTCCCCGAGGACTCGAAGGACTTCGCCGCCGACGCGATCGTGCTCTCACGGGACCCGATCCGCACCGAGCTCGACGAGTACGAACACTTCGGCAACCGGCGCCTGCGCACGGTCGGAGAGCTGATCCAGGAGGCCTTCCGCGTCGGGCTCTACCGCATGGAGCGCGTCGTCCGCGAGCGGATGACGACGGAGGACGTCGACACGATCACGCCGCAGACGATCATCAACATCCGGCCCGTCGTGGCCGCGTTGAAGGAG
>DATHGN010000072.1:0-2051 GCA_035317565.1 Gaiellaceae bacterium
CGCGGGAAGATCGAGCTCTCCGACGCGAGTTTCGTCGACAACGCCCACCTGCTTCGGATCATCGACAAGATCGTCTCGCAGGTCGGTCGACGCGTCGATGAGGCGTCGCCGATGGTGGACGCGCGCCTTCCTGACGGAAGCCGTGTCAACGCCATCATCCCGCCGCTCTCGCTGCGGGGGCCGACGCTCACGATCCGGAAGTTCTCGCGTGACCCGTACACGATCGACGACCTGATCGAGTTCGGCACGACCACGCCCGAGGCGGCGCAGTTCCTCTCCGCGTGCGTGCGCGGGAAGCTGAACGTGCTGATCTCCGGCGGTACAGGCACCGGAAAGACGACCACGCTGAACGCTCTCTCCGCTTTCGTCCCAAACGACGAGCGCATCGTCACGATCGAGGACGCCGCCGAGCTCCAGCTTCAGCAGGAGCACGTGATCACGCTCGAGGCGCGCCCGCCGAACATCGAAGGCGAGGGCGAGATCCGCATCCGCGAGCTCGTTCGTAACGCCCTGCGCATGCGCCCCGACCGGATCATCGTCGGCGAGGTCCGCGGCGCCGAGACCCTGGACATGCTCCAGGCGATGAACACGGGCCACGAAGGCTCACTGACCACGATCCACGCCAATACGCCTCGCGATGCCCTCTCGCGTCTCGAGACGCTCGTGCTCACCGCCGGTGTCGAGCTGCCGCATCGCGCGATCCGCGAGCAGATCGCCAGCGCCTTCGACCTCCTCATCCAGATCGCACGCCTTGTCGACGGCTCGCGCCGTATCACCCACATCACCGAGGTGCTGCGGATGGAGTCGGAGGTCATCACCCTGCAGGACGTCTACGTGGCAAAGCCGCCGGACGAGGACGCAGCTTCGTCAGGGAAGCCGGTCAAGCTCCTTGCCGAGCTCGAGTGCACCGGGCTCAAGCCCCACTTCCTCGACAAGATGGCGGCGAACGGAGTCAGCCTTCCGCCGACGTTCTTCGGCGACTCTGCCTCCTTCCGGTCGAACTACGCAGCCGCGAGCTACGGCGGGTTCGAATGAGGCGGGTCATCTTGATCCGCAGCCTCGTCGCCGTCGCCCTCGTCGCCCTTCTCGCACCAGTGGCCGCGAGCGCGAACGTCAGCCTGCGCGGCGTCGACGCGACCGGGTACCCGACGCTCCACGCCACCATCGTCTCGCCGGTCGCCTCGAGCCAGCCGCCGACCCTGACCGAGAACGGCCAGCGCGTGCTCGACCTGACTACTCAGAACCTGGCCTCCGCGAAGAGCGTCGTGATCGCCGTCGACCGCTCGCGGTCGATGGCAGGACGGCAGCTGGACGATGCGGTCGCCGCCGCCCGGCAATTCATCGGCGCCAAGGCGGGCTCCGATCGAATCGCCGTGGTCGTCTTCGGGTCGCACGCCGTCCAGCTGACGCGCTTTTCGTCCTCGACGATCGACTCGGACGACGCGCTGCGCACGATGTCCGTGGACGCCAAGTCCGGAACGGCGCTCTACGACGCGCTCGCCCTCTCCGCCACGATGCTGACGAAGGAAGTGGGCCGCGCACGCGTGGTCGTCCTGCTCACCGATGGGCAGGACGTCTCGAGCGCGTCCTCGCTGGCTCAGTCGGTCGAGGTGGCGCGGAAGGCCAGTGCGCTCGTCTACCCGATCGTCATCGGCAGCACGGACGCGACCCGGCAGCCGCTCAAGCAGATCGCGCGCGAGACCGGAGGCACCTTCCACGGCGCTGTCTCGAGCGCGGTGCTCAAGGGCGTCTACGCCTCGGTCGCCGCCGAGCTCCGCCGTACCTGGCGGCTCGAGTGGGTGACCGCAGCGAGGCCGGGCGAGAAGCTCCACCTCCGGGCATCCCTCGATCCCGAGGGCGCCGCGGCGGCCGACCTGACCGTACCGGGCGACCTCGAGACTCCCGCCGGTAAGGGCCGCGAGCTCCCCTCCCCGCTCTACACGCCTTTCGGCGGTCTCCTGCTGACGCTACTCGTCGCCTTCCTCGTCCTGACGGCATGCGGGCTGGTGCTCGCCTCAGGCAAGGGCTCGTGGGTGAAGAGCCGGCTCACG
>DATHGN010000073.1:0-39800 GCA_035317565.1 Gaiellaceae bacterium
CTCGGCTTCGTCCCGGGAGGCGGCACGAGCGTTCTGCCGCGCGCGCTCGGCCTGCCGCGCGACCCGGTCGCGGCGGCCGAGCAGCTGGCAGCTGCACTGGAAGCGAATCGCTTCCGGCGGATCTCCACCGGCCGGGTCAACGACCGGCGCTTCGCATTCGGCGCGGGGATCGGAATCGATGCCGAGGTCGTCCGGCGGATCGACGACCGCGGCCGCTCTCCCGACGGGACGCGGCCGGGAGATCTCGCCTTCGTGAGCACGTTCGCGCGCCTGCTCGTCGAGCACCGAGGCAGGCTCGAGCCGATGCTCGAAGTGAAGGGCTTCGGACGCGCGGCGTTCGTGTTCGTCGCGAACGTGAATGTCTACTCATTCCTCAAGGCAATTGCGATCAAGGCAACGCCGGAGGCCGTGTTCGAGGAGGGGCTCGATTTCCTTGCGCCGGTGTCGGTGACGCCGCGCACGCTGCCGCCACTTCTGTACGCCCTCGCTAGGGGCCGCCCCGCGCGCAATGCCCTGCGGGGCCACGACCTCGACCGGATCGAGGTGAAGACAGACCGGCCGCTGCCGCTTCAGGTCGACGGGGAGGACCTCGGCGACGTGACGGAAGCGGTCTTCGAAGCCGAGCGCGGCTCGATCTCGGTGCTCTCCTAACTTCCTCCGGTCGTGGACGTCGGATAGTCCGGTGCGGACTATTCCGGCTCAGACTACGGAGCTGACTACGACGGAGGCGGTGGCCCTCGGCGTGCTCGCGGAGGGAGAGCGCTCGGGCTATGACCTCCTGAAGCGCGTCGAAGCGAGCGTGGGCCACATCTGGTCACCCGCGAAGAGCCAGCTCTACGCGGTCCTGCCCCGCCTCGTTGAAGGCGGGCTGGCACGCCGGCGCACGGTACGGCAGGAGACACGCCCGGACAAGCAGCTCTACACGCTGACGCCCGGGGGGAAGCGAGCCGTTCGTGCGTGGCTCGAGCACGCGCAGCCGCGTTCGTTCGACGAGCTGATGCTGAAGGTCTTCTTCGCCAAGCTCGTGCCACGCACGGCGTTGCTCGCGCAACTCGAGAACGCGCGCGAGGAGCAACTCGAGCAGTTGGACGAGTACCGCGCGATCGAGCGGAACATCGCCCGCAAGCCAGAGAGCCGCTACGGCTACCTGACGCTCCGCTACGGCCTCGAGCTCGTGCCGTGCCGCATCGCGTGGATCGAACGGGCTCTGAAGGAACTGTCTCGGTGATCGGCGCGATGCTCGCGATGCTGCTCGTCGGCCTGGTGCCCGCGTCGGCGCCCGCGGACGATGTGCAGCTCGCGGCACAGCACCTCCGTGAGGACCATCCGAATCTCTTCCACGACCTCCCACCGGCCCGCTTCGACACCGCGGTCGCAGACCTGGCCGCGAACGCGGAGTCACTCGACGAGGACGGGCTCCTCGTGGGGCTCATGCGGCTGGCCGCGCTTCCCGGCGTCCGCGACGGGCACACGGGGATCTTCCCGCTGAATCCGGCGAACCAGCGCGTTCTGCATGCGTATCCGATTCGCATGTACACGTTCTCCGACGGGACGTACGTCGTCGGGCAGGCGGGCGGGTCGGATCTGTTGCGCGCGAAAGTCGTGGCGGTGAACGGTCGGCCGCTCGAGGACGTGCTTGCGGCCGTGAAGCCGCTCGTCCCGCACGACAACGATTCGACGCTCACCCTGCGGGCGACGACCTACCTCAACACGCCCGAGGTGCTGCACGGCCTCGGGCTCGTGCCCGACGTCGGGCCGGTCACCTTCACGTTCGAGCGCGACGGGCGGCGCTTCGAATCGCGGTTGCAGCCACTCACGGTCGCGGACTACGCGCGAGGGATCGGCGACCTCGTCCATCCCCTGATCCCGCAGGGAATCACAGGGACGGTGCCCCCATTCGTCGCCCGTCGCGGCGAGCGCCTGTGGACGACGACGCTGAAAGGCGGTCGGATCTTCTACGTCGGCTACAACGAGATCCTCGGCTCGACGTGGACTGCTTCGCGGCGATTGCTACGGGCCGCGAAGGCCAGGCGACTGCGCGCCGTGATCGTCGACCTGCGCAATAACGGCGGCGGCGACAACCACACGTACGTGTATCTCCGCGATGCGTTGCAGCGTGTCTCGAGGACGAAGCGTGTCGTCGTTCTCCTCTCTCGCACGACGTTCTCCGCTGCGGAGAACTTCGCCACTGAGCTCGAGGGCGTCGCCAGGCCGGTCTTCGTCGGGGAGCCGAGCGGCGGCAGTCCGAACCTGTACGGCGACACCGTCAACACGCCCCTGCCCGCCTCGGGTGTCCAGCTTCGCGTTGCGGCGATCTACTGGCAGAAGTCGAAGGCAGACGATCCTCGAGTCGCGATCGACCCGCATGTTCTGGTGCCGCTGTCGTCGGTCGACTTCTTCGCGGGGCGCGATCCGGTGCTCGCCGCGGCGATGGACGTCGCGCTTCGGCCGACCGCACTTGCTGCCCGGCCGCGCTTCTCGTACGACCGCAACCGTCCGCTGAGCCCGAGGCTCGGCGAGGTCCAGGCGAATGACGGCGTTGTGCGCCAGGCGCTCTCCTTCGACGCGGGCCGTGGACGGAGAGCCGCGTACTGGACACATCCGGCCGGGAGCGGCCCGTGGCCTGTGGTCCTCCTTTCGCCGGGGTACGGAGGAACTGCCACCACCCAGCTGCCCGACGCGGACCGGCTCGCGCGGCTCGGGATCGCGTCGTTGACAATCGCCCCGCCGGGTCTTCTGCTGAGCTGTCGCGCCGCCGCCGACGTGCGGGCCTTCTCGAACTACGTGATCGGCCGTCGCCGTGCCCTCGACCTGCTCGCGCAACTGCCCGGCGCCAATCCGGCGCGCGTCGCGGCCGTGGGCTTCAGCTTCGGCGCGGCTGTGACCGGCGCGCTCGTCGGTGTCGATCATCGGCTCCGCGGCGCCGTCATCCAGTCGGGGCGAGCTCACCTGAGCACCGCGATCGCAGTTGCCTGCAAGCGTCTCGGCGCCAGGAAGCTGAAGGCATACGTCCGTGCGTACTCGGTCATCGATCCGGTCCACTACGTCTCCAGTGCCGCGCCGGTCTCGCTCCTTTTTCAGAACGGCACGCGTGATCCCGTCTCCCCGGCGAAGGACGTCGACGCCTACTTCCGTGCGGCCAGCCAGCCGAAGGAGCGCCGCTCCTACGACGCGCCGCACGAGCTCGACGCGCAGGCGCTCGCCGACCGGGACGCGTGGCTCGTGAAGCTCCTGCTCGGCTAGAGTCGCGCCTGCAATGGCGCAGGTTCTTCCTGCCGAGCGCGACCTGCGGCGCGTGATCGGCGACGTGGACGGCGCGGGCGATCGCGAGGTCGAGGGCGTTGGTGAGCAGCAGCTCCTCGACATCTATCGCTCACTCGTCAGGCTGCGCACCTACGACGAGCGCTCGGTCGTCTACCACCGGCAGGGGCGCATCGGCACCTACGCGATCTTCTGGAACCACGAGGCGATGCAGGCAGGGCCGTTTCACGCGCTCGACGACGAGGACTGGATCTTCCCCTCCTACCGGGAGTCGGCGATCGGGCTGCTGCGCGGTATGCCGGCGGAGACGGTGCTCTCGTGGTGGCGTGGACATCCGGCGGGATGGTGGAACCCGGAGGACTACCGCCTTGCTTCGATCTGCGTTCCCATTGCGACACACGTGCCGCACGCGGCCGGGCTCGCCTGGGGGAAGAAGCTGAAGGGTGAGCGCGCCTGTGCGATCGCGTTCTTCGGCGACGGCGCAACCTCCGAGGGCGCGTTCCACGAAGGCGCGAACTTCGCCGGCGTTACCGGCGCGCCGCTGATCCTCTTCTGCAACAACAACGGCTGGGCGATCTCCACGCCCGTCGAGGCGCAGACGCATGCGCAGACACTTGCCGATAAGGCTGTCGGCTACGGCATCCCGGGGCTGCGCGTGGATGGAACCGACGTGCTCGCCTGCTACGAGGCGACGCGCGAGGCGGTCACGCGTGCGCGAGCCAGCGAAGGACCGACCTTCATCGAAGCGGTGTCCTACCGGGCGGCGCCGCACGCAACGGCCGACGATCCCAGCGCGTACATCGACCTCGAACGGGTCGAGGAGGCGAAGAAGCGCGAGTGCGTCGGCCGCTTCGAGGGCTATCTGACTCGCGCAGGAATCCTGCACGACGATCTCGTCGCGTCGATTCGCGCCGAGGCCGCTGACGAAATGCGCGAGGGCATCAAGAAGGCGGAGGCGGAGCCCGCCGCCGATGTCGAGCTGCTGTTCTCGAATGCGTTCGTCGATCCGCCCGCGTCGTTCGGATCCGATCTCGACGAGCTGCGAGGCACCCTTGGCTGAGCGTTCCATCGTCGAAGCGATCAACGACTGCTTCCACGTCGAGCTCGAGCGCGACGCGTCGGTGATGGTGATGGGCGAAGACGTCGGACGTGCAGGCGGAGTCTTCCGAGCGACGGCCGGGCTGCGTGACCGCTTCGGGCCGGATCGCTGTTTCGACACGCCGCTCGCCGAGGCGGGCATCCTCGGCGCCGCCGTCGGATTGTGCATGGCGGGCTGGCGCCCCGTGTGCGAGATGCAGTACGACGCCTTCTCGTATCCCTGCCTCGACCAGCTGATCACGCACGTGGGCCGCTATCGGTGGCGGACCGGCGGCAAGATGGAGTTCCCCATCGTGGTGCGGATGCCGTACGGAGGCGGTGTGCGCGCGCCCGAGCTTCACGACGACTCACCCGAGACGTACTACGTGCACACGCCCGGCGTGAAGGTCGCGATCCCGTCCACACCTGCAGACGCCAAGGGTCTCCTCGCCGCGGCGATTCGTGATCCCGATCCGGTCGTGATCCTCGAGCCGAAGCTTCATTACAGAACGACGAAGGGCGAGGTGCCGGACGGCGAGCACGTGGTGCCGCTCGGCAAGGCGCGCCTGGCCCGCGAGGGCGACGACGTCTCGCTCGTCGCGTACGGCTCGATGGTCGCGGTCTGCGAAGCGGCCGCGGACGCGCTCGACGACGTTTCCGTCGAGGTGCTCGACATTCGCTCGCTGAAGCCGCTCGACGAGGAAGCGTTGCTGGCGACTGCGGGGAAGACCGGCCGGGTCGTGATCGTGCAGGAGGCGCCGCGCACATGCGGGTTCGCCGCCGAGCTTGCTGCAATCCTCGCGGAGAAGGCGATGCTCGATCTCAGGGGGCCCGTGCTCCGCGTCACCGGCTACGACGTTCCCTATCCGTACTGGCAGATCGAGGACGCCTACATGCCTTCGCCGGAGCGCGTCGTCGCCGCGGTGCGGCGTCTGCTCGAGTTCTAGGCGGGCCGTCCGCGTGACGGAACGAAGGGCGGGCCCACGTTTGCGGCTCTGGCTGGAACGGGCGCGCGAGGGGTACCGGTTGCGAGATGCTGCCACCGATGAGCTCGTGCGCACCGACGATCCACGCCTCCGCGTGATCAAGGTCGCGGGAGTCTCCTACCGCCTGGACGCGCTGCAAGACGACGCCTTCGCTCCCGGCCGCCGGCTCGCGCTCGTGCCCGAGCCGGACAACGAGCACGATCCCAACGCCGTCGGGGTGTGGGACGACGATCGGCGTTTGCAGGCCGGCTACGTGCCCGCAGAGCTGGCGCGGAACCTCGCGGCGGAGGACTGGCAGGCGGTGTCGATCCACGAGTTCTTCGACGGCGGCCGGCGCGCCGGGCTCCGCGTCCTGCTCGCACCCCGCGACGCCTGGATCGGGCTCCCGCGCGCATGATCCACGAGATTCCACTTGAGCGGCGCACCCTCCACGGCCACTTCTCGAGAGACCTGCCGCCCATCCTGACGATCGACAGTGGCGACACGGTTGCGTTCGCGTGTCTCGACGCAGCCTGGCATGTCGCACCGGCCGACAAGTTCGAGCCGCGCGAAGCGGAGCTCGACGACGGTCACGCGCTGATCGGGCCGTTCGAGATCCGCGGGGCGCGGGCCGGACAAACGCTCGAGGTGCAGATCGACGAGGTGCGGGTCGGCTCCTGGGGTGCGACGTTCGCCGCGGGCTGGCCCTCCCCGCTCAACGACTATCTCGGGCTCGGGGACGGTGAGACGTGCGTCCTGCGCTGGAGCCTCGATGCAGTTGCTGGGACGGGTCGCGACGAGCAAGGACGCGAGGTCGACCTTCGCCCCTTCGCGGGCGTGCTCGGGATGCCTCCGGACGAGCCCGGCGTGCACTCGACCGGGCCGCCGCGGCCGTGCGGCGGCAACATCGACTGCACGGAGCTCGTCGCAGGCACCAAGCTCTACCTCCCCATTCCGGTCGACGGAGCGCTCTTCTCGGCCGGAGACGGGCACGCGCGCCAGGGCGACGGCGAGGTCTCGCAGACTGCGATCGAATGCGGCCTCGATCGCCTGCAGCTGGCGCTGACGGTCCGGGACGACCCGCAACTCGACACGCCGCTCGCGTGGACTCCGGAAGCGTGGGTGACGTTCGGCTTCGACGAGGACCTCGACACCGCTGCCGCGATCGCGACGAGAGCGATGCTCGACCTGATGGAGCGGGAGCTCGCGCTGGAGCGCCGCGAGGCGCTCGGACTTGCCAGCGTCGTCGTCGACCTCCGGGTGACGCAGGTTGTCAACGGCGTCCAGGGTGTGCATGCAGTCCTCCGCCACGACGCGATAAGAATCTGACCGTGGCCTACGAATTCAAGCTCCCCGATCTCGGCGAAGGCCTGACGGAAGGCGAGATCGCTCGGTGGCTCGTCTCGGAAGGACAGGAGATCGGCGAGGACGACCCGCTCGTCGAGATCCAGACCGACAAGACGACGGTCGAGATCCCCTCGCCCGCCGCCGGCACCGTGACGAGCATCCTGGTCGAGGAAGGAAAGGTCGTCCCGGTCGGGACGGTGCTCGTCGTCATCGGCGGCGACTCGGGCGACGGCGCGCCCCGGGTCGACGCGGAGCGTCCCGCCGTTTCCCAGCCGGGGCCCGCCGCGAAAGGACGCGCGACACCGCTCGTGCGCAAGATCGCACAGGAGCTCGGCGTCGACCTGGACTCGCTCACGGGCACGGGCCCGCAGGGGCGCGTCACCGAGGAAGACGTCCGCGGCGCGGCGGCGCCGGGAGAGGGGCGGCGCGAACCTCTGCGCGGTGTGCGGCGCGTGATCGCCGAGCACATGGCGCGAGCCCACCGCGAAGTCCCTGCCGTGACCTGGGTCGAGGAATGCGACTTCTCGGGCGTCGACCTCGAAGTGCTCGTGCCGACCGTGCTCAAGGCCGTCGCCGAGTCTCTGCAGGAGTTCCCGGAGCTGAACGCGCGCCTCGAGCGCGACGAGATCGTCTTCCTCGATCGCTACGACCTTGGCGTTGCCGTGCAGACCGACGCCGGACTTCTCGTTCCCGTTGTTCGCGACTGCGACAGCCGCTCGGTCGACGAGCTCGGCGCAGAGGTGCGGCGCCTGGCCGAGAGCGCACGCGCGGGGAAGCTCGCGCCCGAGGAGCTGCGCGGCTCGACGTTCACGGTGTCGAGCGCCGGCAAGCTCGGCGGCCTGCTGCAGACGCCGATCGTCAATCATCCCGAAGTCGCCATTCTCAGCATCGGCCGGATCGGCGAGCGCGCGGTGGTGCGCGACGGCGCTGTCGTTGCGGTGCGCGTCGGCTACGTCTCGATCACGTTCGACCACCGTGTCGTCGACGGTGCGCGGGCGGCCGAGTTCGGCCTCGACGTCATCCGCAGGCTCGAGCAACGGTGAGGCGGGCGCCCGGCGCGAAGCCGGGCGCCCCCCGACTCAGTTGTGCGGGTCGCCCTCGTTCAACTGTGCTCGAATCTCTCCACCCGGCCACTTGGTCGAGTGGATGTTCGCGTACGTCTTGCCGGCGTCGATCGCACGCACGAGCTCCTGGTACTCGCCCGTGTCGATTCCCTGCGTTCTCGCCGCGGCGGTCGCTGGGATCAGCGGTGACACGTCGGCCGCCGTAATCGTCCCGTGAATCGTCCCGGACTGCGGGCAAAGCTGGGTGCCGGCTGGCCCGTTGCCGAGGTTGGTGCACAGGAACACGGAGATGCCCCCGTTCACGCTTCGCTGGCCGAAGTGAATGTGCGACTGCTGGACATCCCCCTCGAGCCCGCCATAGCTGAGCTGCCAGTCGATCGAGTTGCCATCCTTGCTCACGTCGGCCGTGAACGTGGCCGAGGCGACGCTCGAGACCGCCGGCACTTCCTGGTAGCCGCTCATCGTTGCCGTGAGGTGGTTGAACCCCGCCCCTGAGCCGCCTGCCAGCGCGTACGTGGCGACTCCGAGTGCTGCGACGCCGACCGCGAGCGCCGCGATGACTCCCCTTCGTCTCATCCCCTTCGCCTCCCTGTTTGCCCCGTTCATGAGGAGCCCGGGCACCGGGGCAGTGGCGCCCGGGCATCCAGCGGGGACCTACGGAGCTAAAGGCGGAGCGGTTTCCTCAGGCGACCGCGGCAGCCAGATGCGGGGCGATCATGCCCTCGATCTTTGGAGCGCTGGCCCGGCCGTCGATGCGGTCGACGACCCGCTTGCCGTTCACGAGCACGAGCGTCGGCACGGCTCCGACGTTGAACCGCTCGGCGAGGTCGGGTTGTTCGTGGACGTCGACGCGCATCACGTGGAGCCGCGTGCGCTCCTTGCGGGCGAGGTGCGCGAGCAGACTCTCCATCCGGCGTGCGGGTCCCGAACGCTCGGACCAGAAGAAGACGAGCAGAGGCTTCGCATCGTTGCTCACTAGGTTGTGCCTCCTGAATTTGAGTCCGCGGGGGGAGCGGGCTCCGCTCCTTTTCCCTGCAAGCGGCCCGCGCAAACCGAGTCACTACACTGGCCCGCAGATGGGTAGCTGGTACTGGATCGGTGTCTGCGCCGGGCTCGGCGTGGCGATCGGGGTCCTGCTCGAGGGTTTCCTGGCAGGCACGCGCGCGGGGCTCGCCGCGGGGCTCGTGCTCGCGGTCGGTGCCGGCATCCTGGTCGGCCTCGCACTCGGCCAGTGGGACGAGGCGGTGGGCGGCGGTGTGGGTGGAGCACTCGGTGCGACCGGCTCAGCTCAGCTCGTGTCGGGGACACTCCGGCGGGGAGGCGCGCGCTTCGGGACGGCGCTCTTCATTGGGCTCGCAGCCGTTGCGCTGGCGGCGATCGCCTGGATCCCGATCGCGGGTTACCTGGAGGCGGCAATCGTGCCCGCATTCGCCGCGCGTCTGCGCGGCCGCGCTGCCGAGCGGTACGCGGGGCTTCGGTCCCTTGCCAAGGACTAGGCGACGCTTGCGGTGCCGCCATCAGGACGTGCGAGCTTTGCTCGCTCGTCCGTCGGAAACGACCGGTCGATCCATTCGAACATGACAACCGACCGCAACAAGAAGGTCATCCTCGTCGTCATCGACGGGTTGACGCCGTCGATGTTCGAGGCGGCGGTTGGTGACGGCCGCTTCCCGGCGCTGTCGTTCCTCGCGGAGCAGGGTCGGTACTCGAGAGCCGTGTCGACGTTTCCGTCACTCACACCGGTGTGCGTGTCGTCGATCGCGACCGGCGCACATCCCGACGTCCATCACATCCCCCACCTCGTCTGGTACGACCGCGAGCGCGCGCGTCTCGTCGAGTACGGGTCGTCCTTTGCAGCTGTGCGAGCTGCAGGCATGGGACGTTCGATTCTCGACACGATCATCAACATGAACCGGCTTCATCTCGGTGCCGACGCCCTGACGATGTACGAGTCACTCGAGGACGCTGGCCTGACCACGGCCGCGATCAACATCACGTGCTACCGGGGGCGGACGCCGCATCTGCCGACGCTTCCGGGCCTGACGATTCCCGCGTACGGCCCGAAGCGGTTCTTCTTCTACAACCTCTTCGAGTCCGACCCCACAGGCGCCCCGCTTGCCATCTTCGGCCGGGCCCAGGGATCGATCGACGGGTACGCGGCGGCTGTCGGGCGGTGGCTCGTCACCCGTGACGGTTTCGACTTTCTCGTCTACTACCTCCCCGACTACGACTTCGCCTCGCATGCGCAGGGCCCCGACGAGGCCTTCGAGGCTCTCGCGCGGAGCGATGCCGCTGTCGGTGCACTCCTCGAGGCGGCCGGCGGGCCCGACGAGTTCCTCGAGAGGTATGCGGTCGTGCTCTGCTCGGATCACGGCCAGACCCACGTCGACCGGCACGTGAGGTTGGAGTCGCGCTTCGACGGGGTCGACGGAGCTCTCGTTACTGCATCGAATCGCGCCGGGATGATCTACCGCCTGCCCGAGTGCAAGCTTGGACCGCGTGAGCTTGCATTGCGCCTTGATGCGGAAGAAGCCGCGGAGACGGTGCTCTTTCGCGAAGGCGACGAGGTCGTGGCCCGGCGAGATGGCGAGGAGCTGCGCTTCGGATCCGAGGGGACGACGGGTGACGAGGCTGTGCTCGGGTACCCGGGCGGGCTCGAGCGCGCATGGGCCGCCGTCCAGAATCCACAGGCCGGCGAGGTGATCGTCTCGGCCGCTCCCGGTTACGAGTTCGGCGATCTCGCGGGCCGCCACCACAGCGGCGGAGGAAGTCACGGCTCGCTGCGTCGCGGGGACTCGGAGGTCCCGATGCTCACGATCGGCTTCGATGCGCAGCCACAGTCGATCGTCGAGATCGCGCCCGCGGTGCTCGAGCACTTCGGTGTGGAGCCGCCGGCCTACGCGCATGCGCTCACGCGTGTCGCCTGACCCGAGCGAGCTGAGAGGCCGCATGGTCGAGCAGCAGCTGCGCGGCCGCGACGTGGTGGACGAACGCGTGCTCGCCGCGATGGAGCGCGTTCCGCGTGAGCTGTTCGTGCCCGATCGGCTGCAGCCTCGCGCGTACGAAGACGCCGCGCTGCCGATCGGCGAGGGCCAGACGATCTCGCAGCCCTACATGGTCGCGCGCATTGCCGAGGCGCTCGATCTGACCGGGAACGAGCACGTCCTCGACGTCGGCACGGGCTCGGGCTACCAGGCGGCGGTGCTGGCGGAGCTCGCCGACGAGGTTGACACGATCGAACGCATCCCCGCACTTGCCGAGCAAGCGCGGAACAACCTGAAGGCTGCGGGGTACGAACGCGTGCAGGTCCATGTGGGCGACGGGTCGCAGGGCATCGCCGCGCGCGCGCCGTTCGGCGCGATCGCAGTAGCCGCCGCCGCGCCGGAGCTGCCTCGGACGCTCTACGAGCAGCTCGAGCCTCGCGGCCGGCTCGTCGTTCCCGTCGGTCGCCGCGGAGTGCAACAGCTGCAGGTGATCGTGCGCAGCCCCGAGGGCCCGGCGGTCCTGCGCTCCGTGCCGTGTCGCTTCGTCCCGCTCCTGGGCGAGGAGGGCTTCTGAAGGGCCGGTTTGCAGCACGGTGGTCCGGGCACGATGGCGGCGGCATGAAAGAGCTCACCGGAGCAGAGCTGCTCGCGCTGCCCGTGCGGTTGCACGGAATCCAGCTCGGGCGCCCCGTCGACCTGCTGCTCGACCGCGACACGCTGCGCACGGTCGGCCTCGACGTCCTCTGCGGCGACGACGTGCACCGGTTCCTGCCGCTGCCGACTGCGTCCGTGAACGACGACGAGCTCGCGATCCTTTCGCCGCTCGTTCTCCTCGAAGAGGACCAGCTCCACTTCTATCGCTCGAAGACGTTCGCCCTGAGTGCGCTGCGCGGGCGTCCCGTGGAGCGCAAGGGCCAAGACCTCGGCGCTCTCGGCGACGTCGTCGTCGACGCTGCGGGTGAGCTCGTCGCGGTCGTCGCCGCCGGCAAGCGAGTCGCCTCGGACGGCGAGCTGCGGTTCGCTGCCAAGCGCCGCTCCGCGGCCTAACAGCTAGGCTCGCGAACCGCATGGGTGAACGGGACGCAGCCGTGCCCGCGGGTCTGCGCGTCCGCGCCACCCGGGCCCTTCGCGAGCGGCGCAACTGGGAGCAACTCGCGAAGTTCTGCCTCGTCGGCGTCCTCGGCTATGTCGTCAACCTCGTGGTCTACGTCGCGCTCTTGGACGGTGCGAACTTCCACTACCGGCTCGCCGCAACGGGATCGTTCCTCGTCGCCGTGACGAACAATTACCTCTGGAACCGGCTCTGGACGTTCCGGCACGACCGCGGGCACTTCGGCTATCAGGGGCTGCGCTTCCTCGTCGTCTCGGTGGTCGTCTACCTCTGCAACCTCGCGATCCTCACGATTCTCGTCGAGCTCGGTCTCGGCAAGATCGTCTCGCAGGCTGTTGCGATCGTGCTCGTCACACCGGCGAACTTCATCGGCAACAAGCTCTGGTCCTTCCGGAGACAGCGCTGAGGCGGCTCTTCGCGGTCGCCGGTGTCGTGCTTGCGGCGGCGGTCTTCGTCACTTCCGCCTCCGCTGCCGACGCGAAGCCACGCTTGACGAAGGAGCGGGCGGTAGCACTGTTCCTTGCGAACGACAAGGTCGCGGACTGGCTCGACCGCTATCCCGTCAAGGGCCGCCTCACGGACGCGACCTACGAGTCGGACTCGACGAAGTGTGCGGCTGGAGCGGAGAGCGGGTGCTGGACGGTGCACGTCTGGTGGAAGAAGAACGACCACGTGGACGCGGGTGAGATCGCGCAGGGCAAAGTGGACGACGGCTCGACGCGCGTCACCGAGGCGTGGACGGGACCGCAGGTCGCGTGGAAGATGGCCCGCGGCTATCCGGGCGCTTTCGGCGGCAAGAAGATCAACAGCCTTTCCGTCTGGCTCGGGTTTTGCGCCGTATTCCTGCTCGGCCTGCTCGACTTCAGACGGCCGCTGTCCTTGCGGAACCTCGACCTCCTCGCGTTGCTGTCGTTCTCCGTGTCGCTGTGGTTCTTCAACCACGGGAACATCTTCACGAGCGTGCCGCTTGCGTATCCCCCGCTGGCGTATCTCCTCGCACGCTGCGTCTGGATCGGTGCGCGCGGCAGACCCGTGAAGGCGGCGCGGCCGATCTGGAAGCCGGCGGTCCTGCTTGCCGCGGCGGTCTTTCTGATGGGCTTCCGGATCGGCCTCAACGTCGAGGACTCGAACGTGATCGACGTCGGCTACGCAGGCGTGATCGGCGCGGAACGGATTGCGACCGGTGTCATGCCGTACGACCATTTCCCGAAGGAGGACAACCTCAAGGCGTGCGGGCCTGCGGATTCTGCAGGCGAGATCCGGGACCGGATCCAGTTCAACGGCCGTTGTGAGTCGGCGAATCCGCTGGGTGACACGTACGGGCCGGTCGCGTACGAGGCGTACCTGCCCGGTTACTGGATCCGTGGCTGGTCGGGGAAGTGGGACAAGCTTCCGGCCGTGCACCTCACGTCGATCATCTTCGACGTCCTCTGCGCGCTCGGGCTCGGGCTGGCCGGTTTGCGCTTCGGCGGCCGCTGGCTCGGTGCTGCGCTCGTGTTCGCGTGGGCGGCGTTCCCGTTCACGCAATACGTGTCGATGTCGAACACGAACGACGCGATCGTCCCGGTGTTCCTCATCTTCGGGCTGTGGCTCGCGAGCTCACCACTCGCGCGAGGGGCCGCGGCGGCCCTTTCGGGCTGGACGAAGTTTGCCACGCTCGTCGTCGCGCCGATGTGGCTCACGTATCCGGGACCGATCCGGTGGCGCCGCCCTCGGCCGGCCCTCCTCTTCGCTACAGGCTTCCTCGCCGCGACCGTGCTCGCCTTCTCGGTGCTGTTGCTCGACGCGCATCCGATTCAGGCTGCGCAGATCTTCTACGACCGGACGCTGAAGACGCAGATCACGCGCGAGTCGCCGTTCTCGCTCTGGGACTGGGCGCAGTACCACGCACGCGGGATTCCCGACCTCCACGTCGTCCAGTGGGTGCTGGAGGGATTCCTCGTCACAGGAGCCTTCGCCGCGGCATTCTTCCCCCGAGTCAAGACGCCGCTGCAGCTTGCGGCCTTGACTGGTGCGCTCCTGATCGGCTTCGAGCTCGTGCTGACGCACTGGTTCTACCTCTACATCCCCTGGTTCTTCCCCTTCGTCGCGTTCGCCCTGTTGGCAAATGGCCGCGAACAGCCAGAGCCCGGCATCTGAGCGTTCGGTGATCGCCGCAGCGTTTGCGGCGATCGCGCTCTTCGTCGTCGCGTGGACGCTGCTCCACGTCGGCTTCTACAAGCACAAGCAGGTGATCGACACGCCCGTGTATCAGCGCTACGGCAACGCGATCGCCGACGGGAAGGTGCCGTACCGCGACTTCGCCGTCGAGTACCCGCCAGGTGCGCTGCCGATGTTTGCGTTACCGGGGCTGGCGGAGCCCGGCTCGAACCAGCAGGTGTCGGCGGGGTTCCGGCGCGCGTTCGAGACGCTCATGTGGATGTGCGGTGCTGTGGCCCTCACAGCGATGGCGGTCGTGCTGCGGGTACTGAGACGCAGCGACCTGAACGTCTGGGGGGCGCTCTGCTTCGCCGCGGTCGCTCCACTCCTCCTCGGCTCCGTGATCCTGAGCCGGTTCGATCTGTGGCCGGCCGCCATCTGCGCAGCGGCGCTGGCGGCGCTCGTGTCCAACCGCCTGCGTCTGGGCCATGCTCTGCTCGGTCTCGGCATCACGGCGAAGCTCTTTCCCGTGGTGTTCGTCCCGCTGGGTGTGGCCTATGTGTGGAAACGCGAAGGCCGGCGGGAGGCACTGACCTGTTTCGCGCTCCTCGCGGGCGTTGTCGGCGCGGTCTTCCTGCCCTTCGTCGTGCTCTCGCCGGGAGGTGTCTGGCACAGCCTCAGTGTCCAGCTGAACAGGCCGTTGCAGGTCGAGAGCCTCGGCGCGTCGCTCCTGCTCGTCGGCCACCACGTGTTCGGGTTCGGCCTCGCGGGCGAGACCAGCCATGGGTCCCAGAACGTCGCGGGGTCTGCGGCCGGGGTGCTTGCGGTCGCGACCACCCTTGTGCAGGTCGGCGTGCTCGGTTGGATCTGGACGTCGTTCGCCCGTGGCCGCGGCGACGGCGAGGCGTTGGTTCGCTCGACCGCCGCGGCGCTCTGCGCGTTCGTCGCGCTCGGCAAGGTGCTGTCGCCGCAGTTCCTGATCTGGCTGATCCCGATCGTCCCGCTCGTGCGCGGACGTCGTGGCCTGTGGGCGAGCGCCCTTCTGGCCGCTGCGCTCGTCCTGACGCAGGTGTGGTTCCCGTTCCGCTACTTCAGGCTGGCGCTCCACTTCGAAGCCGGCCTCTCGTGGGTCTTGCTCGCACGCGACCTCGCGCTCGTTGCGATCACGATGCTGCTGGCGTTCACGCTACGGCGTAGAGCCGCCATTCACCCGGAATCCCCTTGAGCGACTGAACGCCGCGGTCGGTGAACTCGATTCCGGACCCTGCGACGAGGTCGCGCACGGTGCTCGAGACGAGCACCTCTCCGGCACCGGCGAGGGAGGCGACGCGCGCGCCGGTGTGCACCGCTATTCCGCGGACATGGTCGCCGGCAAGCTCGCACTCGCCCGTGTGCAGCCCCGCGCGCACCTCGAGGCCGACGCTCTGCACGTCCGCCACGATCGAGCGTGCGCAGCGGATTGCGCGGGCCGGCCCGTCGAAGGTTGCGAAGAAGCCGTCGCCCGCGGTGTCGACCTCACGCCCTCGGAAGCGTTCCAGATCTCTACGCACGATCTCGTTGTGACGGTCGAGCAGATCGCGCCAGCGTCTGTCTCCGAGCTCGCGCGCCCGTTCGGTCGAACCGACGACGTCGGTGAACAGCACCGTCGCAAGAACCCGGTCCGGCTCGGCCGGCTCCCGCACGCCGGTCAGGAACTCCTGGATCTCGTCGAGGATGTCGTCTCCCTCGACCCACGGCAGGTGGTCGTTCCCCGGAAGCTCGACGTAGCGAGAGCCTTCGAGGTTGCGGGAGAGCCAGCGTGCGTTCTCGACGTGGCAGATCTTGTCGTCCACCCGATGCAGGATCAGCGCCGGCGTCTTCACTGCCGGGACGACGGAACGGACGTCGATCTCGAAGGCCATCCGCATGAACGCGACGGCGTCATGCGGGCTGGCCGACTCGACCTGGAGGCGACCCGCGAGCTGGCGTAAGCGCTCGTCGCCCGCACGGCTCGGCGCAAAGTAATCGATTCCCTCCCCCTTGCCCCAGCGTTCGACGATCCGGTTGATGTCCATCGCCGCTTCGAAGTTGTCCCGCGTGTCTTCGCCCCACGGCCAGTCGTCAGTCGTTTCCTCCTTGACCTCTGCGCCACAGAGCACGAGCGCCCTGGTGCGTTCCGGGTAGGTGGCGCCGAAGAGGATTGACATCGGCCCTCCCTCCGAGACGCCCATCAGCGCCGCGCTCTCCGAGCCGAGGTCGTCCAGGATCGCCCGGACGTCGTCCATCCGCTCTTCGAGCGTGCCGGCGCGCACGCGGTCCGAGAGGCCCATACCGCGCTTGTCGAACAGGATGAGCCGCGAGAACGAGGCAAGCCGCTCGCAGAACCGCCGGTAGTCGTGGTCGTCCCAGAGCACGTTGAGGTTGGTGATCGCACCCATGACGCACACGAGATCCAGTGGGCCGTCACCAACGACCTGATAGGCGATGTGAACGTCGCCGTTCTCCGCGTAGCGGATCGGCGATGCGGTCACTGCAGCTGCACGCGAACCGACTCGCAGCTCGTCGCGCGCCCATCGGTGCCGCACTCCACGAGAGCTCCTTCGATCCGCACATCACCCGACGCCGTCTCGAAGCGAACGTGCAGGCCGGTTCGCATCTGCCGGATCGCCAGGTCGGCCTGGACGCCGATGACCGAGTCGTGCGGCCCGGTCATGCCGGCATCGGTAATAGCCGCCGTGCCGCCCGACTGCACGCGGGCGTCGTTCGTCTGGATATGCGTGTGCGTTCCGAAGACCGCCGTCACTTTCCCGTCCAGCCACCTCGCCAATGCGACCTTCTCGCTCGTCGCCTCGGCGTGCATGTCGACGACGATCACGGGCGTGCGTCTGCTCGCCTCTTCCACGAGCTCGTCGACGATCTCGAACGCGTTGTACGGCGGTCCGAGAAAGAGCGAACCGAGGAAGTTGAGGACAGCGACCTCGGTGCCGTCCGCGGCGGCGACGAACGTTAGCCCTTTCCCGGGCGCGCGCTTCGAGTAGTTCGCCGGCCTGATCACGCGGTCGCTCTCCTCCAGGTACGGCACGATCTCAGCGCGACGCCAGGTGTGGTTGCCGAGCGTGATCGCGTCGACGCCGGACGCGAGCATCTTGTCAGCAAGCTTCGGCGTGATCCCGACACCGTCCGCGAGATTCTCGCCGTTCAGGATGCAAAGATCGACCCGCAGCTCGTCGCGCAGCGAGGGCAGGCGCTCTTCCAACGCACGGCGCCCCGGGACGCCGACCGCGTCGGCGATGAAGAGGATTCTCACGGCTAGGCGATTGTCTCGGTTTTACCGAGCGAGGAGAAGATCTTTTTCGCGGTCAGGGTAGGAGCGTCGCTGCGGCGCGGAGCTCGATCGACACGTGGTTACCCGCGTCCTGCGTGAATCTCGAGAGCGCCTGCCGCTCGACGCCCGACAGATCGAGCACGCGGCCGACCTTGGTGCTCGACGCCACGATCGTCGAGCCCACCGTCAGTGCCGGATCCGCACTCAGATGCGTCAGCGAGACGACGAGTGACGGAGCGGCCGACGGTTGGATGTCGATGCGCACACCGTACGGCTGTCCGTTGAGGATGTAGTCGGAGATACCCACGATCGTTCCGTCGACAGGTGCGTAGACGTCGGTTCCTGGAACCGCGCCGACGTCCAGCACAGCCGTCTCTCCTCCGCTCAGCTGGTAGTAGACGAAGCCGGCGCCGCCTCCTCCGAAGATCTTGTGCGCGAGCCTCGAGAGCGCCCCCTCGTTCCCCTGGTGCCCCAATGGGCTCAAGGGAATGGCTCCGTCACCGGACGAGTGGTAGCCGATCGCCGTCACGCGGCTCTGCGCGATCGGGAGCTGGATGCGAAGGCCGCTGTGCAGCGCAACGGTCAGCGGCGTCGGCGGGCCGACGGGCAGCAGCCGGCTGGAGGGACCGGGGAGTGCCTGGGCGGGCTGGCGCGTGGCTCCCTGGCCGAATGCCGTGATCAGAAGCGTGCCGAGGAGGACCCCTGAAACGACGGTCAGGACGATCAACCGGCGGGCGCGGTGGGGCACGGTCTGCCGCCGCCTGCGCTTGCGCGCCGCGGGGGCTCGGCGGGAGGGGGCCGGCATTCGCGGCACCGTAACGAACCCGGACCGGTTCTTCAACCGAGGAGGGGGCCCGGTTTGTGACAGCGGAATCCCCGGATCTGCGTGGGTTTCCTCCCTCAGCTCGTGACGGTCGAGGGCGAGGTTGCCCTCCTCGAGCCAGTTCCAGTCCCATTCAGGGGGTCTGAGGCGTATGACCTCGGCTGTACGATCACTCGCATGCCCGCCCGGGCGGCGAAGATGGAGATCCCGCGTTGGATGCAGCTGGCTGGGCTTCCGGTTCTGCTGCTGTTCCTCTGGATCGTGGTGGCGGCGGTCCGTCACGTCGTCTTCCTGTTCCTTGTCGCCCTGCTGATCGCGCTGCTCCTGAGCCCGGTCGTCCGGGGTGTCCAGCGGGTGCGCATCCCGCGCGGCTTCTCGGTCGCGCTCGTGTACCTCGTCTTTGCGATCACGGTTGTCGCCGTCATCGGGGCGCTCGGGACCGTCGTCGTCAGCGAGACGAAAACGGCCGCAAAACGGGTGGATTCCTACTTTACGGACGTGAACGGACAACCCCCCAAGGTGGATGCCGACCGGGACGTCGACCGCCTGCAGCGCTGGCTCGACGACCACCGTCTCGGTGGAATCGACATTCAGGCCCGCGGGCATCGGCTCGTACGCGACATCCGCAGGCACGACGTCGGGAAGTACACGACGAAGGTCATCAACTTCCTCGAGGGCGCCGCGCTCTCGATCGGGAAGCTGCTCTTCAGCGTGATCGTCGTCCTCGTGGTGTCGATCTACATGCTGCTCGACTTCCCCAAGCTGGAACGGTCGGTCAACCGGCGCTTCCCGCCCGAGCCCGGATCGGAGCCGCTGATCCTGCGCATGGAGCACTCGCTGGTGAGCTACGTCAAGGGCCAGTCGCTCGTCTCGCTGATCATCGGGACGAGCGCTGGGGTCGGGTTATGGCTCTTCGGCGTGCTCGGCTGGCTTCCGCACGGCCAGAAGTACGCGCTGCTCTTCGGTGCCTGGGTTGCGATCACGGAGCTGATTCCGTATCTCGGTCCGTGGCTCGGTGCGATTCCGCCGTTCCTCTACGCGCTCGTCGTGCACCCGGTGTCCGCGATCTGGGTGCTGCTGCTGTTCCTCGCGATCCACCAGGTCGAGGGCCACATCGTGGTCCCGAAGGTGATGGGGAGCGCGCTGCGCCTCCATCCGCTGCTCGTCATCTTCGGGTTGCTCGCGGGCGGTGAGATCTACGGCCTGCCTGGTGCGCTCGTCGCGCTGCCGCTGTTGGCCGCGGGCCGGGCGATGTGGGAGTTCTTCGGCGAGCGCATCGAGCTCGAGCCCTGGGAGCCGGATGAGCCGGTCACCGTGCCGGTCGAGCTCGACGAAGCAGAGCCTCCGCCCGCGGCTGCCCGTCGTTGAGTGAGGGCCTGAGCGGACATGTGCCAGGGACAGTCCCTGGCACATGTCTCGTGCGTCGCACCGGACACGCGCTTCAAGCAGGGGTCTAGGCTTCGGTGGTGAGCACTTTTCCCGTCACGCGGCTGCGGCGGCTTCGCCGGACGAGTGGGCTGCGCGACCTCGTGCGCGAAACGCGGCTCGACCTCGACGACTTCGTCATGCCGCTGTTCATCGGGCCGGAACCGCTGGCGAACGCGGACCTGCCCGGGCTCGCCCGGCACTCCGTCGAGACGCTCGGCGCCGAGGCCGACGAGCTGACACGGCTCGGCGTCAAGGCGGTGATCCTCTTCGGCATCCCCGACGAGAAGGATGACGAGGGCTCCGGCGCCTGGGACGACGACGGAGTCGTGCAGCGCGCGCTGCGGGAGCTGCAAGGTCGCGACCTCGTCCTCATCACCGACGTCTGTCTCTGCGAGTACACCTCGCACGGGCACTGCGGCGTCATCGGCGACGGTGAGGAGATCGACAACGACGCGACGCTCGAGCTGCTCGTTCGCACTGCACGGAGTCACGTCGACGCCGGTGCTCATGTCGTCGCGCCGAGCGACATGATGGACGGCCGGGTCGGCGCGATCCGTGAGGAGCTTCCCGGCACGCCGATCATCGCGTACTCCGCCAAGTACGCCTCGGCGTTCTACGGGCCTTTCAGGGAAGCGGCCGAGTCGGCGCCGTCGTTCGGCGATCGGCGCGGCTACCAGATGGATCCGGCGAACATCCGCGAGGCCTTTCGCGAATGCGAGCAGGACATCGGCGAAGGCGCCGACGTGTTGATGATCAAGCCCGCGCTTCCTTACCTCGATGTGATCCGCGCGGCACGCGAACGCTTCGACCTTCCGCTCGCCGCATACAACGTCTCCGGCGAGTACGCAATGGTCAAGGCTGCCGCAGCGAAGGGATTCCTGGACGAGCGCCAGGCTGCGCTCGAGTCGCTGACGGCGATCAAACGAGCGGGCGCCGACTTCGTGATCTCCTACTGGACCAAGGAGCTGGCCTCCTGGCTCTGAGAACGCGCAGCGAGTTGTACCGCCGCGCGCTCGAGCTCATTCCCGGCGGAGTGAACTCGCCGGTGCGCGCGATGCGCGCGGTCGGCCTCGACGAGCCCTTCTTCGTGCGCCGCGGCGAGGGTGCCTACATCGAGGACGTCGAAGGAAACCGCTACCTCGACTGGGTCATGTCCTGGGGCCCGCTCCTCTTCGGACACGGCGACCGCGAGACGGTCGAAGCGGTACGCGCCGCCGCGGAGCTCGGCACGAGCTTCGGCGCACCGAGCGTGACCGAGGTCGAGCTCGCCGCTGAGATCGTGGATGCGGTGCCTTCGGTCGAGAAGGTCCGGCTCGTCTCCTCCGGGACGGAGGCGGCGATGAGCGCCGTCAGGCTCGCGCGAGCCTTCACGTCGCGTGACCGCATCCTCAAGTTCGCCGGTTGCTACCACGGTCACGTCGACGCTCTCCTCGCGAACGCCGGTTCCGGTGTCGCAACGCTCGGCCTGCCCGCAAGCCCCGGCGTGCCGACGGCCACGACGAAGGACACGATCGTCTGCAAGTACAACGATGTCGACGCCGCCGCATCGACCGTTGCCGAGTTCGGCGAGGGCCTGGCCGCAATCCTCGTCGAGCCGGTCGCGGGGAACATGGGCGTCGTTCCCCCCGAGCCCGGGTTCCTCGAGGCGCTGCGGCAGCTGTGCGACGCGTCGGGCGCGCTGCTCGTCTTCGACGAGGTGATCACGGGCTTCCGGATCGCGCGGGGCGGCGCCCAAGAGCGTTTCGGAGTCACGCCCGACCTCACGATCCTCGGGAAGATCGCCGGCGGCGGCCTGCCGCTTGCAGCCTTCGGCGGTCGCGCCGAGATCATGGACCGCCTCGCGCCGAGCGGCGACGTTTACCAGGCGGGGACCTTGTCGGGGAACCCGCTGGCCACCGCCGCGGGGCTCGCCGTCCTGCGCCGGCTTCGCGATCCGGCCGTCTACGAGGAGCTCGAGCGGCGCGGCGCACGGCTCGAAGCAGGCCTTGCAGCGCACGGACGAGTGCAGCGCGTCGGCGCCATGGCGACGCTCTTCATGACCGACGACCCGGTCCGCAACTTCGACGACGCACAGCGCGCCGACGCCGAGCGTTACGCGGCGCTCTTCCGCCATCTGCTCGAGCGCGGGATCTACATCGCGCCCAGCCCGTTCGAGGCCATGTTCCTCTCACTCGCCCACGGCGACGAGGAGATCGACCGCACGATTCAGGCCGTTGCCGATTTCGACGGCTGATCTCTGGGAGACGATCGCCTCGGACGCGGGGCAGGAGAGCACGCTCTGGACCCGCGCGCTCCGCCCGCGCGACGAGCAGGAGCGGGAACCGGTCTTCTCCCTCCTCGGCGAAGACCGATTCGCGCTAGGTATCGAGACGATCTACGAGGGCTACCTCTTGCACTACGGGAGCCCTCGACTCTTTGCTCCGGAGGACCAGGACACGGCGCTCCTCCTCGGCGACTACCTCTACGCACATGGCCTCGTGCGGATCGAGGAGGTCGGCACCGTCGAGGCGGTCAGCGACCTCGCGGAGCTGATCGCCCTGTGCGCATACCTCCGCGCCGAGGAGATCGCCGGCGACGGGCCGGTCTGGGCGGCAACTGCGGCCTTGCTCGGGCGTGGCGAGCTCGAAGAAGGCCGTTCCTCGCTCAGGCTCGACAACGATCCGAGCCCGCTCGAGCGGCTCGCCCGAAGTCGGGTCGGCGACGCCGCGACCGACGGTGCGCTTGCCACCCATCGCGGGCGACTGCGGTAAAGTCGCGCCGGATGCACGCGCTGCTTCAACTCCTCGCCGTCGAAGACGCCGCGACCGAGGGCAAGAAGGTCATCACGGGCATGCTCATCGTGGGCCTGATCTTCATCGGCGTCATCGCGCTCGGCCAGACACTGCACTGGCTTCGCCACCGCCGCAGCTAGCCCGCCCGACCCGCTCGAGCCTAGACTGACGCCGTGGCTCCGCCTGCCGACCTGCGCGCGTGGATCGCACTGCTCGAACGGGAGGGCGAGCTCGTTCGCATCGAGGCGGAGGTCGATCCGGAGCTCGAGATCACAGAGATCACCGACCGCACCGTCAAGGCGGGCGGCCCGGCGCTCCTCTTCGAGAACGTCAAGGGATCGTCGCGCCCGCTGCTGATCAACCAGTTCGGGACCGAGCGGCGCATGTGTCTCGCCTTCGACGCACCGTCGCTCGACAGCATCGCCGAGAAGCTCAGCGGCGTCCTCGAGATGCAGCCGCCCGCAGGGCTCGTCGACAAGGTGCGCGGTCTGCAGAAGCTCAAGTCGATCGCCGACTCGCGCCCGAAGACGGTCCGGCGCGCGCCGTCGCAGGACGTCGTCCTCGAGGGAGACGACGCGTCGCTCGACCTCCTCCCGATCCAGACCTGCTGGCCCGACGACGCCGCGCCATTCATCACCCTGCCCGCCGTGATCACGAAGGATCCGCGCACGGGCATGCGCAACGTCGGGATGTACCGGATGCAGAAGCTCGGCCCGCGCGCGACGGCGATGCACTGGCAGATCCACAAGGACGGGCGCGCGGACTACCTCGCCACCGACGGGCGGATCGAGGTCGCCGTCGCGCTCGGCCTCGACCCCGTCACCGCGTACAGCGCCAGCGCGCCGCTGCCGAAACACATCGACGAGCTGATGCTTGCCGGCTTCCTGCGCGGTGAGCCCGTCGAGCTCGTGCAGGCGAAGACCGTCGACCTCGAGGTGCCCGCGAATGCGGAGATCGTGCTCGAGGGCTACATCGACAAGGACGAGCTGACCGACGAGGGGCCTTTCGGCGACCACACCGGCTACTACACCCCGGCGGAGCCGTTCCCCGTCTTCAGGCTGACGGCGATCACGATGCGGCGGGACGCCATCTATCCGTCGATCGTCGTCGGCAAGCCGCCGCAGGAAGACGCCTGGCTCGGCAAAGCGACCGAGCGGATCTTCCTCCCGGCGATCCGGATGACGGTTCCGGAGATCGTCGACTACGACCTCCCGATCGCCGGCGCGTTCCACAACTGCTGCATCGTCTCCATCCGCAAGGCCTTCCCCGGCCACGCGCAGAAGGTCATGCATGCCATCTGGGGCCTCGGAATGCTGAGCCTGACAAAGTCGATCATCGTCGTCGACGAATGGGTGGACGTGCACGACTACGCGGAGGTCATGTTCCGGGCCGGCGCCAACGTCGATCCGGCCCGTGACGTCCTCCTCACCGAGGGCCCGCTCGACCACCTCGACCACGCCCCAACCCGCCAGTTCTACGGCGGCAAGATCGGAATCGACGCCACCCACAAGGGGCCCGGCGAGGGAACCCGCGAGTGGCCGCCGGAGATCCAGATGACCCCGGAGATCAAGGCTCTGGTCGACCGCCGGTGGGGCGAGTACGGCATCTCGCTCGACACCCCTGCAGGAAACGGGCAAATCCGTCAGAGTCCCCGCCCGTTGCGTCGATTGTTACGTCGTTGACACGTAGAACAGGGCGGCGATTGAATCCACCAGTGGTGATCCACAAAGGGGAGGCTCGGTGACGGAACCCCAGCACGGGGACCGGCCGCATCTCCCGGGGCCGTCTCTCTACCCGATCGCCTTCGCGGCCGGCATCGCCTGCATCCTCGTCGGGCTGATCGTCAATCCCAAGATCATCGTCCCGATCGGCGCGGTGATCGCGATCGTGTTCGGCTTCCTCTGGGCGCGCGACGCCACGGAGGAGTTCCGCGGCGAGCCGGTCCACGCGATGGAACCGGAGCGTGGCGGCCCGCCCGAGTCGACGGACGCGCCGGCGATCCCGGCAGACCAGGGTGAGGCGGCGACGCCTGCGCCGCAGTCCGGTGAGCGGTTCCCGCGCAACCGCTTCCTCGAGGGCGCGACGCTCGGCCTCGGCGCTGTCATCGGCGGGCTCGTGACCGTGCCCGCGATCGGCTTCATGATCGTGCCGGCGTTCAAGGGGCAGGGCTATCCAGACGTCGACCTCGGGCCGCTCGCCAACTTCCCGGAAGGGCAGTGGCGCATCACGTCCTTCTTCATGCGTCCCCGTGACGGTGAGGTCTCGCGCAGGACTGCCTACATCCGCAACAACGGCCAGCTGAACGGGGAGCCGAGCTTCACGATCATTTCGAACCGGTGCGCCCACCTCGGCTGCCCGGTGCAGCCGAACGGCCCGGAGCAGCCCGACCAGGAGAAAGAGGTCGAGGGCAAGGGCGGGCAGAAGGTGACATTGACTCCGGTGCTGCCTGCAGGCGGGTTCGGCTGTCCGTGTCATGGCGGCCAGTACGACCCGGAGGGCAACCGGACGGCGGGGCCGCCCGTCCGCGCGCTCGATCGCTATGAGTTCGCGATCGTCGACGGCCGGCTCGTCCTCGGCAAGCCGTTCAGCGTGGCGAAAGTGGTCGGCGAAGGGAAGGACGCACAGATCCACGCCTACAAGCTCGCCGGCCCCGGGCAGCACGTCGACGGCTGGGAGCAGATCCTCTACCCGTTGCAGCCGCCGCACTGATGGCCGTCGCAAGTCGCAACAAGAAGTCCCCGCGGCGACGCCAGCTCGAGGCCGCGATCAACTACCCGATCGACTGGCTCGAAGAGCGCTCCGGCCTCGTCGGCGGGCTCAAGTACTTCCTCTTCCGCAAGGTTCCCGGAGACACGAACTGGTTCCACACGCTCGGCTCGGCGACCCTCACGGCGTTCCTCGTCCAGGCGTTGACTGGCTCGATCCTCGCGATGTACTACAAGCCCGATCCGCAGAACGCCTATCAGTCGATCCAGCACATCACGAACGACGTCACGCTTGGCTGGCTCGTTCGCGGCATGCACAAGTGGGGCGCGAGCGTCTTCATCATCCTCATGTTCTTCCACATGGCGCGCGTGTTTCTGTTCGGTGCATACAAGTATCCGCGTGAGCTGAACTGGATCATCGGCGTGATGCTGCTCGCGATCGGGATGCTCGAGGGTTTCACGGGCTACCTGCTGCCCTGGGATCAGACTGCGTACTGGGCGACCGTCGTCGGCATCAACCTCAACGGGACGGCGCCGTTCCTCGGGCCGTTTCTCGCGGACTTCTTACGCGGCGGAGCGGAAATCGGCAACGAGACGATCGCCCGCTTCTACGCCTTGCACATGCTCTTGATCCCGGGATTGATCTTCGCGCTGATCGGTCTGCACCTGTACCTCGTCATCCGGCTCGGCGTGACGTCGCCCCCGTGGTCGAGCGAGGCTGCCGGTAGCGAGTCGGACGGCGACGCGCCGAGGATGAACGGGCGCAGCGGCCTGACGCAGCCGGCCGCCCGCAGCGGCTGGCGCCGCAACGGAGGTGAGGGCTAGTGGCCACGACCGAGCAGTGGCGGAAGCAGTTCACGAAGTACAAGGAAGACGTCAAGAAGCGCGGCAAGCCCTTCTACCCCTACGCGATGTTCCACGACACCGTGATGAGCCTCGTCGTCGTCTCGGTGATCATCGGGCTCGCCGCCGTCTGGTACTTCACCTCCGGCGAGGATCCCAAGACCTGCGGCAGCGGTGACTCGTGCCTGCTCGGGCCGCGTTACTCCGAGCCGGCAGATCCGGGCACGACGAACTTCGTGCCGCGGCCAGACTGGTACTTCTACTTCCTCTTCTACCTCCTGCGGATCTTCAAGTGGCCCGACTCCGTCATCCTCGGCACCGTCGGGATCCCCACGATCCTGCTGATCATCGCGTTCCTGCTCCCGTTCATCGACCGGCGCATGGAGCGCCGGCTGACGCACCGCCCGGTTGCGGTGATCGCCGCCATCCTGGTCGTCATCTCGATGGGCGTCCTGACGTACAAGGGCGCGACTGCGAAGGAGGCCCTCGCCAGCGAGGTCGTGCAGGCCGTGCCGACGTGGGCGAAGAGTCAGGGCTTCGCCGATAATGCGGACGCCGTCGCCGGGGCCAAGGTCTTTGCGAGCTCCGGCTGCACTGCGTGCCACACCTACCTCGGCACCGGCAGCTCCAACCTCGGCGCACCAGACCTGACGGCTATCGGGAAGAACGGTCAGGGGCCGGACTTCTTCTCCAAATACGTTGCAGACCCGTCGAAGTACGGCAACAACGTGATGCCGAAGTTCGGCTCGCTCGGACAGCAGAAGCTGCAGCAGCTCGGCGTGTTCCTGAGCGCCTCCAAAGGCCCGAAATAGGCCCGCGGTGCGCATCTTCCTCGGCATAACGGGCGCCTCGGGCGCTCCGTACGCGGCTCGCCTCGTTCGAGCACTGACCGCCGCGGACGTCGAGCTCGGCATCTGCGCGTCGAGCGCAGGCATCGAGGTGCTGGCGACCGAGCTCTACGGAAACCCACGGCTGTCGCGCGACGAGACGCTCACCCGAGTGCTCGAGCATGCGCAGGGCGGCAACGTCACCGTCTACGAGCCGAACGACTGGAAGTCGCCCTACGCGAGCGGCTCGGCAAAGGTCGACGCGTACGTGATCTGCCCGTGCTCGATGGGTACGCTCGGAACGATCGCCTCGGGCGCGATGTCGAATCTCATCCATCGCGCGGCCTCGGTGGCGCTCAAGGAGGAGCGGAGGCTCGTCGTGATGCCGCGCGAGACGCCGCTGTCCCTCATCCATCTGCGGAACATGCTCACGGTCAAGGAGGCGGGAGCAACCGTGCTGTTTCTCGCTCCCGGCTTCTACCACGGCGCTGAGACGGTCGACGACCTCGTCGACTTCATCGTGGCCCGTGCGCTTGACCAACTCGGCCTGGAGGTCGAGCATATGAAGAGATGGGGGGAATGAGCGTCGCTCGCCTACGGGCTCAACGGCCACAGGGCGGCCTATGAGCATCGACTACGAGTCCGGCCGACTCGCGCCGGACAGCGTACGAGGCATGTTCGACCGGATCGCGCCGGTCTACGACGCGATGAACCGGACGATGACCGCAGGGCTCGACCGGCGCTGGCGCCGGCTCACGGCCGAAGCGGTCGTCCGTGCCGGCGACGAAGTCCTCGATGCGTGCTGCGGGACGGGTGACCTTGCGATCGCCGGCGCCGCTGCGGGTGGCCGCGTCACCGGGCTCGACTTCTCGGAGCCCATGCTCGAGCGCGCGCGGCGGAAGGCGCCGAGTCTCGAGTGGATCCGAGGCGATGTGCTCGAGCTGCCCTTCGAGGATGCGAGCTTCGACGCGGCGACCGTGGGCTTCGGCGTTCGGAACGTCGACGACCTGCAGCGCGCCCTCGTCGAGCTGCGCCGCGTTCTCCGTCCCGGCGGACGGCTGGGGATCCTCGAGATCACACGCCCGCGCGGTGTCCTTGCGCCCTTCTATCGCTTCTGGTTCGACAGAGTCGTGCCGTTGCTAGGCAAGCTGTTGCCAGGTGGGTCTGCCTACACGTATCTCCCGGCGAGCGTGCGGCGCTTCCCCGGGCCAGAGGAGCTGGCGGAGCTGATCGCCGCGGCCGGCTTTCGCGAGGTCCGCTTCCGGCTCTTCGCGGGCAGCATCGTCGCGCTGCACACGGCGGAAGCGGTTTGAGCGCACTCGCGGAGATCCGTGAGGCGCCCGGGCTGGACGACTACCTCGGCGAGCTCGAGGACCGTCTGGAACACGCGGTTGGTGCATACCGCGGCGTCGTCGCGGACGTCGGTGCGGAGGCGCTTGCCGCCGGCGGGAAACGCCTGCGGCCGCTGCTCGTGTACCTCTCGGCGCCGCCCGGGTCGGCGCCGCCGCTCGTCGCCGGTGTCGCCGTCGAGCTCATCCACCTCGCGACGCTCATGCACGACGACCTCATCGACCGCGCCTCCCTGCGCCGCGGGCATGCATCGGCCTGGTCGGCACACGGACCCGAGGCCGCGCGAGCAGCAGGCGACTACCTCTTCGCGCGTGCGTTCGCCGAGCTCGCGGCCACGCGAAACGCAGAGGCGCTCGCGACTCTCGCGAACGCGACGCTCTGCCTCGCCCGCGGTGAAGCGATGCAGCGGTCGCAACGATTCGATCCCGACACGACGATCGAGGCGTATCTCGAACGCTGCACGCTGAAGACGGGGAAGCTCTTCGAGGCTGCGTGCCGGCTCGCGGGTGGCTCGGGCGCGTTCGGGCTCGCGCTCGGCGTCGCGTTCCAGATCACCGACGACATTCTCGACTGCTCGGGCGTGACGATCGAGACCGGCAAGATCGCCGGCACCGATCTGCGTGAGGGAACTCCGACTCTGCCGCTCCTCCTCGCTGCCCAGCGTGACGAGGCCGTTTACGCAGCACTGGCGGGCGGAGCGCAGCTCGAAGGAGCGCTGCTGCGTGTCGCCTCGACCGGGGCGATCGAGGAGAGCCGGGAAGTCGCGCTCGCCTACGCGCGCAATGCCCGCGCCTGTCTGAACGGCGAGCTGCACCGTGAAGAGCTCGAGTCCTTGACCTACGCCGTCGTCAACAGGGAGCGCTAGGCGAATGGCGCTGCTCGAGCGAACAGACACGCTCGCCGCGATCCGCGAGAAGCTGGAAGCCGGCGAACGGCTCGACTTCGACGACGGCGTGACGCTCATGGAGAGCGACGACATCCTCGCGCTCGGCGAGCTCGCTGACCTGGCGCGGCGTTTCCGCGGTGGCGACGACCGTGTCTACTTCGTCCAGAACCTGTACTTGAACCAGACGAACGTCTGCCGTGTGAAGTGCAAGTTCTGCGCGTTTGCGGTCACGCGTAAGCAGGAGGACGCCTACACCTTCAGCCCGGAGGATCTCGTCGAAGACGCTGTGCGACAGCACGAGCTGACCGGGTTCACCGAGATCCACATGGTCGGCGGCGAGAGCCCGCACGTCGACTTCGAGTACTACGTCGACATCGTGCGCTCGCTCCACGATGCCCTGCCGGACGTCCACCTGAAGCTCTTCACCGCAAGCGAGATCCACCACATGACGACGCTTTCGGGGCTTTCGCACGAGGAGGTCCTGCGCGAGCTGAAGTCGGTCGGGCTCGGCTCGCTTCCCGGCGGCGGAGCGGAGGTGTTCGCGGACCGCGTGCGGAAGCTGATCGCCCCCGGCAAGGAGCATCCCAATTTCTGGTTCCGCACGCATGACGCGGCCCACCGGCTCGGGATCCCGACCCACTGCACGATGCTCTACGGGCACGTCGAGACCTACGAGGAGCGCGTCGACCACCTGTTGCGGCTCCGCGAACAGCAGGACAAGACCGGAGGCTTCCTCGCGTTCATCCCGCTCGCGTTCCATCCGGAGAACACCGTCTTCGAGCGGCGCGGCTGGAAGCACACGACCGGCTCCGACGACCTGAAGATGATCGCCGTGTCGCGCCTGCTGCTCGACAACATCGCCAACGTCAAGGCGTACTGGATCATGATGGGCTTGCCGCTTGCGCAGGTGGCGCTGCATTTCGGCGCCAACGACGTGCAGGGCACGGTCGTGCGCGAGCAGATCTTCCACGCCGCAGGCGCGCGTACCGAGACCGAGCAGAAGATCCCAGAGCTCGTGCGTTTCGTGCGCGAGGCCGGGCGGATTCCGGTGCAGCGCGACACGCTCTACAACGAGGTGGAGCGATGGTGAGGCTCGGCCGCATCTCCTACGTCAACATGGCGCCGGTCTTCTACCGGCTCGACGCCGAAGTCGAGGAGATCCAGGGCGTTCCGACCGACCTCAACCGCCGCGTGCTCGCGGGAGAGCTCGACGTCGCGCCGATCTCGTCGATCGAGTACGCGCGCAACGCCGATCGCCTGCGTCTGCTGCCACGCCTGTGCGTCAGCTCGGAAGGCGCGGTCGACTCGATCCAGCTCGTTTCGCGCAAGCCGCTCGAGCAGGTGCGCTCGGTCGCGGTCACCCCTGAGTCGGCGACCTCCGTCGTGCTGACGAGGGTGCTGCTGCCGGAGGCCTCGCACGTGCCGCTCGGCGAGGACGCGGACGCGAAGCTCTTGATCGGCGACGCGGCCCTCAAGTCGGCCTTCGAGGATCCCACGCCGCATTACGACCTCGGGCGCCTCTGGCTCGAGCGTACGGGCCTGCCGATGGTGTTCGCCGTCTGGGCCTGTCCCGAGCCGTTGCACGCAGGGCTTGCCGAGCTGGAGGACGCGCTGGTCGCCTCGGTGCGTCTCGCCCGGGCCGAGCCGGAACAGCTCGCCTACGAGGCGAGCGAGCGGTACGGGTATCCGGCGGGCTTTCTGGCGCGCTACTTCGAGAAGCTGCGGTACCGCTTCGGGCCGCGCGAGCGCGCGGGCCTGATGACCTTCCTCGAGCTCGCGCAGGAGACCGGCGAGCTCGGCGAGGTGCCGGAGCTCCGCTTCGTCCGCGAGGCGGTGGTCGCGTGACCGACTTGGTGGTTCAGACCCACAAGGGCTCGGAGGGGTCCGTCTCGCACGTCCTCGAGCGGGCGCTCGAGGGCGAGCGGATTTCGGACGCCGAAGCGTTGACCCTGCTCGAGTCCCGCGACCTCGTTGCCGTCGGTCGTGCCGCGCACGAGATCCGCAACCGCAAGGCGGATCCCGATCGCATCACCTTCATCATCGACCGCAATCTCAACTACACGAACATCTGCTACACGGACTGCGACTTCTGCGCCTTCTACCGTAGCCCCGGCGACACGCGCGAGGGCTACCTGCTCCCGAAGCCCGTGATCTTCAAGAAGATCGAGGAGACCATCACTCTCGGCGGCACCGGGCTCCTGATGCAGGGCGGTCATCATCCCGACCTCGGGATCGACTACTACGAGGATCTCTTCCGCTCGATCAAGGCGCGCTACAAGATCCATCTGCACGCACTGTCGCCGCCGGAGGTGCAGCACATCGCGCGCCGCAGCAAGCTGACGCTCTGGCAGACGATCTCGCGGCTCCGCGACGCCGGCCTCGACTCGATTCCCGGCGGCGGCGGCGAGATCCTCGTTGACCGCGTACGCCAAGAGATCGCACCGAAGAAGACGAAGACGAAGGAGTGGCTCGACGTCATGCGCCACGCACACCGACTCGGCATGTCGACGACGGCCACGATGATGTACGGCCACGTCGAGACGGTGGCCGAACGCGTGGAGCACATGCGTCGCATTCGCGATCTGCAGGACGAGACCGGCGGCTTTCGCGCCTTTATCTCGTGGACGTTCCAGAACGACGGCAACCGCCTTGCCGGGAAGGTCGCGCGGGAGGACATGCCGACGTCCTTCGACTATCTGCTGACACAGGCGGTCTCGAGGATCTACCTCGACAACGTCCCGCACATCCAGTCGTCCTGGGTGACGCAGGGGATGAAGATCGGTCAAGTTGCGCTCGGCTTCGGTGCCGACGACATGGGCTCGGTGATGATCGAGGAGAACGTCGTCTCGGCCGCCGGCACAACGCATCGCACCTCCACGGAGGAGCTCGTTCACCTGATCAAGGCACTCGGGAAGACGCCGGTGCAGCGCGACACGCTCTACCGCGAGGTCAAGGTCTGGAACTGAAGCTGTAGCGCCCCTTGCCGTGGTCCGGGCCGAGTGCGAGTGTTCGGGGACTGGCTCATCTCTTTCGAACGGGGAGGCGCTACATGAAGGGGTTTGCACTACTCGTCGGCGCGATCGCGGGCGCCGCTTTGCTGTATGTCACGACCGCGGTCGGTGGTCCGCAGGCGAAGGGCCCGACGCGGGCCGAGTTCAACGCTTTGAAGAAGCAGGTCGCCACGTTGAAGAAGGACGACGTGGCGATCCAGGCTGTCCTCAACGGCTGCTTCACGGCCGCGGTCCCGGCTGCCAGCTTCGACGGCTACGAGTATCGGGCTGCCGACGGCACGACAGTCATCGCGAGCGCACTCGACATTGCCCAGACCGGCGAAACACCGAGCGTCTATCTCCTCGACGTTGGTCAGGCTTGCGCGAGCGTGATCAACACGGCGAAGCTCAACGTGCACTTCAAGGTGATCCGCCCCGCGGCAACGCGTCGCTGAACGGCAGTTCGTAAACGAGACCGGCGTAGCTCGAGCGCTGCGCCGGTCTTCGCGGCCTAACACTCTCCTTTCAGATTCCGACATACCGTTCAGCTACTCTCGGGCGGGGTCGTGCTCAGAAGAGCCATCATCTGTGCCCTTTTTGCAGGGCTTTTCGTGGCATCGGGAGTGGCCGGTGCAGCAACTCCGGTGCGCGGCCAGACGCTCGTTCCGGGCGTCATCTATTCACGCCAGGTGGAGTTCACCGCACACGGGCCGGTGGTGATCCATGTCATCTCTGCACCGAAGCCGGTCGGCTTGTACGGCCTGAAGCCTGTGCTGTCGAACAACACGATCATCGGCCGCGAGCGCGTCACCTCGATGGAGAAGCGCGTTTCGGCCGACGCGACTGTTGCAGGAGTGAACGGCGATCTCTTCAGCTTTACCGATGGGCACCCGACGGGAGGTCTCATTCGCGGCGGCATCCTCGACACCGCGCCTGTCGACTTTCGCTCCACCGTGGGGATCGACACCGACGGTGTGCTCCATGTCGAACGCGTGCGGATGGCTGGAACCTGGCAGGGATCGGGCCAGCGGCGGATCCTTGGCATCAACGAGTTGCCTCGAGCGAATCGTACGACGCTCTACACCCGAGCCTGGGGACCGCGCACTCCAGCCGAGAACGGCGGCGCTCAGGCGATCATCCAGCCGTTTCCGGCGACCAAGCCGAACACGCCGCTCACGGGCGTCGTGACGCAATACGTCACCGGCGGGAACCAGCCGATCCCGGCGGACGGGGCGGTACTCGTCGCACGAGGAACCCAGGCGGGCTTCCTCTCGGCCGAGGCGCCGATCGGCGCGAGCGTGACCGTCCTGCTCACGCTCACTCCGCCGTGGGCGAACGTGCTCGAAGCCGTCGGCGGCGGACCGGTGATCGTGCGTGACGGCAAGCCGGTCTTCCGCTCGCTGGAGGGTTTCACGACCGACCAGCTCGCCTACCGGCATCCGCGAACCGGCGTCGGCCAGACGGCGGACGGGCGGATCATGCTCGTCGCGGTCGACGGGCGCCAGCCGGGCTACAGCACGGGGCTGACCAATTTCGAGCTCGCGCTGACGATGATGCGTCTCGGTTGCGTCACCGCCTCCGCGCTCGATGCGGGCGGCTCGACGACGATGGCGTTCGACGGCAAGCTGCTCAACAGGCCGTCCGATCCCGGTGGTGAGCGCGCCGTCGCCGAGGCGCTGACGCTCTTCTACTACGGCGTGTACGAACCGTCGTTGGCGGCGCGCGTGCTCTCGCCGAACGCCGACGGCGTCGACGACGCCCAGGTCTTTGCGTACAAGCTCGTGCGTCCTTCCACCGTCACCGCGTCGCTGCTCGGTCCCGGCGGCGTCGTGGTGCCCCTCGATTCCGGTTCGAAAGGCCCAGGTCTCTACAAGTTCAACTGGACCGGCGCAGGTCAGCCAGAGGGTGCCTGGACCTTCAGGACGATCTCGGACGACGACCTCGGGCGTCATTCGACCGCCGATCGTCAGTTCGGTCTCAACAACACGCTCGGTTTCCTCGCGGCGAGCGCAAGCCATCGTCGCTTTACGGGCAGCTTCAAGCTGGCGCGCCCGGCACGGGTCGCGCTCCGTGTCGAGACGCCGGGCGGCGGCATCGTCAAGACGCTTGCGACCCGGAGCCTCCCGGCAGGTGACGGGACGATCTCCTGGCGTGGGCGTCCCGGCAGCTACGTGTTCAGTGCTACGGCCACGAACGACGTCGGGGCAGTCGAGCTGACCGCCAAGTTCCGCCTCCGTCGGTAGCCTCCGCCGGGTGCCGGTCGCCGGTATCACCAGCTCTCTCACCTCGTTGATCGGAAACCACGGCATCTACGCCGTCTTCGGTCTGATGGCGATCGATGCAGTACTGCCCGCGGCCAGTGAGCTCGTGATGGTCTACGCGGGGGCGCTCGCAGCCGGCGCCTTCGCCGGTCAGCACGTCGACCTGTTCGGGACGCGGATCTCCTCGCACGCCTGGGCCTTCGTCGTCATGGCGCTCGCAGGCACGCTGGGCTACCTCGTGGGCTCGATCGTCGGCTGGGTGATCGGCTTCTACGGCGGGCGGCCGCTCCTCGAGCACCACGGGCGCTGGCTCCACCTGAGCCCGCAGAAGCTCGATCGGGCGGAACGCTGGTTCGACCGCTGGGACGACCTCGCCGTGCTGATCGGGCGCGTGACGCCCGTGATCCGCTCGTTCATCTCGATTCCCGCGGGGATCTTCCGGATGCCGTTCTGGCGCTACATCGTCCTCACCCTGATCGGCTCGGCGATCTGGGCCTTCGCTTTCGCGGGCGTCGGCTACGGAGTCGGCTCCAGCTACGAGCGCTTCCAGCACGGCTTCCGCTTCGTGGACTACGCGATCCTGGCCGCGATTATCGCGCTCGCGGCGTATTTGATCGTCCGTTGGAGACGGTCTTCTAGACTTTCCAATCGTGCGTCCGATCCCGCTCGTTGACGTAAAAGCTCAGTACGCCCCGTTCCTGCCTCGTATCCGCGAGGCGATCGACGGCGTGCTCGAGAGCGGCGAGTTCATTCTCGGGCCCAATGTCGCCGCGTTCGAGCGCGAGGCGGCCGACTATCTCGGCGTCCGCGACTCGGTCGGCGTGGCCAACGGTACCGATGCGCTCGTGCTCGTGCTCGACGCGCTCGGAGTCGGCAGAGGGGACGAGGTGATCTGTCCTGCGTTCACGTTCTACGCGACGGCAGAGGCAATCGCCCGGCGCGGAGCGACGCCCGTCTTCGCGGATATCGACGCGTCGACGATGAACCTCGAGGCCGAGGATGTCGCCGCCAGGATCACCAAGCGCACGAAGGCGATCCTCGCGGTTCACCTCTTCGGCCGGCCGGCCCCGCTGGCGGAGCTCGTGCAACTGGGCGTTCCCGTCATCGAGGACGCGGCGCAAGCGTTCGGCTCGCCCGACGTTGCGCGCACGGGCATCGCGTCGACGTTCAGCTTCTATCCGACGAAGAACCTCTTCTGCATCGGAGACGGCGGCCTCGTCTCGACGGACGATCCGGGCCTTGCGGAGCGAGTGCGCATGCTGCGGTTCCACGGTTCTCGTGACAAGGTTGACTTCGAGCTCATCGGCTACAACTCGCGCCTCGACGAGCTGCAGGCCGGCGTGCTGCGCATCTTCCTCGCCGAGCTCGACGGCTGGGTCGCGCAGCGCCGGGAGGCTGCTGCGCGCTATGCCGAGCTCGGCCTGGGCGCTGCCTGTGACCTGCCCGAGGACGAGCCCGGTCACGTCTACCACTTGTTCGTCTGCCGTTCCCCCGAACGCGACCGCATTCGCGCGGCGCTGAAAGAAGCAGCAATCGGGAGCGCGGTGTACTACACGACGCCGTTGCACCTGCAGAACGCTTTCTCGGATCTCGGCTACGGTCACGGCTCGCTTCCCGTCACCGAGCAGCTCGCCCTCGACAACTTCTCGGTACCGCTCTGGGCCGGCATCGACACGGACGCGCAGGAGCGCGTTGTCTCCGTCGTGCAGGCCGCTGCACCGGTGGCGTCGTGATCCCGATCAACAGGCACCGTCTGTGGCAGCTGCTCGCGGATGCCGTGCTGATCGCGATTGCGTGGTGGCTCGCGTTCTGGCTGCGCTTCGACAAGGGTGTGCCCGGCCCGTACCACCGCCTGATGATCGACACGATCCTCGTCGTCATCGCGATCAAGCTGGCGGCCTTCATCGCCTTCGGCTTCTACAACCGCTGGTGGCGCTACGTCTCGACGCGCGACATGTGGGGCGCGGCACGCGGCGTGACCGCCGCGTGCATCGTGGCGGATCTCGTCGTCTACTTCGCGCACCCAGTCAGCGGCTTTCCGCTGCCGCGGTCGATCGCCGTCCTCGACTGGTTGATCCTGCTCGCCTTCATCGCCGGCACACGACTGATGGCGCGCAGCCTGATCGAGCGGCCCGGGGCCGCGTCGCTGATCGCTCGAGGCAAGGAGGTGATCGTCGTCGGCGCGGGGGATGCGGCCCAGCTCGTGGTCAGGGAGATGCTCAAGGCGCCGGGCCTCGGCTACACGCCGATCGGCCTGATCGACGACGATCCGCGCAAGAAGAACATCCGACTACACGGCATCCGCGTGCTCGGCACCGCCGACGACCTTCCGCACATCCTGCGCGACAACCCGCCGGACGAAGTCCTGATTGCGATTCCGTCAGCCTCGGGCGAGACGCGCCAGCGGGTCGTGGAGATCTCCCAGGACGCGGGCGTTCCCGTCAAGACGCTACCTGGCTTGTACGAGCTGATCTCGGGCGATCTCAACCTCGCCGGCCAGATCCGGCCCGTCCAGGTGGAGGACGTGCTCGGGCGCGAGCCGATCGAGGTCGACGTCGGCTCGATCGCGAAATACCTGGCAGGCGAGACCGTCCTCGTCAGCGGCGCCGGCGGGTCGATCGGCGCGGAGCTTTGCCGCCAGATTGCACGCATGGGCCCGGCCCGGATCGTGCTCGTCGAGCAGTCGGAGGCGGCGCTCTTCGACATCGAGCGCGAGCTCGTCGGCGAGCGTGACTTCTCGGCGGTCGCAGCGGTCCTCGGCGATTGCGGCGACCGCGCGAAGATGAGCCAGGTCTTCGAGCGCTACAAGCCGAAGGTCGTGTTCCACGCCGCCGCGTACAAGCACGTCGCCCTGCTGGAGGCGAACCCGCTCGAAGCTGTCCGCAACAACACGCTCGCGACCCGGGTGATCGCCGACGTCGCAGTGGAATACGGTGCCGGACGGTTCGTGCTCGTCTCAACCGACAAGGCCGCGAACCCGAAGAACCTGCTCGGACAGTCGAAAGCGCTTTGCGAGTGGATCGTCGAGGCCTACGGGCACCGCAAGGACATCAGCACGCGCTTCGTCGCCGTCCGCTTCGGCAACGTGCTCAATTCCTCGGGGAGCGTGATTCCGATCTTCCGGCGCCAGATCGAGAAGGGCGGGCCGGTGACCGTGACGCATCCGGAGATGACGCGCTACTTCATGACGATCCCGGAGGCCGTGTCCCTCGTCGTGCAGGCCGGCGCAATCGGCGGCCGCGGTCAGGTGTACGTGCTCGACATGGGCGAGCCGGTCAAGATCCTCGACCTCGCCCGCAACATGATCCGCCTCTCTGGCAAGGAGCCGGAGACGGACATCGCGATTGCGTTCGTCGGCGTGCGCCCCGGCGAGAAGCTGCACGAGGAGCTCTGGACGGCGGGCGAGACGGTCGGCGCCACGTCACATCCGAAGATCCTGCGGGCGGCGCGTGCCCCGATCGACGGCGCGTGGCTCGACGAAGAGCTCACCGACCTCGAGCGGATGGTCGAGCGCGGCGAGACGCTCGACGTCGTTTCGAGGCTCACCGCCATGCTGCGCGAACCGAAGCGCGTCGGCTCCGCCGTTTTGGAAGACACGCTCCACTAAGCCGGCACAGTCTCCGTCCCGTGCGGTCACTACGGTGCACGGGTGGACCGAGAGGCAATCTTCGCCGAGCTGAACGCCGAGCAACGCCGCGCCGTCGAGGCGGTGCGCGGCCCGGTCTGCATCCTTGCCGGCGCAGGCTCCGGAAAGACCACGACGATCACCCGGCGCATCGCGAACCAGGTGGCGATCGGCGAGTTCGAGCCGCACGAGATCCTCGCGGTCACCTTCACCGACAAGGCAGCGACCGAGATGAGGGAGCGGCTCGAGCGACTCGGCGTCGGCGGCGTGACCGCCCGGACCTTCCACTCCGCAGCGCTGCGGCAACTGCACCGCCTCGGCACCCCGCCGGAGCGGATCATGGCCTCGAAGGCGCTCCTGCTGCGCCAGCTGGGAAACACGCTTCCTCCGCCCTACAAGTTCCGCCCCGCGGGAGACCTTGCGACTGAGGTCGAGTGGGCGAAGAACCGCCGGCTGACTCCCGAGACGTACCTCGGGGGCCTCGGCGAGCACGAGCCGCCGATCCCGCCGGATCTCATGTTCCGCATCTTCCGGGGCTACGAGGTCGAGAAAGAAGAGCGTGGGTTCGTCGACTTCGAGGATCTCCTCGAATCGACGATCCGTCTCTTCGACGAGGATCCCGGCGCCCTGGACGAGGTTCGCGGCTACTTCAGCGCGTTCACCGTCGACGAGTACCAGGATGTGAACCTCCTGCAGCAGACGCTGCTCGATCGGTGGCTCGGCGACCGCGACGAGCTCTGCGCTGTCGGCGACGACTACCAGTCGATCTACGCGTTCACCGGTGCGACACCTGACTACCTCCTCGGGTTGCCGCGCAGGTTCGCCAACACGACCGTGATCAGGCTCGAGGACAACTACCGCTCGTCGCCGGAAGTGCTTGCCCTGGCGAATCGCATCGTCCCCTCACTCGGCGGTGCGGAGAAGATCCTGCGCGCGACGCTCCCCGGCGGGCCCGAACCGGTGACACGCTCCTTTCCCGCGCGCGAGGCGGAGACGGCGTTCGTCGTCGAGCGGATCCGGGCGTTGCAGGCGGAAGGCGTCGCCCTGGGTCAGATCGCCGTGCTGTGTCGCACGAACGCGCGGCTGGCCGACTTCGAGGAGCCGTTCCACGAGGCGGAGATCCCGTTCCAGGGTGCGGCACTGCTCGCCCGTGAGGCTGCCCGGCAGCTCCTGAAACAGCTGCGCAAGCACGACAGCACCGAAGTGGCCCTCACCGTGCGAAGGCTCGCGACGGAGGCCGGCTGGCGCGAGCGGCTTCCCGAGAAGCTCGGCGAACGCGAGATGGTGCGGCAGTCCGATCTCGGGCGCATCGTCAGGCTCGCGGCGGAGTTCGACGACGGGCAACGCACCACTCGAGACTTCATCGCCGACCTCGAGGAGCGGTTCAGCTCGAGGGGCGTCGACCGGCTGGGCGTGCACCTACTGACCCTGCACGGTGCGAAGGGTCTCGAGTTCGACGCAGTCTTCATCCCCCGGCTCGAGGAGAAGGAGTTGCCGATCAGGCAGGCCAAGCAGCCGCGCGAGATCGCGGAAGAGCGACGGCTGTTCTATGTCGGCCTGACGCGGGCGAAGCGTTACCTCGCGCTGTCCTGGGGCGGCAAGCCGAGCCGGTTCCTCGCCGAGCTCGACATCGCGGCGGCGCCGGCACGGAAGCTGCGGGAGGCCGAGCCCGATGACCCGTTGTATGCGGCACTGAAGCGCTGGCGGCTCGAGCGCGCGACCGCGGACGACCTGCCGGCCTACGTCGTCTTCCACAACTCCACCCTTGCGGAGATCGCGGGGCGTCGCCCGCGTGATCTGTCGGAGCTGAGCGCGGTTCCCGGTGTCGGCCCGTCGAAGCTCGAACGCTACGGGCCCGAGGTTCTGGCCGTGCTGGAGGCCGCCTGACAACGAGAAGGGGGTCGACCACGCAAACTCGACCACCGTTGGAGGGGCTAGGTGGCCTCATCCCTGGCGCTGAGCAGGAGCCCGAGCAGGATCGCGGGATCCCGGCGGACACGGCTCCCTGAGCCGTCTTCGCGCCTGTGGAGCTCGAGGGC
>DATHGN010000074.1:0-5498 GCA_035317565.1 Gaiellaceae bacterium
GCGCCGGCGATCGCGCGCGTGACCTGCGCGCGTCCGTCGTGCGATTGCACGAGGAAGTTTTCGAGCTTGTACACGAACGATCGCACCTGCAGGTCGGCAGTCGTGGTGGTCCGGCTGTTGCTCCCACGGTCGTGCACGAGCAGTGCTGCGACGATTCCGGCGGCAGCGAGCGCGGCGACTCCGACCACCACCCAGAGTCCGCGCCGTCGGCGGGGCCGGGCATCGACCGTGGACGTGCTCGCCGCACGCGGTGCTCGAACCTCTCCCAAGAGCGCCGGGTCCTGGCGCAACATCGCCTGCTCGAGCTCTCGAAGCGAAGCACTCGGCTCGATTCCGAGCTCGCTCACGAACAGCTCCCGTGTCCGCCGGAACAACTCCAACGCATCTGCCTGCCGTCCGGCTCGATACAGCGCGAGCATCAAGAGCTCGCGCGGTCGCTCGCGCAGCGGGTGTGACGCAACGAGCTCCTCGAGCTCCGGCAGGATGCCCGCCGCCTCGCCGGCTTCGAGTGCGGCGAGGAGCCAATCCTCGACGGCGGCCAGCCGGAGGTCCTCCAACCTTGCCGCGGCACGCTCGGCGAACGGCTCTCGAAATTCGACCAACGCCGGGCCGCGCCAGAGGTCAAGTGCCCGGCGCGCTCCTTCGACCGCGCCCGCTGCGTCGCCGGCTGCGAGGCGCTCCCGGGCTTCGGCCGCGAGCTTCTCGAAGCGATCGACGTCGAGCTCGTCTTCGGCGACTCGCAGCTCATAGCCCGGCGCGCGGGTGAGCAAGCGCTCCGGGCCGAGCTCCTTGCGGAGCTGTGAGACATAGACCTGCAGCGTCTTCGTCGCGCGGGCCGGGGGCTCGTCGCCCCAGAGCTCGTCGATCAGCTTTTCGGTTGGAACGACGCGATTGCGATGGAGGAGGAGCAGGGCAAGCAAGGCCCTCGGCTTCGCGGCGGCGAGATCGACCGGATTCCCGTCGATCAGGGCCTCGAGTGGCCCAAGGAGCCGGAACTCGTACACGCGAGAGCCATACTAGGGTCCTCCCATGGCCACGACCGACGAGCCTCGCGCCGACTCCACCGAGTCCAAGCTCGACCAGCTGCGGCAGCTCCGCGACGAGGCCGAGCACGCCGGCACCGACAAGGCGATCGAGCGCCAGCGCCAGCAGGGCAAGCTCCTCGCGCGCGAGCGGCTCGTCGAGCTGCTCGACCCGGGCTCGTTCGTCGAGCTCGACCGCTACGTCCGCCACCGCGAACCGAACTTCGGGATGCTCGAGCGCCGCCCGTACGGCGACGCCGTCGTCACCGGCTACGGCACGATCTTCGGGCGGAAGGTCTTCGTCTTCTCGCAGGACTTCACCGTCTTCGGCGGCTCGCTGAGCGAGGTCTTCGCCGAGAAGATCTGCAAGGTCATGGATCTGGCGCTGAAGTTCGGCTGCCCTGTCATCGGCATCAACGACTCGGGCGGCGCGCGGATCCAGGAAGGCGTCGTCTCACTCGCCGGTTACGCCGAGATCTTCTGGCGCAACGTGCAGAGCTCGGGCGTGATCCCGCAGCTCTCGCTCGTGATGGGCCCTTGCGCCGGCGGCGCCGTGTATTCGCCCGCCATCACCGATTTCGTCTTCATGGTCGAGGGCTCGTCGTACATGTTCATCACCGGCCCCGACGTCGTGAAGACAGTCACGGGGGAAGAAGTCACGTTCGAGGAGCTCGGCGGAGCCATGACGCACGCTGCCAAGTCGGGCGTCGCGCACTTCATCTCGCCGGACGAGAAGGCGTGCCTCGAGGACGCGCGCTACCTCCTCTCGTTCCTGCCGCAGAACAACCTCGATCCGCCGCCCTTCTCGCAGCCGGCCGACCCGCCCGAGCGGGAGGAGCCGGAGCTCGACACCCTGATCCCGGACAACCCGAACAAGCCGTACGACATGCACGACGTCATCCGGCGGGTCGTCGACGACGGCGACTTCCTCGAGGTGCACGAACATTGGGCCGAGAACATCGTCTGCGGGCTCGCGCGCCTGGGCGGCCATCCGGTCGGCCTCGTCGGCAACCAGCCGCGCTCGCTGGCAGGCGTGCTCGACATCGACTCTTCAGTGAAAGCCGCGCGCTTCGTACGCTTCTGCGACGCCTTCAATATCCCGCTCGTCACGTTCGTCGACGTCCCGGGCTTTCTGCCGGGAACGCAGCAGGAGTGGGGCGGGATCATCCGTCACGGCGCAAAGCTCCTCTATGCCTACGCCGAGGCGACGGTGCCGAAGCTGACGGTGATCACGCGCAAGGCATACGGCGGCGCCTACGACGTCATGAGCTCCAAGCACATCCGCGCCGACTTCAACTTCGCCTGGCCGACCGCAGAGGTCGCTGTGATGGGGCCCGACGGCGCGGTGAACATCATCTTCCGCAAGGAGCTGGAGGAGGCCGACGACCCGGAGGCGCGCCGCGCAGAGCTCATCGACGACTACCGCGAGCGCTTCGCGAGCCCGTACGCCGCCGCCGAGCGCGGCTATGTCGACGAGGTGGTCGAGCCGCGCCGGACGCGGCCTGTGCTCATCAATGCGCTCGAGACCTCACTGACGAAGCAAGAGCCCCGCCCGCGCCGCAAGCACGGAAACATCCCGCTCTGAGTCGGGTCGGCTAAGACGCCAGAGCCGGCGCGGCCTTCACCGGGGAGCTCTCCTCGATCTCCTCACGGAAGGCCGCGACGATGTCAGGGTCGAACTGTGTGCCTGCACAACGCTCCAGCTCGGCGAGCGCCGCACGTGAAGAACGTCTCGGCCGGTAGATCCGGTCAGAGGTCATGGCGTCGTAGGCGTCCGTCACGAAGATGATGCGCGAGCCGAGCGGGATCTGCTCGCCGGAGAGACCGTCGGGATAGCCCGCACCGTCCCACCGCTCGTGGTGATGCAGGACGAGATGGGCGATGAGGTCGACACCCAGGCTGTCGAGCATCCGGAAACCGATCTGCGGATGGCGTTCGAGGACGAGTCGCTCGGAGTCGGTGAGCGTGCCGGCCTTCCTCAGGAGCTCCTCCGGGATGGCGAGCTTGCCCAGGTCGTGCAGGCTTGCTGCGAGGCGCGTGAGCTCGACCTGCTCGGCGTCGAGGCCGAGGCGGACGGCCACCCGCGCCGCCAGCTCCGTGACGCGTTCGGAGTGGCTGCCGGTGTACGTGTCGCGTGCGTCGACCGCCTTGGCGAGAGAAGCCGCGGCGCGATAGCGCGCGGCCTTGTCGGGCCCTGCCGCGAGCCGCTTCAGCTCGGCGAGCTCGACGATGTCCGGGCGGTAGAGCCGCACGCGGTTCTTACCATGCTCCTTGGCCCAGTAGAGGGCGCTGTCGGCGAGCCGGATCAGCTCGTCTCGACCGTGACCCTGCACCGGGAAGGTTGCGAGACCCGCGCTGACGGTGACCTGACCGATGTGGTCGAAGTCGACGGTCGAGATCCGCTCGACGATCGACTGCGCCGCTGTCAGCGCCGTCGCCTCATCATGGTCGGCGAGCAGCAGCGCGAACTCGTCTCCTCCGAGGCGGAACGCCTCTCCGCCCTGACGGAGCCGAGTCGAGATCTGCGAGAGCACACGGTCCCCCGAAGGGTGTCCGAAGCGGTCGTTGATCCGCTTGAAGTCATCGATGTCCACCAGGCAGAGCGTGAGCGGTCGCGCCTGCTCTTCGGCGTTCAGCAGCTCGCGCTGCAGTCGCTCGTGGAAGTGGCGGTGGTTGCCGAGACCGGTGAGGGGATCCGTGAGCGCGAGCCTCATCGCGCGGAGCGCGCGATGGGTCGAGCGCTGGTAGAGCGCGATTGCGAGCAGCGGTCCGACGAGAGCGACGGAGAGCACCGGCGAGCGCTCCCAGAGCACGACCAGCATCAGCGCTGCCGAGGCCATGAACGCGAACGGGACGATCGTCGCGCGCACGTGTGTCTTCATCAGCTTCAGGTACGGCTGGTTGGTGCTGAGTGCGATCGCGGCCGAGATCAGCACGATGTTCACGATGTTGTCGGCGGTGGCGGCGACCACGACGCGTGCGATCACCGCGCCGACGCTCTCTCCTTGAATCGGCGCGATCAAAGCGCCCGCTGCAAGTGCGACGAGCGCGAGCACCGCGACGTTGAAGGAGATGCGCTGCAACGGGCGGTGCTGGGCGAGCTGGACGATGGCCGTCGCGGCGAGTAGGAGCAGCGCCCCGGCCGCCCACCCGAAGAGAACGATCGCTGCGACTGCGAAGACGAACGTGAGCGAGGTGACGCCGCCCCCGGTCTCTGCGTTGATCGGAACCGGGAACCGTTCTGCAAGGGTGGCAGCCGCAGTGAGCGCCGCAAGGCTGATCAGTTCGCGGGCGCTGTGCTCAGTGGTCGCGAAGACGTAAGCGGCCGCGCTCAGAACGCCCAGACCCGCCAGGCAAACCGGGAGGATGAGGGCGTTCAGCCGGCGGGACGTGACCGCCTGAGAGCTCACGTCAAATTTAGAACCAGGTGAATTGTTCGAACGAGTCCCAGGTGAATTGACCAGAGACTGCCGCGACAAGCACCAGAATCGCCACGAGGGCAATCAGCTTCGGTTTCCACTGCAACATTCCCGCACTCCCCTCCCACAAAGACGCCAGACGGGCGGATTCTTTCTCTCCCCCTCTTTCGCCGTATCCCCCCATAGGGGGATTTGCGGAAATTACGTCTTTAAGAAGGTGGAACGAGCTTCGCCTCCGCGAGCGGACGTCGTCCCCACGCGAAGCGATTTGCGTACCAGCCGGTCAGGGTCGTGACGGCGACGCCGTAGCCCGAAGAGTGGATGAACCAGCCGTTCCCGAGGTAGATACCGGTGTGGTCGACCTGGGCCGGCTTCGACTTCGGGCCCTTCGCTCCGAAGAAGAGGATGTCGGCAGGCTGCAGCTTGGCGAGGGAGATCCGTTTCGCCGCCGGAACCTCGCCGCTCATGGCGAAGGTCGTCCGGCCTTGCAAGGTGTCGGCGAGGGTGCCTTCGTTGGCGTATTTCTGGATCTTGTAGACGCGCCAGACGAAGCCGGAGCAGTCGAAGCCACCGTGGGGCTGTGGGCCGAAAGGCGATTCCGGAAACTCGGTCTCGCCGCCCCAGACATACGGGTAGCCGATGAAGTGCACGGCTGTCGCCAGGACGCTCTTCTGCCACGGCGTCAGGTCCGGGAGGACGAAGCTCTCCCCGAGGGCCTGGAGGGCCTCCGGGTCGAACTCGCCGAGCTGGAGCATCCGGGCGGCAGAGTATGCGGCTTCGGCGTGCGTCGCGGGCTCTCCGGGCGAGAGCTCGAGCGCGTCGAGGGCCGCCGGATGATTCGTGCGGAGACCGAGCAGCCGGGCGACGGCCTCGGTGCCGAAGCGAGACGGCGGCGCCAATCCCGCGGTCTTCGCGTCCTGGGTGAAGAGCCGCGCCGTGTCGGTGAGGCCGAGGGCAACGACGAGGCGCGAGTCGAGCGCGGCCATTGTGACCTTGGCAGAGGGATTCGCGGATGTGACCGGCTGCGTGTGGGTCAGGCCCGCGACGATCGCGTCCA
>DATHGN010000075.1:0-14927 GCA_035317565.1 Gaiellaceae bacterium
TCGAAGAAGACGGTCGCGATCCCGACGAGGAAGCCCACCGCATAGAGCTGCCAGATCGTCAGCGCATCGAATGCGTACGCGATCGGGATCGAGATCAGGAGCGCCGCGCGCGCAAGATCTCCGAGGACGAGAATCGGACGCCGCGGCAAACGGTCGACCCACACTCCCGCCGGCAGGCTGACGAGGACGAACGGGAGAAACTCGACGACGTTCAGGGCCGCGATCTCGAACACCGACGCGTCCAGCACGATCACCGCGGTGAGCGGCAGCGCGAGCGCGCTGAACTGCGTCCCGAACTGACTGACGGTCTCCGCCGACCAGAGCTTGAGAAAATCCGAGTGCTGCCAGAGACCCCTTTCTGGCCGGAGGGTCACGACTGCTCGGTCGCCTCCACCAGTGCGGGCGCCCGCTCGATGCGGACGTCGCCCGACACGGTCTTCGCAAAGACTTCGACGAGCGGGCTGTCAGGAGCGGGCGCCTGTGCAGGCGCGTCTCCAAGGTCGAGCTCCGAGCTCGTCGACCCGCTCACCGTGTTCGCGTCGACGAAGACCCGGGCGCCGCTGCGGATGCCGACGGTGACGTCGCCGGAGATCGCCTTCAGCTCGATGCGGCCCTTCAGAACCGCTTCGAAGTTCTGATCCCCGGACACCGTGTTGGCGCCGATCGACGCCCTGGCGTCGCGCACGTGCACATCACCCGAGACGAGCTGCGCCCGCAGGTCGCCACCGACCGAGCCCACATGGAGGTCGCCTGACACGCTCTGAACGTCGAGCGACGCCTGCGCCTGGTCGAGATGCACGTCGCCGCTCGCCGTCTTGATGCGAACCGCTCCGCGTGCTTCGTCGAGCTGCAGATCGCCGGAGGCCGTCTTGATCTCGACGCCGCCGTACTCCCCGCGCGCCCGAAGGTCGGCGGACTTGGTGCGAACGTCGAGGTCTGCACCCTTTGGACAGGTGATGCGCAGGCGAACGTCCGGCCCGCCGAAGCGAATGTCAGGACCCCGGCTGAGCGAGATGAAGATCCCCTGTCGCGACTTCGCCTCGACGATGACCTCGTGCCCGTCTCCGCGCCTGACCAGCTCGATGCGGGAGTTGTCGACAAGGTCGCGAACCGCGTCGTTGTTCGAGACTGCCTCCAGCTCGATGTGCGTTTCGTCCGTGTTCGACGTATCGATCTCGATCTCGCCCGCGGGGATCTCGAGGTTGAGCAGCAGGGGCCCCGGCGTGGAATAGGTCTCGGTCCGCATCAGAGGATGTAGCGGCCCGCGTTGAAGTGCTGGATGTCGCCGCGAATCGCGTCGCGTGCGTGGATCGTCTTCTCATAGGAGACGCGCACCGGCTCGTCGTCGCGGAGCTTCTTCGCTTCGCGGCGCGGCATCAGCGCCAGCGCCAGTCCGAATGGGAGAGGAAGAACGTGCATCGTCGCTCCTTTCAGCTTTGGCCGTAGCCAGTCATGCGGCGCCCACCGGGGGTGTTGCGCCGCTTCGGGTCCGCACTACGGGTGATCTGCTGCAGCAGCCAGGTGTTCGCCGAAACTCCGGCCTCCTGGGCTGCACCGTCGACGATCGTCTTGAGCGTCTCGGGGAGTCGCAGCGTGATCCGCGCGGTGAGGTCTTCGAGCCCCGACGGCGGAGGCGCGCCGGGATCCGGGATGTAGACGAGCTCGGGCTCCCCGGCCGCCACGCGCACTTCCACGTGTCCGTCGGGAAGCTGGTTCGTGAGCTCCGCGGCGGCCTCGCCGAGGGCATCCATCAGCCTGAGTCGGAGGGATGACTCGAGAGCTGTCGCGATCCGGCGTGCGGCTTCAGCAACCGCTTCGTCGCCGATCCCGGCGACGTTGGCCAGATCTTGTTGAAGAGCCTCGACATAGGCCGCCACGTCCATGGACGGCACTATGACATCAGTGTGATGTCAAGTCAAGGCGAAGATGGTGTCACAAGTATGTCACCGTGACGCAAATGGCGCAAATTGCGGGGAGAATGGCCTAGAGGGGCGCATCGAAGACCCCGAACCAGCGGGACAGATCTGGTTCGATCGGCAGCTCCTTCTCCAGCTTGGCCTTGAGCTCCAGCTCCTCGGCGTTGTCGCGCTCCTTGCCCTCGCCGGCGGGAACGAACGGCCAGAAGGCACCCCGCTTGTAGCCGTAGACCCAGTACACGGGCTCCTTGCCGCCCTCGAACTTGAACACCGCCGCGAGGAGCTGGCCTCCGAAGCCCGCTTCCTCCAGCCCCTGCGCGACCGCGTGAACCCCGGTTACCTGGTCTTCCAGGTCCGAGTCCCGGACGATGATCCACGTGTAGCCGAATGCGTCCTCGCGGCGCTCGAGCTTCGAGCCGGACTCTGCCGCTACCCCATCGAGCAGCTGCTGCAGGTCGTTCTCGGCGCGCACGAAGTCGCCGGACGAGAGCGGCTTGAAGACGACCCCACCCGCGCCGGCCGGACGCAGTCCGAGCTCCGTGTCGAGCGTGACCGCAGCGGTGGTCAGGGCAAAAAGGCGCTCACGCGCCGGACCGGCGAGCTTCTGCTTCCCGAAGAGCGCGTCTCGAAGCCCCACGCGGGGGTCAGGCGACCGGTCGGCCCATTTCCCGCGCGATCTCCGCGAGGGCGGCCAGGCGCTTCTCGAGCGGCGGGTGCGTGAGGAAGAGCCCCTTGACCGAGCCCTTCACGCTCGCCGGAATGATGAAGAACGCATTCATGCTCTCGACCTCGCGCAGGTCACGCTGCGGGATCCGGAACATCTCGCTCGAGATCTTCTGCAGCGCGCTCATTAGATGCTCGGGCGCGCCGGTGATGAGAGCCGAGCCGCGGTCGGCTGCGAACTCGCGGTAGCGCGAGATGGCCAGGATCAGGATCTGGCTGAGGAAGTACGTCACCACAGAGACGACCAGGACGATCAGCCACACGGGGACCTGGTTGTTGTCACGGCCGCGGCCGCCGCCGAACATCCCGGAGTAGAGCCCGAACCGGGTGAGGATGCCGGCGAGCATGGCGAAGAAGCTCGCCAGGGTCATGATCAGAACGTCGCGGTTCGCGACGTGAGAGAGCTCGTGGGCGAGCACGCCCTCGACCTCCCTCGGCTCGAGGCGCTGCCAGAGACCGCGCGTGACGGCCACAGCCGCATGCTTCGGGCTCCGGCCGGTCGCGAAAGCATTCGGGACGTCGGTGTCGATGATCGCGACCCTTGGCTTCGGCAGGTCGGCCAGCGCGCACAGGCGCTCGATCATGTCGTGGAGCTCGGGCGCCTCGTCGCGTTCGACGATCTTCGCGCCTGATGCCTTCAGCGCGAGCTTGTCGGACGTGAAGTACTGGAAGAAGGCGATGCCTACGACGATCAGGATCATCGGGACGAGACCGACGCTCAGGACCTGGAAGAGGACGACCGCGAAGACGACGTACAGCAGTCCGAGCAATGAGCCCGTGAGGAGTATTCGGAGGGTCAGACCGGCGTCGCGACCGTAAGACTTGCGTTTCATCGAGAATCGCTCTCCTTGGAGGCGAGGTTGGTGAGACGAATCGTAGCCGCGGGGATCGTGGCTGCGGGGTTCCTAGGCGCCGCCGCGACGGCGCAGGCTCGCCCGACGATCTATGTCATCGAGCCTGGGAGCCCGATCAGCGGCGCGCGGCCCGCACTCGGCCTCTACGTGCCCGGCGCCGGCGGGACGGTGAGCCGTGCCGGCGCGATCGCCTCGCTCCGGCGAGGCAAGGTCGAGAACGCCGCGCTCGGGGGCCGACCGAGCGGCAAGATCCTTGCCGACGTCGTCTTCGGCGTCCCGGACAACCCGGTCGAGCCGGCGGCCTACGTGACGCTGCCTCCTTCGGGCACGCATTCGAACACCAGGCGCTACCTGGTGGCGATCGCCGGCGCGGGCTACCACGGCATTCTCACGTCCGACTCGACTCTGATCCGTGGCCTGGTGTCGGTCGCGGACATCGCGCCCACGCTGGTCGCACTGGAAGCAGGGCGCTCGCCGCCGATCGACTCGGAACCGGACGCCGACGTGCAGCAGGATCTGCGCGAGCTCGACCAGCGCCTGACCCGCGTGCACCACGACCGCGGGTGGGTGACCGTCGTCGTGGTGTTCACGATGCTTTTGCTCGTCGCGGTCGCACCACGTGCGGCCGTCCTCGCCGGCGCCGCGGCGGTGAGCGCATCGCTGCTGCTGTCGTGGGCCGGAGCGACGCGACTGACGGTCGTTCTCGTCTTGATGGCCGTGCTGACTACGGGCCTCGCGGTCGCCGGGTCGCTTCGCCGGCGTTTCGTGCCACTCGTCGTCGCCGGCTTTCTCGGAGCGCTGACCGTGGTGCTCGCAGTCGATCCCGAGTTGAACTCACTCGCGGTGCTCGGTGCGCGGCCGGACGGCGGCGGACGCTTCTACGGGATCGGCAACCAGGTTGAGACGTTGCTCCTGCCGCCCGTCCTCGTTGCCGGAGCGATCGCCGGCACTCGCTGGCTCATTCCACTCGCGGCGCTAGCGCTCGTCGCGATCGGATGGAGCAAGGCCGGCGCCGACGGCGGCGGCGTCGTCGTCTTCGCCGCCGCGCTCGGGGTGCTCGGCCTTCGCCTGCGCGAACTAGCGCTCACACCGCGGCGGCTGGCCGTTGTGGCGGTTGCGGTCGTGGTCGTCACGCTCGCCTTCGTCGGTCTCGACGCCGCGCTCGGAGGTTCGTCCCACGTGACTCGTGCCGTCGGGACCGGCCCTGACTCGCTGCTCGGTGACCTGGGCCATCGCCTCCATCTGTCGTGGGCGTCCGCGACCGACCACTGGTACCGCGTCCTCATCTTCCTCAGCTGCCTCGCAGTGCTCGTGTTGTTGGGCACGATCGGGCGGCGCCGCGCAACGGTGGACGCGATGCTCGCCGGGCTGGTCGTCTCGTTGCTCGTCAACGACACGCCCGTCGACGTCATCGGTCTCGGCGCGCTCGGCTGCTTGGCTCTCGTCCGTTGGGAGTCAGTAGACTCGCGCCCGATGCGCCGCGGAGCCATGACCGCCGCCTTCGCGCTGGCCGTGCTGGCCCTTGCGGGTTGCGGCAAAACAGGCGTCGTCAAGCCGTTGCCCGAGACCGTCGTCGGCACCGTCCAGGCGGCTGCGCCCGGGAAGGCGATCTTCATCGCTCAGGGCTGCGGCTCCTGCCACACGTTCAAGGCCGCCGGCCCTGACGCGGAGGGAACGATCGGCCCTGATCTCGACAAGCTTGCCGAGTATGCGAAGACGGCGAAACAGCCGGAGGCGCAATTCGTCCACGAGTCGATCGTCAACCCCGACAAGTACATCCAGAGCGGCTACCCAAAGGGCGTCATGCCGAAGTCGTACGCATCTCTGCCCCCGGCCGACCTCACGGCCCTCGTCGACTTCCTGACGAAGCCGCAGGGCTGAACCTCCCGCAGGACTTCCCGCACGAGATCGACGCGGTCGCCTGCGACCTCGACCGCACGTTGATCGCGGAGGACGCGGTCCTACGCCCGCGCACGCGCGCGGCGATCGAGCGCACGCTCGAGGCGGGCATCAACGTCGTCCTCGTCACCGGCCGCATGTTCCAGTCGGCCCGCCGCTATGCACTCGAGGCGGGCATCACGGGTCCGGTCGTCTGCTACCAGGGTGCGGTCGTCGCAGATCCGGTCGGCGGACACTGGCTACGGCACGTGCCGATTCCGCTCGAGCTCGCGCGCGAGACGATCGCCGCCCTGAACGACGAGGGCTTCTCGCCAAACTGCTACGTCGACGACGAGCTGTACGTCACGGAGGTGACGCCGGAAGCAAGGCGCTACGCCGACTTCCAGCACCTCGAGCTGCACGAGGTGGGCAACCTGCTCGAGTGGCTCGACCGGCCGCCGACGAAGCTGGTCGTCATCGACGACCCCGAGGTGCTGGACGAGCTGAAGCAGCGGATGCTCGAACGCTTCGCGGGCCGCCTCTACATCTCCAAGTCGCTGCCGTACTTCCTCGAGTTCGCCGCGCCCGAGGTAACGAAGGCTGCCGGGCTCGACTTTCTCGCAAAGCAGCTCGGGTTCAGTCGTGAACGGACGGTCGCGTTCGGCGACGGCGAGAACGACATCGAGCTCGTCGACTGGGCGGGTTACGGCGTGGCCGTCGAGAACGCCGACGCACGCGTGAAGGAGATCGCGGACTTCATCTGCCCGTCCGTCGAAGAAGAAGGAGTGGCTCAGGTGCTCGAGGCCTACCTAGACTCCCGGCCATGATCGATCTCCGCGCAGCGCGAAACGATCCAGAGGGCTTCCGGCTCGCACTCGCCCGGAAGGGAGCCGCCGAGGTCTTCGACGAGCTGCTGGCCGCGGATCAAGCAGTCCGCGAAATTCAGCCGCGGGTCGAGGAGCTGCGCGCGGCGCGCAAGGTAAAGGGCAAGCCGACGCCTGAGCAGCTGGAGGAGCTCGAGCGGATCAAAGAGGAGCTCCAGTCGCTCGAGCAGCAGCTCGCCGCCGCCGAGGCTCGCCGCAAGGAGCTGCTCAACCGAGTGCCGAATCCGCCCGACGAAGCCACGCCGGACGGCTCCACGGACGAGGACGCGGTCGAGATCCGCCGCTGGGGCGATCCGCCGTCCTTCGACTTTCCCGTCCGCGACCATCTCGAGCTGGCGGCCGGCGGGATCGATCTCGAACGTGCTGCAAAGGTCTCCGGCTCACGCTTCGCGTTTCGCCTCGGCGATGTTGCGTTGCTCGAGCTCGCGCTCTACCGGTTCTCGCTCGACCGGCTCGGAAGCCGCGGCTTCACGCCGGTGCTGCCACCCGTGCTGGTGCGTGAAGAGGCGATGTACGGAACCGGGTTTTTCCCGACGGAGGAGGTCAACATCTACGCGGTCGAGCGTGACGAGCTCTTTCTCGTCGGGACGAGCGAGGTCCCGCTCGCGGCGATGCACGGCGGCGAGATCCTCGACGCCGACGATCTCCCGCTGCGCTACGCGGGCTATTCGACCTGCTTCCGCCGCGAGGCGGGAGCGGCCGGGAAGGACACGCGCGGCATGTTCCGCGTGCACCAATTCGACAAGGTCGAGATGTTCGTCTTCACACGGCCTGAATGGTCGCGCGAAGAACACGAACGGCTGCTCGAGATCGAGGAGGAGCTCGTCCAGGAGCTCGAGCTGCCCTACCGCGTCGTCAACGTCGCAGCGGGCGACCTCGGCGCGTCCGCCGCGAAGAAGTACGACATCGAAGCGTGGTTCCCGTCGCAGGAGCGCTACCGGGAGATCACTTCCACGTCCAACACGACGGACTATCAGGCGCGCCGTCTCGAGATCCGCCATCGGCGAAACGAGAAGCAGCTCGAGCCGGTGCACACGCTGAACGGAACCGCGGTCACGGGCCGCGCGATGCTGGCGATCGTGGAGAACTTCCAGGAGGAAGACGGCAGCGTCTCCGTCCCGGAGGCGCTGCACGAGCTCGGCGCCCCGCGAAAGCTCGGCGCCGAGCGCACGCGGGCCTGAGTCGAGCCGAAGTACGCTGTCCCTACGGCGGGGTGCCGGAGCGGTCGAACGGGGCGGTCTTGAAAACCGCTGACCGTCGCAAGGCGGTCCGTGGGTTCAAATCCCACCCCCGCCGCTAAAACTCAGCATTTCCGGCGTGTTCGCCCATGACCGAGGCGGCCGCCGTCATCCGTTCAAGACCGCCTAAATCCGCTCGTTTTGGCGCGCAACTGGCGCGCATCGTTCGCGAAGCGCCGTGCGACAACCCGACGTGGCGATCGCCGGCGGCGGACGAGGCTCCGTGCCGATGGCCGTACCGTCAACGCGACGGCAGACGGCAGATGGGCGTACTACTTCCCTTCGCGGGGGTAGTGCGCCTTCGCCACCCGTTCCGCTCTAGCTCCTGCAGTGAGAAGTGCCGGTGAGTTAACTGCGACCGCAAGACGCAAGAAGTCGAGCCTGAGTCGCGTCTACCTTGATGGAGCCCGAGCCGTTCACCTGGCTGACGGCAACTCTCACCGAGGAGAGAGTGCAGTAGGGGCCGCTCGGGCTCCTGCCGCCCGAGGCCGTGGCTGCTACGGGCCTCCCTCGTAGACGGTTGCTGGTGGTTGTCTAGGCCCATCCGGGGACGCCCCTGGGAATACCGCGACGACTTCGGAGCGCTTCACAGCGACGTCCACTGGCAGCGTGAGGCTGTTCCTGACTATGACGACGCAGGACCACAGCGCGAGCGCCTCCGGGAATATCACGGTCGCGTTGTGAAAAGTGTGAACTTGGCCCCTTTTAATCGTGACGTGCCGATCCTTGCAGCTCTTGTCCTGCACCCGCGGCGGGCCCGCTCCGGTCGGGAAGGGCTGGGGCAGGTTCGGAGATAGACCTGCAACGTAGTGCCGCAGACTGGCCTCGACCTTCGCTCGGTCGTCACTGCCGCCGCAGCCGGTCAACAGCATTGCGGCGAGCGCCAGCGCAGCGGACAAGAAGACCAAGCCAACACGGAGCGGACGTTTGTCCACAGACTGGATTCTCCCGCCATCCAGAAGGGATCACAAGCGGGCGAGCGCGATGCTCCGGTCGACCTCCCGATAGTCGGTGAGGGGCATCGGAAACGATGACGAGCCAGGGGACAGCACACGGCCGCTTTCAACGCGCTATCAATCGCCGTCACGTTCAGGCCGCAGAAATGGCCGCACGGGAGATGGGTGGGACTGTCACCATCCCTGCCGGGGAGTCAAACGCTGCCCGTGTACCGTCGCTACGCAGTCAGGATCGACACCAGTAAGGCAGCCAGCGCGATCCCGAGCGAGAGGACAGCGGTGAAGAGCGCCAGCAAATCGCGGCGTCGTTGCTGCCAGAGGCTGGCGAATACCGCCTCGAGGAGTGGAAAGTTGACGCAGTTCTGGTCGGGACCCGCGACGGGTGTGAAGAACGACTTCTGAGGCCCAAACTTCTGATCGTCTGGTTCGCCGTACTTGCGGTCGAGGTGGTAGTAGAGCCGCCCGAAGATGCTGTCGTCGTCGACGTCGAAGTGGTTCGCGATCGCGTGGAGATCGAGGCGCACGTAGATCTTCGCCGCGCGACTCCCGGGTGCGCCTTCGACAAAGCTCGCGAATTGGTCGCGGTACCGCGTGTAGATCTCCTTCAGGAGCTCGAAGTCGGTAGGCGGACGCTTCACTCTCAGCGGCTCGCGCTGATCGCGTCTGCGAGGTCGTCGCCGATCGGCCTGTCCCACCCAGCAACGGCCCGGACGACGAGAACGATCTCTCCGTCCGGCTCACCCTCCTGTTCGAGCCGCTCGCCCCGGTCGATCTTCGCCCACATCGCCGCCGCCGCCTCCTCGGGGCTGTTCCCCCACACCGTGGCCCAGCCGCCGATCGCGGCGAACCTTTCGACCGTGTAGACGCCCGCCTTGTCCTCGTCCGCCATCCGTTCGTCCTCCCGTCCGGTTGTTGTGAACCGGGGGAGTGTGATGAGGTCGTCGGACGGGGGCTAGTCGCCGGCGAGTATCCGGCTGATCCGCTGTTTGACAGGGCCGCTCGAGCAGCGGCGCGGCGTGATCGGGTGGGTGGCCGCCTCGGTAACCTCGGGAAATTCACCCCCGAACCTCGACGTGTATGGCGTGACCTCCGGCGAGGTCATCGAAAGCTGGCTCCTCGACAACTACGACGCCGCCACGGCGGCAGAAGGAGGAACAGGATGAAACTGGCGATCACGACGCTGGTGTTGATCGCTGTACTCGCACCAAGTGCCTATGCGGTTGGGCAAGCGCGTGACCGGCGCGTGCCAGCGCTGCGTGATCCCGCCGCGATCGACGGTCACCTCACCCGTCGGACCGCGGGCGGACGCCAGCGCCCGTCGAGCACCTCCGCCTTCGGTTCGTATAGGCGCAGGAAGAGCGCCAACGGCTCCCGTGGGGCGGGCAACCAGTTGGCCTCCCGCTCAGGCCCTGGGCTTTCGTTCTGGATGAACAGCTCAAGCGCCCCGTCGACCTCGTAGCGCAGCGGGTCACGGTCGCCGAGGGCGCGGCGGTCGAGCGGGTTGGCGACCTGGAAGCCGTCCGTGTCGTAGGCCGTGAGCGACCAGAAAGCATCGACGGGCGGTAGCCCATGGCTCTCGAAGCGGAGCACATAGTCGTTCTCGCCGTTGAGTACGTGCCCGTCGGCATCAACGAAGGTCAGCGGGTAGACCGCGTCTTCTGGTGGATTGCTACCTAACCCGATCATCGCCAGCGCCGCTCGCTTGAGGTAGTAGTTGCCGTAGACGCCCATCGTTTCGGTGGGCATCTGCCAGCCGTTGACCTGCGGAGACAGCTTCGCAATCTTCTCGCGCATCGCCTGCTGCCCGGCGGCGGGGGCCTGCTCGAGCGCCTCCTGGACCTCCGGGTCGACCGCCCGGATGTCGAAGGTCTTGCCCGGCTTGAGGCCGAGGCGCTGAATCCGCGCCAGCATCGACCAGTCAGTCAAGTGCGGAGGGTTGATCTTCATCAATTCGGCCGCGTGGGCGAAGTAGTCGGCGGCGGGCATGCGGCTGACCTGCTCGACGGGCGGAGTCGTCATATCGATGCTCGGATCGATCGCCACGGCAATCCGCTGCGGCTCCTGTCCCCACTGCGAAAGCGGCGTGACCGCCAAGCCGTCCTGCACCTGATTTACCGCCGGGTAATCCTCGGGCCCGTTGGTCTGAATGCGACCCATGACCCAGACAACCCGCGTGGGAGCGTCGATCCGCCTCACCCCCTCCGGCAGCTCGCCCTGCCAGCCTGGAGGCGCGATGGCGAATTGACCGGCCCCGGTGCCGGTGGTGCGCTTGCCAGGGACGGCGAAGACGTCCGTCCACATGTCCTGTACCGGCAGTAGGTAGTAACGGCCGTCGGTATCCGGTGCGGAAACGACCACCGGCTCTGCCGCGAGGTCGAGCCAGGCGAGCGAGTACAACGTGTCCGAGTTCGGCCACGGCACCGCCTTGAACTCTACGGGTGGGACGGTGCGCATATGGCTGAACGTGTTCATTGGGCCGAAGCCGGGGCGCTCTCCGCCTTCGCTGTTGGTCATCTGTCGACGGGTGACGTCCATCACGACCAGCGGGAACACGTAGAGGTAGGCCTCGACGGCGATCGCCTCGGCCGCCGCGCCCGCGTCATGCATGTCCCGGTCGCTGATTCACGGGAGTCTGCCAGAGAGCGTCGAGTGACCTGCCCGCACACTGGCCCATTCGACTCGTCTCACCGAACGACGAGCGGGACGGGCGCGGCGGGTGCCTGCCGGAACGCCTCGCGGACCCGGTCGCGGGCGAGCGCCGCGTCCGGATGCCCGTAGAGCTTGCGCACAAGCTCGCCGCCGTCGCGGTGTCCGAAGTGGAGCGCAAATGTCGCGGGCGTCTAGCTCTAGGACGTTTCATGCGTACCACCCGAAGTAGTGGCGCGTCGCGGTGTAGGTCTACGTTGCCGAACCGCGTCGCCACCTCGGTCGCCTTGCAGCCGTCCAGGTGGATCGGGGCGACCACCTGTCTGAGGATCGCCGTCGATTGAACGGAGAGCAGCTCCCAGCGGATCTTCCCTGCTCGCGGCGGTAGCGGCGTCGACACCGATGTCGAGGGAGCGGCCACCGAGACGTTCTAGCGCACCGCCGCGACCTTGTCGCGCGTAGCCGATTCAGGAGGTAGTGAACGAGAGAACGGCTCTCCACGAAGCTGGCCACGCCGTAGTCGCCGAAGAAGTGGGTTTCCGTCCGACGACAATCGAGTTAAACGATGACGATTCTGGCTTTTGTTCCTTTGACGATCCGGTCACGGTTCCGACGTTGCCTCGCCTGCGTCGCGAGCTGGTCGTCCTGCTTGCCGGCCGGGTGGCCGAGTACATCGACACCGGCAGCGACCTCGCTTCGTTTCCCGCTCACTGCGTGGTCGCGCTTGAGTGTTCACCGCGCACGAATCGCTGGGCAACGATGGCTGATTTCCACGCGCACGTCGTGGAACTCCATGGAAGCAGCGACGATCCTGGCGCCCAGGTCGCCGCGTACCGCTGGCAGGATCGCGAGCTGCCGGCGGCGGCCGAGGCAGCCGCCGAGATCCTCCGACGCAAATGGGACCGCGTTTGTTCGCTTGCGGAGCAGCTGACCGAGGCACCAGACGGCGTCGTACGCCTCGGCCCTGCAGGCGGTGCGATGAGCGGGCGAACCGAGTCGGGCTCGAGGGAGGCGGCGTGAACGCTGATCTCGCCTGCGGCTCGTGTGCGGGCCGCCTCAGCGAGATGCGGGGCACGTGCCTGATGTGCGGCCGAGAACCCGACGGAGTACGCCTGGACGTTGAACATCGAATCGAGCTGCTGCTTCGACTGCGAGCCGCGCTTCTCACGTCGGCGCACATCTACGCAAGCTACGAACTCTCATTGGTCGAGCAGGAGCTCCGCGGCTATGGCATCGACCCGTGCGATCCCCCGCCGCTCCCGTTACGCGAGGCTGAAGGCGGTGATTCGGCAGCCGTGGGCGACTCCGCCGTATCGAGCACTGCCCCTTGCTGCTGGGTGAACTCGAGCGGCTGCCGAGACGCTGGCGGGGGGTGTTCTGCGCACGAATCGGACCGCGACTCCCGCACAGTCGCCGCGTTTCTCCCCGTCGTTGAGGGTTGAGCTCTGATGGCAGAGAGGAAGACTGTTGCGAGGGGGTACGGAGCGAATCACAAGCGTCTGCGCCGGCTGTGGGAGTCGCGAGTCGCCTTCGGGGATGTCGCGTGCGCCCGGTGCGGTCGTCTGATCGTTCCGGGTTCGCCGTGGGACCTGGGACACGCGGATTTCGACCGTTCGGTCTATACGGGCCCGGAGCACAGAAAATGCAACCGCGCTACGGCGGGCCGCAGGCGCGGCACCGTTCGTCAGTCCGCGATTGGGGACTCAGGTCGTCCCGTCGTTGAGGTTGATGATCCGGCTCGCGGCATCTATTGGTCGCCGCCCGACGAGAACGGTGGTCAGCGGCGGTGGTCGAGGGAATGGTAAGGGCGGTGGTCACAACTCCACGAGCGAGGCACAACCCCTCGCGAGAGCTGACGCTGAGTTCGGTTTCTGCCGCGTTAGCTGGACTCGGTGTGCCAGAGCGTTGGAACGGCGGTCGTGTTCCACGTTGGTGTTGCTGGGCCAAGTCCCGAACGTACTCGCGTCAAGCGTGTAGGCGTTCGGCCGGCCCAGAGGAGCTCGCCTTCGCTCCACCTACCCGGAAACCGAGCCCAATTCGGTAGAGGACTTACCAGCTCGACGAGGTGAAGCGACGGCTGCTGCTCGCCCGGAAGCCCAAGTGCATGTCCGGTTCCGGTCCGATCGGTGATGCCGCTCTGGACCGCGTTGACGATACGCCGCGCTTTCGTGCGCTCAGCGCTGCTTACGTTCTTGTAGACGCAACGCAGAAACTGGGTTGGCGACGACGTCCTGTCGAAGTAGTTCGCGTGTGAGCCAAGTGCGACGTAATCGACGGGATGTGTTCCCTTTCGATGCACCTTTGCCCACGGTCGCACGGTCCCCGAGCAGTGCTGGCTGTACGCCGCGAAGATCGGCTGGAGACCCTTGTCGAGAGCGACGGACACGGTTTCCCAATCCGCCTCATGGGCCTGCCACAGTCGCTCCGTGCGCGAACGCCAGTCGTCGAAGGCGTAGAACAACCAGTAGCGCACCAGGTAGCGCGCCTGGACGCTGATACCAGCAGGCGAAGCCGTCCCCACAGGGACGTCTAGGACGCGGCCATAGATGTACCCGCCCTTCCAGCTGCCCAGACTTGGCGCGGTGCGCTCGTAGCAGCCGTCACCCGACTTCAACGAGCAGGGAAGGTTGAAGCGGTAGCAGGGCGTGAGTGTGCAGCCGACCGAGCTCGTCGGGATTCCTGAAGTCGTCCGCGTCCAAGAGCCAGGCACTGTCTGTCGCTCGACACGGGCGAGGCTGAGGAACCGCTCCACGGTCAGCGGTATCCATTCCTCCTCTGCATGGAAATATAAAACCGGAGTGAACTGCGCGAGCAGGGCTGAACGCTGCGCCGGCGTGACACTGCTGGGCTGCGATGTGGCGTCGGCCGCAGCGGCCAACGCGATCGCCGTTAATCCCACGGCCAACAGGATTCCTCGCCCCCTCCCTCGTAACCTCGCCATCGCGCGAGCGTACCGGCACCAAGCGCTTGCGCCAGTGACCCCTCGAGACCCTGGAAAGCCTCTCCCGCGCCAACAAGGCTGACGAAGCGTGCTGGAGGCTGACTGCCGCGACTGGAGGCGGGACCTCGGAGGCATCGCCTGGCCTTCGCGGAGGGCTGGCTGCACGAGCGGCCACAGAGGATGAACAGGCCCTTGGCTAGGCCCTGTAGCGAGAAGTTCGCATACAGCGGATTCTTGCTCTGAACACCCATTCTGCGGGCGTAAAGCCAGGAGTAGTGTCGGTGAAGTCCCGCAACGAGAAAGGAGGTTCACCCAAGCCGCCCGCTGAAGACTGGAGGACTTCATGAGCACCACTGTCCAGACCGGCATCGACATACGTCCTTTCCAATCCGAATTTCCGGACGAGGCTTTCGACGACCTGCGCGCCCGGATCGCGGCGACGCGCTGGCCGAGCAAGGAACTCGTGTCAGACCGCTCGCAGGGTGTGCAGCTGGCGACGATGCGGGCGCTCGCGCAGTACTGGGAGAAGGAGTACGACTTCCGGCGGTTGGAGGCGAGGCTGAACGCCCTGCCGCAGTTCGCGACCGAGATCGACGGGGTGGAGATCCACTTCATCCACGTGCGCTCCGAGCACGAGGACGCGTTGCCGCTGATCATGACGCACGGCTGGCCCGGCTCGGTGATCGAGCTGCTCGAGACGATCGGCCCGCTGACCGCCCCGACCGCTCACGGCGGCACCCCCGAGGACGCATTCCACCTGGTGCTGCCGTCCATCCCCGGCTACGGCTTGTCGGGCGAGCCGACCGAGCTCGGCTGGGACGCCGACCGCATCGCGCGCGCGTGGACGGAGCTCATGAACCGCCTCGGGTACACGCGCTACGTCGCCCAGGG
>DATHGN010000076.1:0-2419 GCA_035317565.1 Gaiellaceae bacterium
CACGGTGTACCGCTTCGTCCGCCGCTCCCGACCCGAGCCCTTGCATTTCTTACACGGCTTCTCGATGACCGTGCCGTTTCCGCGGCAGCGCGGACACGGCTGCGACAGCGCGAAGAGCCCCTGGCTCTCCGAGATGACGCCACGACCATGACACTCCGGACAGATGACCGGAGACGTTCCCGGCTCGGCGCCGGAACCGCCGCACTCACGGCAGGCGGTCGTCACCTCGACGGGAATCTTCGTCTCGAGACCCCGCAACGAGTCCTCGAACGACAGGCTCACCGGGACCTCGATGTCGGCGCCGCGCTCCGGTTGCGGCCGCGCCCGACCCGCCTGCCCGCGGTTGAAGATCCCGCCGAACAGATCGCCCAGGTCGCCGAGGTCGTTGATCGTGAAGCTGCCCCCGCCACCACCGAAGTTCACGTCACGGGGATCGAAACCGGGCCCGCGACGACCGTTCGTCGAGCCGACCCTGTCGTACTGCTTCCGCTTCTCCGGATCGGAGAGCGTGTCGTAGGCGTTCTGGACTTCCTTGAACTTCTCCTCCGCAGCAGCGTCGCCGGGATTCTTGTCGGGGTGGTGCTGGGCGGCGAGCTTGCGGTAGGCCTTCTTGACCTCCTCCGCAGACGCGCCCTTCTTGACCCCGAGCGTGTCGTAGAGCGTCGCCAACTCAGTCCTCCAACGGAGCTGCGATGACGACGCGCGCCGGCCGCAGCACCCTGTCACCGAGCTTGTAGCCCTTCTGCACGACCTCGATCACCGTGCCTTCCTCCTGTTCGGAAGGCTGTGACAGCAGCGCCTCGTGGACGTGCGGGTCGAAGCGCCCCTCGGTCTCGATCTCCGCAAGACCTTCCTTGGCAAGCAGCTCGTCGAGGGCGCGGTGCACGAGCCGGACTCCGTCCTCGAGCTTCGCCTCTTCGTGATCCGCTGCGGCGTCGAGCGCCCGCCCCAGATCGTCGAGGATCGGGATCAGCTCCTTGACGAGCCGTTCGTTGGCGCGGTCGGCAAACGCAGCCTGCTCACGCGCGTTGCGCTTGCGGAAGTTGTCGAACTCCGCGGCGAGCCGCTGGAGCCGATCGAGAAGCGCATCGCGCTCAGCCTGGAGAGCCTCGACGTCGAGGCTCTCCTCCGGCTGCTCCGTTACCTGCTCGTCGGGCGTCACGCCTTCGGAGCCTCCTGCTGCTCTTCGTCGATGACTTCGTAGTCGCCCTCTTCGACGACCTCGTCGTCGGAGCCGCCACCGTTGCCGGGCGCCGACGTCGTGGACGTGGTCTGCTGCTGCGCCGATGCGTAGACAGCCTCGGCGAGCTTGTGGGACGCCTCCTGCAGCGCCTCGGTCTTGGCGCGGATCTCGCCCACGTCATCGCCTTCGAGCGCCTGCTTCAGCTCCATGACTCGACCCTCGATCGTCGCCGCGTCGGACTCGTCGAGTGCCGAGCGGTGGTCTTTCAGCGAACGCTCAGTCTGGTAGGCGAGCTGTTCTGCGTGGTTCTTCGTGTCCGCGACCTCGCGCAGACGGCGTGCCTCGTCGGCGTGCGCCTCCGCGTCGCGAATCATCTGCTGCACCTCGTCCTCCTTGAGGCCAGAGCCGCCCTCGATCCGGATCTGCTGCTGGTTTCCGGTGCCGAGGTCCTTCGCCGACACGTTGATGATCCCGTTCGCGTCGATGTCGAACGAGACGTCGATCTGCGGCATGCCCCGCGGCGCCGGCGGGATGCCGACGAGCTGGAACTTGCCGAGCGTCTTGTTGAACGCGACCATCTCGGACTCGCCCTGCAGGACGTGTACCTCCACCGACGGCTGGTTGTCCTCCGCGGTGGTGAACGTCTCCGACTTCTTCGTGGGGATCGTCGTGTTCCGCTCGATCAGCCGCGTGAACACACCACCCTTCGTCTCGATGCCGAGCGACAGCGGCGTGACGTCCAGAAGCAGGATGTCCTTGACCTCGCCCTTGAGCACGCCACCCTGGATCGCGGCGCCGACGGCGACGACCTCGTCGGGGTTCACGCCCTTGTGCGGATCCTTGCCGATCAGCTCCTTGACCTTCGCCTGCACTGCGGGCATACGGGTCATGCCACCAACGAGCACGACATGGTCGATCTTCGACTTGTCTATGCCCGCGTCCTCGATCGCCTGCCGCGTCGGACCGACGGTCCGCTCGAGCAGGTCACCGGTGATCTCTTCGAGCTTCGCACGCGTGAGCGCGAGGTCGAGATGCTTCGGCCCGTCCTGCGTCGCAGTGACGAACGGAAGGTTGATCTGCGTCGTCATCGTCGAAGACAGCTCGATCTTCGCCTTCTCGGCCGCCTCGTAGAGACGCTGCAACGCCATGCGGTCGGCGGCAAGGTCGATGCCCTGGTCCTTCTTGAACTCCGCGACCATCCAGTCGACGATCGCCTTGTCGAAGTTGTCGCCGCCG
>DATHGN010000077.1:0-20126 GCA_035317565.1 Gaiellaceae bacterium
AACGGCACCAGCGCCACCTTCACCGTCGCCTCCGCAACCCAAATCAACACCACCGTCCCAGCAGCCGCAAGCAGCGGCCCGATCACCGTCACCACCCCCAACGGCACCGCCACCAGCACCAACAACTTCACCGTCGCCGGCGCGCCGACGACCTTCAGGGTCTACGCCGGCTACTACGACACCCACCACACGGACATCAGGACAACGAAACCCAGTCCCTGGCTGACCGACCCCAACGTGGTTTTCGTCGCGACGCCCGACTCACCGAGCGGGGGCTGGGACAGCAGTGCTGTTCGGATCGAGAACCTAAGCGCCACGCCGCTGACCAATGTTGTGGTCTCGGTCGACATCGGATCGAACCACTTCGCCCTCTGGGGTACGAACACGATCCCGGTCGGTAACAGCCTGATTCTGGCTCAGACTTCGTTCGAGAACTTTGACGGATCAGACACGAGCCCTGCAGGCTGTTACGGATGCGACCCAATGCTCTGCCTTACCTCCGTCTCGTCCACGATCCCGGTAGTGCACGTGACGATCGGCGGGCAGACAGCGAATCTCCCCGATTCCAACCGGGTGCTCAACACAGGAGGCGTCGATAGCGCCGGGTGTCCCGACACGGGATTCGTCGCTGTACGGCGAGAGGAGTCCGAACCCTGGCAAGCGTTGAACTAGTCGTGGCCTTCAGTGGTCCGGCTCGCTGTCTTGACCCCAGCAGCGCCTGACCGAATCAGCTCGGGTCGGTGAGGTGCTCCGCTCTCAGCCTGTCGGCTCGCGCCGCGAGAAGATAACCCGCTGCGTCTTTGTCTTGGACATCCGCCAGATGCGCAGCAATTGCGGGCTGAGGTCGACAGTGAGCGGGCGGAACCCTAGCCGCGGCTTGAGGAGTGCCTTTGCGATCGCGCGCGACGAGAGGGTGCAGTTCAGGGACGCGGGATGCGGTCGCGGGTAAGCGACGGCAACGCAAACCACGCTGGTTCGCGCCACATTCACCGCTTCAAGACCCTGTGCGACTGGACGCAGATGCGCCACCCGTGTGCCAGCTGAACGGTCGGTCGGTGCAGGGTCTCCGAGTGGAACACCCGGGTCGGTGCGAATGTCGAGCACGACACGCCGCGTGCTTCCCGGGCCGAGGACGGTGACGCCGCGGTCGGCGATCGAGACGGCGTACGATCGAGGTACCGGCACATTGCTTCCGGATTGGAAGAGGCCGCACGTGACAACTGGCACGCGGCTCTCGGAAGCAGCACGACCAATCCCGCAACGGATCTGAGTGCCTTTGACATCGAAGCGGTCGCCGATCTTCAATGAGTAGACGCGCGACTGGGGCGCTGCCGCGCTCGCCGACACCACGACCGCGGCACACAAGGTCGCAGCGAGTATCCAGTGCACGCGATGTATCGCCACGATACGGAAGTAAGCACAAACCTCAGTTGGCTTCAAATGCGACGCTGCCGTCAACCTGTGCAGATACGTAACGGTCGAGCACCGCACAGCCCGCAGCCACTCCTGGTTCAATCCGGGTGCAAACGACGACGGCGCATAGTCGACGGCCGAGCGCTCGAACCGTGGCTGCTCCTCTTCGCCTGTTTCGTCGTGCGCCAGCTCGCGGTCAACGCGACGAACTACTCCGCGGTCGGTTCGACTGCCGCGGTGTCGAGCACGTCCGGCTAGCCCCGGCCCTCAGCTCCGTGCCGAGTCTCGGAGTTACCGCTGCTTGACATATTCCTATATCGGTATATGATTTCGAGCATGGCACGAGCAGCGACGACCGCAGACACGTTCAACGCCGTGGCCGAGCCCCGGCGGCGGCTGATTCTCGACGTCCTCGCGGGCGGGGAACGGCCGGTGAACGACCTGGTGCGGGAGCTCGGGCTGGCCCAGCCGCAGGTCTCCAAGCACTTGCGAGTGCTCCGTGAAGTGGGAGCCGTGGAGGTCCGTGAACGCGGCCGGCAGCGGCTCTACCGGCTGAACGGGCCGGCGCTCAAGCCGATCCACGACTGGGTGAAGAACTACGAGAGCCTGTGGTCGGAGCGTTTCGATCAGCTCGATGTCGTGCTCGAGGAACTGAAACAAAAGGAGGAAGGAGATGTCAGTGACGAGTAGCGGGACGGCGACGGTGACCCTGCCCACCGACACGCAGATCCTGATTACCCGGGAGTTCGACGCGCCGAAGCACCTGGTGTACCGCGCGTGGACGACACCCGAACTGGTCAAGCGCTGGTGGCATGCGAACAGAGGCGAGGTGACGCTCGCCGAGATCGATCTCCGGGTCGGCGGTATGTGGCGCTACGTCAGCAGGTCCGACGACGGCCTCGAGGTCGCCTTCCACGGCGAGTACCGCGAGATCGTCCCGAACGAGCGTCTCGTCGCAACCGAGGTCTACGAGGGCATCCCCGATGCCGAAGAGCACGCGGCGCTGGACACCCTCACGCTCACCGAGTCGGACGGGCGGACGACGCTGACGGTCCTCGTCGAGCACCCGACCAAGGAAGGCCGCGACGCACACATCAACTCCGGGATGGAAGCCGGAATGCAGGATGCGATGGATCTCCTCGAGGAGGTTGCGGTCTCACTTCGCTGAGCCGCAAACCCGAACGCCGGACCACCGCGAGCTCAGCCGGTGGTCCGGCCCTCAGGCGCTCTCGCGCTCGATCGCGTCGAGAGCGAGCCAGGCAGCCAGGTCCTCGACCTCCTCGTTTACGGACTTTGTCATCGCACGGGTGAACTTCACGTCCTCGTGGATCGCGTTGACCCGCAGCACGGAGGTCTTGCGGTCGGCAACTGCGTCGACCTTTCCGATCAGCCGGTCGCCGTGGAGGATGGGAAGAGCGAAGTAGCCCCACCGCCGCTTGGCGGCGGGCTTGTACATCTCGAGCGTGTACTCGAAGTCGAACAGCTCCTGAGCGCGGGCCCGGTCGTAGACGAGGCGGTCGAACGGCGACAGCAGCGCCGTCCGCCCTTCGAAGTCCCCATCGAGCGCGGCGGGGTCGACACGCCACTCGCCCTTCGTGCCCTCGACCACGGCCGGCTCACCCGCCTCGCCGACGTCGACCGGCTCGATCGGCATGGCCGTCGTCTTCTGACGGGCGATGCCGAGCGACGCAAGCCGCCGCTCGTTCCTCACCCGGTGCGCCTCGTCGACCGACGGGACGACGACGTCGGCCGGGTAGACCCGCGCGGGGACATCCCACAGCCGCTCGCGTCCCACACGCCCGGCAATCGCGACCTCGCCCCGCATCATCAGGAACTCGAGCATCTGCGTGACGTTGCGGTTGTTGGTCCAGCCGGTGGAAGCCCAGGGCACCACGCACGTGTCCGGGATGTCGCGTGAGCTCAGCGGCCCGGAGCGCCGCAGCAGCTTCAGGATGTTGCGCCGAAAGGTGTCGTTGTCGCGGATCCACGTAGCCGTGCGCTCGTGGCTACGCGCCGTCCGAGCGCCGGCGAGGACCAGGCCAAGGTCGCTCATCGGCCGCACGAGCGCGTTGTGCTCGAACAGCGTGCGGTCCTGCTCGAGCGCTTGCTGGAGGTGGGCAGGTTGGTACGTCGAGCCGAGGCGGCTCCAGGCGACGAGGTCCGCACTCGGCGCGACCGCCGCGGTCGGGTCGATCTGCAGCAAGGTCAATTGCTGCACGACGGGGACGAGCTCGGTCGGCCGGGGTGCGTCGAGCAGTTGCGCGCGCACCGCGATGCGCCGGGCCTGCGCCTTAGTGAGCCGGTGCACGGACAGGGACGTCAGGGTAAAGCACGTCGACCGCGAGGACTTCGAGGCTCGGCGTCAGCTCTTGTTCCGTCGCCTGTGTCCTTGCGCATGCGCGTGTGGCCGAGACGCAAGCAGCGCCAGCAACGCTACCGCCACGAAGTTGCGAAAGGTGGGCTCGGGCCAATGCACCCTCGCGCTTCCGTGAAACCACGAAGGGTCGAACAGGAAGACGATCGCGGTGATGACGACCTTGGGGAACCAGCCGACGACGAGGAACAGCGTCGCGAGCACGATCCCCCAGAAGCCGAGCTCGGGTAGCCCGAGCGCGGGCCCGAAGTCGAGCACGTTCCAGGCAAGCCAGAAGACGAGTGGCCCGAGCAGAATCGCGCCCGCGAGCGCGGCGAGCGCAACCGCGATCCCGCCAGCGACCAGCGCGCCGATCCCAAGGATGCGGAGGATCACGCCGAGGACGGGATTCACCGGCCGAGCATACGACCCTCCGAGGTTGGGCCAGAAAGGGACTTGCTTCTTGTAGTTATCGAAACTAGTCTTTAGTTATGCCTAAACGACGACGGCTGACGCGACGGCAGGTGCTGGTAGCCGCGGCGCCGGCGCTGGCGGCGGCTCCCCTTGCGAGGCTGGCCCTCGGGGAAGCGGCGGCCGCTTCGCCGGCCGGGCATGCCGGCATGGCGATGGGGCCGATGGGGCCGATGGGGCACGCAGCCATGATCGGGGCCGAGGTTCCCGCACCCGGCCGCCCAAACGAGCTCGACGCGCTCCTGTATCCGCCGAAGGTGCTCGCACACAAGCCGGGTCGTACACGCGAGTACACGCTCGTCGCCTCCGACCGGCAGATCGAGGTCGCCAAGGGTGTGTTCTTCTCAGGGTGGACCTACAACGGCACGGCGCCGGGGCCCGTGATCCGGGCGACCGAGGACGACCTGCTGCGAGTGACTCTCGTGAACGCGGGCTCGCACCCGCACACCATCCACTTCCACGGGATCCACCCGGCGAACATGGACGGCGTCTTCGAGATCGTCGAGCCAGGGGCGAGTTACACCTACGAGTTCCCGGCCCGCCCTTACGGCATGCAGCTCTACCACTGCCACTCGACGCCGCTGAAGAAGCACATCGCCAAGGGCCTCTACGGCGCATTCATCATCGATCCGCCGAAGCCGCGCGCGCCTGCACAAGAGCTCGTGATGCTGCTGGCCGGCTTCGACACCGATGGGGATGGTGCAAACAACTTCTACAGCGTCAACGGCCCCGCCTTCTACTACGCGAAGTACCCGATCCGCGTGCGTCGGTCAGAGACGGTGCGGATCTACCTCGCGAACCTGACCGAGTTCGATCTCATCAACTCGTTCCACCTGCACGGCGAGTTCTTCCGCTACTACCCGACCGGTTCCACCGACCACTTCGAGTACACGGACACGGTCATGCTCTGCCAGGGCCAGCGCGGCATCATCGAGATCGACTTCCACAACACCGGCCGGTTCATGTTTCACGCGCACCAGTCGGAGTTCACCGAGCTGGGCTGGATGGGCTTCTTCGACGTGGTCGCCTGATGGCAGCGACTTCAGCGGCCGAGCGGCGTTCCGGGGGCGCCTGGCGACTGTGGGCGCTGGTCCCGCTGCTCCTGCTCGTCGGCGTCGTCGCCCTCTTCGCGTCAAGCGGAACGTCCCTGCTCGACCTCGTCGGGCGTGCGCCGCCTGCGTTGGATCAGTTCGACATCCGCCGGGTCGAATTCAAGCCGGGTGAGATCACGATCCGGGTGACGAACCCGCAGCGGAAGAAGCTGACGATCGCGAGCGTCACGGTCGATGACGCCATCGTTCCTTTCCGCACCGACGGGCCGACCAGCCTGAGCAGGCTGCGCTCGAGCAGAATCGTAGTGCCGTACCAGTGGGTGGACGGAGACCCCTACACGGTCGGCGTCACGAGCTCGAGCGGCATCGAAACGACCGCTTCGGTAGCCGCCGCGGTCGAGGCGCGCGGCGCGAGCCCGCGCGGCTTTCTCGGCTACGCCCTCATCGGCCTCCTCGTCGGCGTGATTCCGGTCGCCCTCGGACTGGCCTGGCTGCCCTCGCTCCGCCGCGCCGACCCCCGCTGGGTCGCCGCCTTCATGGCGCTGACCGCGGGGTTACTCAGCTTCCTCGCGCTCGATGCGCTCGCCGAGGCGCTCGACCTCCAAACGCGCCTTCCGAGCGGCCTCCAGGGGCCCGGGCTGATCCTGCTCGGGGTCGCCGCCAGCTACCTCGGCCTCACCTTCGTCGCTCAGCGGTTCTCCGCGCGAGGGAACCGCGACAGGAGTGCGCCACTCGAGGGGGTAGCGCTGGCCACGCTCGTCGCGATCGGGATCGGGCTCCACAACCTCGGCGAAGGCCTCGCGATCGGCTCCTCGATCGCGATCGGCGAGCTCGCGCTCGGAACCTTCCTGATCATCGGCTTCATGGTCCACAACGTCACCGAGGGGCTCGGGATCGCCGCGCCGATCGCAGGCGGCGAACAGGTCCGCGCCGGGCGGCTCGCTGCGCTCGCGCTCGTTGCCGGTGGTCCGGCGATCCTCGGCGGCTGGATCGGCGGCTTCCTCACGAGCGACGTGCTCGGCGTGCTCTTCTTCGCGCTCGCCGTCGGCGCCGCGCTGCAGGTCGTCGTCGAAGTCGGCCGCTACGTCGCGCGTCGAGCTCCGGGCGGACTACGTTCGGGACACGTCGTCGGCGGCTATCTCGCCGGCATCGTCGTCATGTACACCACAGGGCTCCTGGTCGCATAGACATGTCCGCCAAGGAGAACCCCGCACGCGGCAAGCGCGCAGGAAAGACCGTCCTCGCAGACCTGAGCGAAGCGGTCCAGGACTACCTGCGCGAGATCTACAGGCTGCAAACGGAGAGCGGACGCGTCAAGACCTCGACGCTCGCGCAGCAGATGGGCGTCGCTCCTCCCTCGGCGACGGCAATGGTGAAGAAACTCGCAGCGCTCGGACTCGTGAACCATGAGCTCTATCGCGGCGTTCAGTTGACCCGTGCCGGCGAGCGCATCGCGCTCGAGCTCCTCCGTCACCACCGCCTCCTCGAGCTCTACCTGGCCCAGACGCTCGAGCTCGGGCTCGACGCCGTTCACGCCGAAGCCGATCGCCTCGAGCACGCTCTCTCCGAAACGCTCGAGACGCTCATCGACGAGGCGCTCGGCTCGCCGACACACGATCCGCACGGCGACCCGATCCCCGACGCAAAGCTTCGGATTGTCCGATCAAAAGGAAGGCCGCTCAGCCGGCTTGCGCCGGGCGAACGAGCGACCGTGCAGAAGGTTCCCGATCGCGACGCCGAGCTGCTCCGCTACCTGACCTCGCTGGAGCTTCTTCCGGGTCAGTCCGTCGAGCTCGTTCGCGCCGAACCGTTGGGCGGTCCGCTCACGATTCGCGCCAAAGGCCGCGAGACTGCGATCTCGCGGCAGCTCGGCGACCAGATCCACGTCCTCAGCTGAGGTCGATGGTCATGCAGACGCTGTGGCGATTGGCCGTGTAATCGCGGAAGGGCTCGCACGGGACAAAGCCCAGCTTCGAGTAGAGCGATCGAGCAGGCGCGAAGGCAGCCATGGTGCCGGTCTCGAGGCTCACCCGCGTGTAGTTCCGCTCGGCTGCGAACGCCAGAATGTGATCGACCAGCGCCCGCCCCACTCCGAGGCCTCGCGCGGCCTCGCTCGTGTGCATCGACTTCAGCTCGGCGTGCGCTTCGTCCAGCCGGCTGAGCGCCCCGACTCCGAGCAAGACACCATCGCGGCGCGCGCCGAAGAGCGTGATCGCCGGATCCATGAGACTGTCGACGTCCAGCGCATGCACGTGACCCGGCGGAGTCACTTCGCGGGCAAACGCCAGGTGGCGCTCCAGCAAGGCTCGTACGTCGTCGGCGCCTGGATCGTCGACGGCGATCGCGAGGTCCATTCGATCGCCGCCGGCCATCAGCCCGACGGCGCGAGCGCGGAGACCTCGGGCGGGCCCAGGGCTCCAGGGTCGAGCTCGGCCCCTCGTGCAGTGAGCGCCGAGTAGCGGCCGCCCGCGCGAACCAGGTCTTCGTGGCGACCGGACTCGACCACGCGGCCGTGGTCGAGCACGATGATCTGGTCGGCGTCTCGCACGGTCGAAAGCCGGTGCGCGATCGCGATGGTCGTTCGGCCCTCAGAGAGACGGTCGAGTGCTTCCTGCACGAGCCGCTCGGTCTCCGTGTCGAGCGAGCTCGTCGCCTCGTCGAGGACAAGGATCGGCGGGTTGCGCAGGATCGTGCGCGCAATCGCGATCCGCTGCTTCTCGCCACCGGAGAAGCGGTAGCCGCGCTCGCCGACGACCGTGTCATAGCCCTCGGGCAGCGCCGCGATCACGTGGTGGATGCGCGCCGCCTCGGCGGCCGTCTCGATCTCCTCGTCGGTCGCGTCCGGCTTGGCAAAGCGCAGGTTCTCACGCACCGACTCGTGGAAGAGATACGTCTCCTGCGAGACGACGCCAACGAGGTCGGTCAGCGCCCGAAAGCTGAGATCGCGGATGTCGACGCCGCCGATGGTGATCGTGCCGCGGCTGACGTCGTAGAGCCGCGCGGCCAGGTAGCCGAGCGTCGTCTTGCCCGAGCCGGTCTCACCGACGAGCGCGGTCGTCGTGCCCGCTTCAACCCTGAACGAGACGTCCTCCAGCGTCCAACCCTCGTCGTAGCGGAACCAGACGTGGTCGAAGACGACATCGCCGGCTTGCCCGACCGCACGCGCGTCGGGCTTCTCCTCGATGTCGATCGGCTGGTCGAGGTATTCGAAGATGCGGTCGAAGAGCGCGAGTGACGTCTGCACGTCCAGGCCGACGCCGAGCAGCGAGCCGACAGGGAAGAACAGTCGCGTCTGCAGGGTCGTGAAGGAAACGAGCGTCGGGATCGTGATCGCATGCGACCCGTGCGCGAGCGCGAGCCCGCCGAACCAGTAGACGGCGGCGGGCATGACCGCGAAGCTCGTCTGGATCGCCGCCATCACCCACCGGCCCGCCATCCGCTGGCGCACCTCGAGGCTGGAGAGCCGAAGCGAATCGGCCTCGAAGCGGTCGGCGAGCTCGTCCCCGCGTCCCATCGTCTTGCCGAGCAGGATCCCGGAGACCGAGAGCGACTCCTGCACGAGACTCGAGATGTCGGCGAGGGTCTCCTGCGTTGTCTTCGCAATCCGGCGACGTTCGTTGCCAACGCGTCGGGTGAGTACCGCGAAGAGCGGGATCAGGGCAAACGCGAACAGCGCCAGCTGCCAGCTCAGGAGGAGCATGCCGACCATGGTGGCGACGACGGTCGTCACGTTCGAGGCGATCGAGGTCGCCGTATTCGTGACGACGTTCTGGACGCCGCCGATGTCGTTCGAGATCCTCGATTGAACTTCGCCCGTGCGCGTGCGGGTGAAGAAGGCAAGCGACAGTCGCTGCAGATGCCGGAAGACCGCCGCGCGAAGATCGTGCATCACGCGCTGGCCGACCTGATTGGAGAACAGCGTCTGAATCACGCCGAGCACGCCGGTCACGATCGCGATCGCGATCATTCCGGCGGCGTTGATGGAGAGCGAGGTGGTGTCGTTTTGGCCGATCGCCTCCAGAACGTTCCGGAGCAGGAAGGCCGGGACGACGCCGAGCGCCGCCGAACCGACGATCAGGAGCAGGACGCCGCCGAGCCGCCGCTTGTACGGCGCGAAGAGGGCGCCGATGCGTCGCAGGTTCGCGCGGCGCACGGCCGGGTCGGCCGGCCGTTCGGGCGGCGTTTCGGAGGAGTGAAAGAACATGCCCATCACCGGTCAGGGTACGTAGCCCGGCGGGGTCAACGCATGCGTCAGCCCGGTTGGCGCGCGACGGAGAACCTGGCGGAGACGAAGTCGCCGTTCCGCCCGAGCTCGTCGAGACGCAGTTCGATCCGGCGCGGCAGCAGAGGCGCACCTCCGCCCAGCGTGACCGGCGCGATCGAGACGATGACCTCGTCCAGCAGCCCCGCGTCCGCGAACTGACCGACCAGGTCTCCCCCGCCGACAATCCAGACATTCCGGTCGCCGGCGGCGGCGGCCATCTCCCTGTGCACCGTCGGGATCTCCGCGCTGGTGAACTCGATTCGCGAGTCGGGCACGACCGGTAACTGCCGGTGAGTGAAGACCCAGCACGGGATGTCGTACGGCCACTTCCACTCCGCCGGATCCTTGGCGGCGAACTCGTGGTCGAGGATCCACTCGTACGTCGTCGACCCCATTGCCATGGCGCCGATGCCGGCGATGAAGTCGCCGTAGTTCATCGGCCCGTCGTCCTCGCGTGCGCGAGTGAACAGCCAGTCCAGCGAATTGGCGGGGTCCGCGATGAAGCCGTCGAGGCTGGTCGCGGTGTAGTACTGCGTGAGGCTCATCGAAGGGACGCTAGCCCACTTCGTGGCGAAGCTGATGCGGAGCTAGGGCAGTCGGTAGAGCCGGCCCCTGGTGTTGTCGGCGATCCACACGATCCCGCTTCGGGCAACGAGGCCGTGGACATCGAAACGACTTGTCGGGCGGAAGACGGTCGAGACGGCGCCCGAGGAAGCCGAGACGCGCTTCAGCGCATCCATGGTCGGAAAGCCGGTCTGATCCACTGCCGCGCTGCGCGTCGGCACCCAGAGGTTGTCGCCGTCGGCCGCAATGTCGATGCCGCTCGGGCCGATCTCGATCGTTGCTTCGAGCGACCCGCCTGCAGGGCTCACCTTCAGCAGGTCCGTTCCGCGCCCCGTGATCCACAGGCTTCCTCGGGACCACACCATCCGCTCCGGCGCGTCTCCGGTCAGGACGACCAGCTTCCGCGCTCTGTTCGTAGCAAGGTTGATCTGGCTCAGCACCTTGTCGCGGTGATTGACGACCCACGCCGTCGCGCCGCTGAACGCCATGTCGGCGGGCCCGTCACCCACCTGCATTCGGGCGACGACCTTGTTCGAACGCGGCGATACTCGAAGCACTTCCGCGCCCTGGTCGTCCGCGACCCACACGGATCCGCCTCCGATCCAGATGTTGTACGGAGCTCTCGCGGGCAGGCCAACGCGCTTGACGATCCGCGCCGACGATGGATTAAGGCGGTAGAGCGTCGCGCTCGAATCGAGCGCCCAGACCGAACCAAACCCCGAGGCGACCGCAATCACCGGCGCACGAAGCCGGACCGACTTCAACGTCTTGCCGGTCCTCGTGTCCACACGTACGACGCGCGACTGCTCCTTGCACGCAAGCCACGCGGAGGCTCCCTGCAGGGCGAGCGTCATCGTCGGCCAGTAGGGACCTGCAGCTGCACAGACCTTGATGGATGAGGCGCTCGACGTCCCGCCCGCACCGCCCGAGGCCGCGAGGGCAGTCACGACGAGGGCGACGACGGCGCCCAGGCGGCCGCTCCGTGTTGTCACCCACGCATCGTGCCGAGCCCTTCCGCTGGCTTTGAGACGACCTTCGCTAGGTTTCGGCCATGCACGTGGTGGCGGCTGTGATCGACCAGGGTGCGCTGACGTTCGACTTTGCGATCCCGTGCGAGGTCTTCGGCCTCGATCGAAGGGACATCGTCGACCCGTGGTACGAGTTCGCCGTCGTCGGCGCGGGAAAGCGGCGTGTTCGCATGCAGACGGGCTTCTTCGTGGAGGCACAGCACGGCCTGGAGAAGCTCGAGCACGCGGACACGATCGTCGTCCCGGGCTGGTCCGACCCGGACGACGAGCCGTCCGCTGCGTTGAAGGACTCTCTAGTCGCCGCGCACGACCGTGGGGCGAGGCTCGTGTCGCTCTGCACCGGCGCCTTCGTCCTGGCGGCCGCGGGCCTGCTCGACGATCGCCGGGCGACGACTCACTGGATGTACGCCGAGCGCCTTCAGCGGCGCTATCCGCGCATCCGTCTCGACCCGGACGTCCTCTATGTCACCGACGGCCGAGTCCTGACGTCGGCGGGAACCGCGGCGGGAATCGACCTCTGCCTCCACCTCGTCGCCCTCGATCACGGACTCGAAGTTGCGGCCACCGTCTCCCGTCGCCTGGTGATGCCGCTGTTCCGTTCAGGAGGCCAGGCGCAGTACGTCGACGCGCCGATCGCGCCTGACTCAGGGGGCCTTGGGGCGCTCCTCGACTGGGGCCGGGCAACCCTCGGCGACGGAATCACCGTCGACGACCTCGCAGTGCGCGGCGCCATGAGCGTCCGAACCTTGACCCGCCGCTTCCGATCGGCAGTGGGAATGCCGCCGGGAGAGTGGCTACAGCGAGAGCGTCTGCGATTTGCGCAGCGCCTGCTCGAGAGCACCGACGACCCGATCGAGCTCGTGGCCCGCCGCGCGGGTTACGACTCCGCGGTGACGATGCGAGCACAATTCACAGCGCGGCTACAGACGTCTCCTCGCGCCTATCGCCAGACGTTCCGCGGGCGGCCGCAGACCGCAGTACCGTCTTTCTGAATGCGACCGCCGGAGCCCGAGATCGATGCGATCGCCGCTGCGAACGACTTTTCGGGGGTCGTACGCATCGATCGTGATGGTGAGGTCGAGCTTGCGAAGGCGTACGGACTTGCGCATCGCGGTCACGAGATCCCGAACGCGGTCGACACGCAGTTCGCAATTGCGAGCGGCGTCAAGGGCTTGACCGCAGTAGCGGTCGTGAGCCTCATCGAGGACGGCTCACTCGAGCTCTCGACGACAGCACGCTCGGTGCTCGGCCGTGACCTCCCGCTCATCAGCGACGACGTCACTGTCGAGCACTTGCTCTCGCACCGGTCGGGCATCGGCGACTACCTAGACGAGGACGCCGCCCACGAGATCACGGACTACCTGATGCCGGTTCCCGTGCACGAGCTTGCCACCACCGAGGACTATCTGGTTGCGCTGGACGGGCACGCGGCGAAGTTCTCGGCCGGCGAGCAGTTCTCGTACTGCAACGGCGGTTACGTGGTGCTCGCGTTGCTCGCGGAGAGGATCAGCGGCACTCCATTTCACGAGCTCGTCCGCCGCCGCGTGTGCGAACCGGCAGGGATGGACGACTCCGAGTTTCTGCGCTCCGACGAGCTACCTGGACGCGCGGCGCTCGGCTATCTCACGAGCGATGCCGGCTCGAGGACGAATATGCTCCACCTCCCCGTGCGAGGCAGCGGCGACGGCGGGATCTACTCCACCGCGGCCGACGTCAGCTCTTTCTGGAGCAGTCTCTTCGCCGGTCGGATCGTGTCCGCGGACTGGATCTCAGAAATGGTGCGGCCGCGAAGCGACGTGCCACGAATGTCGAGCCGCTACGGCCTCGGCTTCTGGCTCCACGAGACGAGCGACGTCGTGATGCTCGAGGGCTATGACGCCGGCGTCTCGTTTCGCAGCGTGCACGACCCGAGCCGGGGGATTACCCAAACCGTGATCTCGAACACGTCCGATGGGGCGTGGCCGATCGCGCGGTTTTTTGCCGAGCAGCCGGCTTCTTAAGCCGTGCGCTGCGACGTGGCGGTTCCAGATCGCGGGAAAGCGACCGCCCAGGAAACGATCTCCTTGGAGCTCAGCTCCACGGGATTCAGCTTCTCGTCGAGGGACGCATCCGCTTTCCAGACGGTCCCTGTGGTGGTGGTTTTGATCTTCATGAACTGCCTCAGTCGCGCCGGGGAGGCCCGCAAATCGCGGGCCTCCCTAGCATCGACAGAAAGCTCTTACGCCTTGACCGAGCCGTTCAGCTTATGGACGATGACTTCGCCGTCCGTGACCTTCGGCGGAGTCTGCAGGATGTTCTCGAGCTTCTCGTCGCGCACCCACTCGGATGCGACGCGAGTTGACTCGCTGGCCTGCGTCGAAGTGTCGAAGATGCCGATCGAGCTCATGACGCCGTCACCCGTATCGATGAGGAAGTAGCCGCTGAAACCGGGCAGCTTGCTCAGACGCGGGGCCAAACTCTCGTTGACCTTCTTCGTCAGCTCGGCCTTCTTGCTGACGTCGATGCCTTCATAACGTCTCACAGTCGCAAACATTTGTTGCTCCTAACTTTCACTATGCAAGGTTGGAGAGCTCGAGTCGAGCGCTCCTGATGCACTCAGGCCAGGTTTCGCAAGTCGAAGAGGAATCCTCGGAGCCTCGGCGGCTTCCGCGCTAGGTCCCAAATGCGCAAGACCACCATAGCCGCGATCCCGCGACACCGACGGTTTTCTTTGAAACCGCTTGGGAATGGGCTCGAGAGCCCGTTATTGCGGTTGCGGCACGATGCGAATGTAGGGCCGCGGCGACTCCCAGCCGTCGGGATACGTCTCCTTGGCCTCGTCGTCCGACACCGAGCCCGCGATGATCACGTCGTCCCCCTGCTGCCAGTTGACAGGCGTCGCGACCTTGTGGTTCGCGGTCAACTGCAGCGAGTCGATCACGCGCAGCACCTCGTCGAAGTTGCGACCCGTCGTCATCGGATAGACGAGCACGAGCTTGATCTTCTTGTCGGGACCGACGACGAAGACGTTTCGCACCGTCTGGTTATCGGCCGGCGTCCGGCTGGTCGGATCGCCTGAGGTATCGGCGGGAAGCATCCCGTAGAGCTTCGAGACGTTGAAATCGGCGTCGCCGATGATCGGGTAGTTCGGCGCCGTCCCCTGCGTGTCCGCGATGTCCGCTGCCCACTTGGAGTGGTTGTCGACGGGATCGACCGAGAGACCGATCACCTTCACGTTACGGCGGTCGAACTCCGGCTTGATCTTGGCCATGTACCCAAGCTCCGTCGTGCAGACAGGCGTGAAGTCGCGCGGGTGGGAGAACAGGACTGCCCACGAGTCGCCGATCCAGTCGTGGAAACGGATCCGACCTTCCGTCGTCTCCGCTTCGAAATCCGGTGCCGTCTCGCCAATCTGCAACGCCATCTCCAGCCTCCTTCGGCTTCAAAACCCCGTGCGGCGAAAGGCTATGCCCCGTGGGTTCTGCTCACAAGTCAGGGTCGGGTAAAGCTATACCAAATGAAGCTTTACCTCGGTCGCCGCCCCGCGGCGGCCCCCGCCTGCAGCGCGAACAGCAGGTGAACCCGCCAGAGCGAGGTCCGGGCTAACGCGCGAGCGGGGGCGGCCGCCTCCAGTTGCCGATCGGCCGGCACGCGGCGATGCTAACGCGGAGACCGGTGACTATCAGGCATCGTCGTAGGAGGAGGTCACGCGAATGGCCGCGATCAGCGAGAGCATCGAGATCAACCGAAGCCCGGAGGACGTGTTCGCCTACCTCGACGACGTCGAGCGGCACGGGGAGTGGCAAGACCAGATCGTCGCCGTCGAGCGTCAAAGCGAAGGGCCATTGGGCGTCGGCTCACGCGTCCGTGAGACACGCCGCGTGCCCGGCGGGGACCGGTCGATGACCTACGAGGTCACCGAGCACAATCCGCCACGGCAATCGTCGTTCCGCGTTCTCGACGGGCCGGTGCGCGCCGTGGGAACGATCTCGGTCGAGCCGGCCGGCGACGGATCACGCTCGAGGCTGACGATCGCGATCGACTTCCAAGGCCACGGGCTCGCCGGCAAAGTGCTCCTGCCGGTCGCGAAAGGCCAGGCCCGCAAGCAGATCCCGAAGGACCAGGCAAAGCTCAAGGAAGTCCTCGAAAGCGGAGCCGCGTAACCGCGGATGCGCGGCCTTCAGTTACGCGCACCTGCGGCACTCCGCTCGGGCCACGGCCGCTGGCTGCTGCCGCCCTGGATCGCACCCGCATTCCTCATCTGCGCGATCGTGCTGTTGCCGTGGGCCACGTTCCTCATCCTCACATTGCCGCGCAACTACACCGCGAACCACTGGCGGGTCGCCTGGGGAGGGTTCGACATCGGGCTCGGCGTGGCGATGGTTGCGACGGCCCTCGCCGTTGCGCGCAGGTCGCCCTTCGCCGAGGTCGCCGCCGCCGTGACGGGAACGCTTCTCGTCTGCGATGCGTGGTTCGACGTCGTCACGGCTCGAACGACCAGCGAGCTCGTCCAGGCCGTAGTCGAGGCAGCTCTGGTCGAGCTCCCACTCGCGATCCTCTGCTTCTGGATGGCGACGAACCTGGCGCGGGCGGTGGAGGTCGCCCGCCCGTTCCTGCGCAAGGCGGGCTTTCGCGTCGAAGGCAACCGCCTCGTGCCGCCCGACGACTCGGGCGCGTCTTAACCCGAGAGCAACCTCTCCGGCCGTTGCTGCGAAGATACTTCCGGCATGACCCTCCGCACGCCCGCCAAATCGCTCCTGATCTTTCTCGGCCTGGTGATCGCGGTCGGGGCGGTCGTCCACCACCTGGTCGACGGGATCGGGCTCGCCGCTTTCTTTCTGTTCATCTCGTCGATCGAGGGCAAGCCCGCCTGGAAATGGTTCTTCGACGCACCGGGGAACCAGGACAGCGGCCGCGACGGAGCGCGTCACTTCACCTGGCGCAGGCTCGGTGCCCAGTCGCCGCGCGAGCAGCGGCGCATGCCTCCGCTCGGCTGAAGGCCTACTAGTGTCCGCGGCCTGGAAGCCTTCGACGAACTCATCCGTTCTCGCCGGACGCACAAGTCGTTCGGCCCCGAGCCCGTCTCGGCGGACACGCTCGACGAGCTGCTCGAGCTCGCGCGTTGGGCTCCGAACCACCACCGGACGAACCCGTGGCGCTTTCGTGTTCTCGGCCCGGAGACGCTCGGCCGCCTGAAGGAGGCCGCCGGGCCGGGCGAAGCTCCGAAGCTCGACCGCGCGCCCACACTGGTTCTGGCCTCGGCTGCCCTGAGCGGGGACCTCGAGCAGGACGAGGAGGATCTGTGCGCGACGGCCAGCGCGATCTACGCCGTCCTGCTCGCCGCGCATGCCCGTGGCCTTGCCGGCTACTGGCGCACTCCGCACGTCCTCCGGACGAAGGAGGGTCGCGAGGCCGTCGGTCTGCCTGACGGCGAGCGGTTCCTCGGCCTCATCCACCTCGGGACTGCCCGCAGCCGGCCCCCGACACCCGAGCGGGCTCCGCTCGAGACGTACCGCTTCTTTCTCCCCTGAACGGATGAAGCGCAGGTACCTTGGCTCGAGTGGCTGACTTTCCCGCCGAGAACCCGGTGCACGAGATCCGGTGTCCACACTGCAAGAAGACGTTCACGGCTGAATTGATGGCCGGCGAGACCGAGCGTCACCGCGGATTCAAGTGCCCGCATTGCAAGCTCTTCGTGCCGGCCGCACGAGCCGCGAAAAGTACGTAACCAAGCCGCCGGCATCACTCGTTCAAGGGATGCCCGCCGCCTGCCGATAAGCAGTTCGTGGCAGTCGACGTCGCCGTTCCCTCTGCGGACCACGAAGCTCCAACTGCACCCCGCGCCTTCACGCGGATCGCCGCCGTGCCTGCCTGGCTGTGGCTGGGCGGGCTCATGCTCGCGAGCTTCGGTGGCCGGCTCTGGGCCGCCGCCGGCCGCCCTACGCCCGACTACCTGCCGGACGAGTACATCTACCCCACGCTGGCACGTAGCTTCGCGGAGCATGGCCGGCCTCTGATCCGAGGCGGCACGTCCCACTTTCCGGCGCTCCTCGATCCGATCGCGACTGCGCCAGTATGGCTCGTGACGAACGACCCGGTCACTGCATTCCGGCTGACGCAAGGACTGCACGCGCTCTTCGTGTCGCTCGCCGTGATACCCGCCTTCCTGCTTGCTCGCCGCCTCGGCCTGTCCCGGTGGCCCTGCCTCGCCGTCGCTGCGCTGACCGTTTCCGTGCCGGACGTCGTCTATGCATCGTCGATGCTCGCGGATCCGCTCGCGTATCCGCTCGTGCTGGCGGCCGTCTACGCAGGCGTCTGCATGATCACGGAACCGACGCGGAGCGCACAGCTTGCGTTCGCCGGCTTCAGCGCGCTCGCCGTCCTCGCCCGCGTGCAGTACGTCGTAGTCCCGCTCGCGGTGCTCGGCGCCGAGTTGCTCGCGGACCGCGGAAACGTCTTCAGGTCGATCCGCCGGGTCTGGCTCGCCCTCGGTGTGCTCGTCGTTCCACCGGCGCTTCTCTTCGGGATCCTCGGGACCGACCGCGTTCTCGGCGTCTACTCCAAGGCGAACCACGGCGTCCATCCGGGGTCGCTCCTGCTCTGGGTCGGTCGCGAGGCGATGCTGCTCATCTATTCGAGCGGCTGGGTGATCGTCCCTGGCGCCGTTGTCGGGCTCGCCTTTGTGCTGTGGAGCTCGCGCAGCCGCGCCGAGCTCGCGTTCGGGCTGACGACCGTGCTGCTCGCCGTCGCGCTGATGCTCGAGGCGGCCCAGATCGCGGACACCGACTCGCAGCGCTTCCAGGAGCGCTACCTCTTCACGCTCGTCCCACTGCTGGCGATCTCGTTCGCCCTCTGGGTGAAGCGCGGCCTTCCGGCGCGCATCCCGGTCGGCCTGCTCGCAGCCGGCCTGCTGTTGCTTGCCGCACGCGTGCCTCTCTCCGGATACGCGGCCGCGCACAACAAGGACGACTCGCCGACGCTCTGGGCCGTGCTGCGACTCGAGTCTTTTACTTCGGTGGGCAACGGCTCCCTCGCCGTCGCGCTGATCGCCGGCGTCCTGTCGGTGCTCGCCGCACTCGTCGCGTTCCGCAAAGTCCCCGCAACACTTGCGCTCGTAGGCGCGATCGCCGCCGGTTGCGCACTGTCTGCAGGCGCCGCGTCATTCGACTCGTTCTCGAGCACGCACGTCCGCGCGTCACTGCCTGCAGACCTGCGCTGGGTCGATCACGCGAAGCTCGGACCGGTCGACTTCGTCGCGCCGCCGGGCTCGCAGAAGGAACAGACGTGGCTGCAGATGTTCTGGAACACCTCGGTCACGCGTCTCCTGCTCGTCGGCAGCCCGCCGATCGACCAGTTCCCCGCGAAGCAGGTGCGGGTGGCCAAGGACGGCCGGCTACTCGTCGACGAAAAGGCAAGCCGCAGGCCGATGCTGGTGCAGACGTACGGGTCGACCGTGCAACTGACCGGTGTGAAGCTCGTCCGGCACGAACCGATCTTCGATCTCTATCGCCCCGCCGGAACGCCGCGCCTGCGGATGATCGCCGCCGGACGCTTCCTCGACGGCTGGCTGGCGCCGCGCGGAGCATTCACGATCTGGAGCAAGAGTGGCGGGACGCTGCACCTCGTGCTGCGACTCCCGCCGGACACTCGCGTCACTCCGTTCCATCTGACCGGCAAGGGCATCGACCGCACCGTGAGCGTGCATCCCGGCCAACGGATCCCGCTCGACTTCCAGGTGCCCGCCGGCGAGTGGAATCTCCGCTTCGAAGTCGCGCAGCCCGGATTCCTCGGCGACCGCGCCATCAGCGTCCACGCGCCAGTCGTGACGTTCCGCTAGAGCGTCAAACGCAGTCTTTGAGGCCCTGCGCCTCCGGCAGTGACTCGAGCTTCTTGAGCGTGTTGTTCTCGATCTGACGGATGCGTTCCCGCGTGACGCCGAAAGCGCGCCCGACCTCCTCGAGGGTGCACGGCTGCGCCCCGGAGAGGCCGAAGCGAAGCTCGATCACCTGCCGCTCGCGTTCGGGCAGCGCGGACAGCGCAAACTCGACGTCCTCGCGGCGCAGCGACAACGTCGCGGTGTCGAACGGCGACTCGGCCGACTCGTCCTCGACGAAGTCGCCGAGCTCCGACTCCTCTTCCTCGCCGATCGGCTTCTCGAGCGACACCGGAAGCTGCGACATGCGCAGGATCTCGCGGACCTCCTCGGTCGTCATCTCGAGCTCCTCGGCGATCTCGTCCGGCTGGGGCTCACGCCCGAGGCGCTGCACCAGCTGGCGCTCGATGTGCACGACCTTGTTGAGCTTCTCGACCATGTGCACCGGGATGCGAATCGTCCGCGCCTTGTCGGCGATCGCCCTTGTCACCGCCTGGCGGATCCACCAGGTCGCATAGGTCGAGAACTTGTAGCCCTTGCGGTAGTCGAACTTCTCGACCGCCCTGATCAGCCCGAGCGAGCCCTCCTGGATCAGGTCGAGGAAGCTCAGCCCGCGGCCGAGATACGACTTCGCGATCGACACGACCAACCGGAGGTTCGCCTCGATCATCTGGGTCTTCGCCGACATGTCGCCACGCTCGATGCGCTTGGCGAGATAGACCTCCTGGTCGGCGGTCAGCAGCGAGACCTTTCCGATCTCGCGCAGGTAGAGCCGCAACGAGTCGAGTGACGGCTCGACACTCAGGTCGAGCTTCGGTCCCTTCTCTTCTTCAGGTGTGGGGAGTTGCTCGTGCGGCGGATGCTTGTGCGTCTCGCCTTCCAGCAGCTCGACCCCGTGATCGACGAGGTACGTGTAGAAGTCCTCGATCTGCTCCTTCGTGAGCTCGACGTCTTCGAGCCCGTTTGCGATCTCGTCGTAGTTGAGAATGCCCTTCTCGAGACCTTCCTGGACGAGTTTCTGCAGCTCCTCGACTTCAGGAAGGGAGATTTCGACGGTGAGCAACGGCGGCCTACCTCCCGGCTACATTCGCGTTAAGTGGACGGGGCTTTGGGTCTACCTGAAACGCAA
>DATHGN010000078.1:0-3162 GCA_035317565.1 Gaiellaceae bacterium
ATGATCCGCAAGCATTTCCGTCTCAAGAGAATCGCTCTCGGTCTCGCGCTCGCCACCGCCGTCGTGGCGCCTACCGCACAGGCAGCCGTCTACGTCGACGGGCCGACCCCGGGAGTCCAGGCCGGATACATCCGGGCCGCATCGCACCAGAAGATCGCCTCGGAGATGTCCGTCCAGTCGCCGGTCTCGCAGCTCAAGGTCGAAGGCATGCGCTGGATGGCCATGGCCAACCAGTACTACCGGAACCGGCCTGGGATCACTGCCGCGGGCGCGGCGCTCGCGAACCAGAAGCACTCGGCTTACCCGGTTCCGACGACCCAGGTCTCAACCACGTCAGTGTCGGACGGCTTCAACTGGAGCGACGCCGGCATCGGCGCCTCGATCTCCTTCGGCGCAGCGCTGTTGCTGCTCACCGCGGTCGGGCTCGGGCGGCGATCCCGGTCTCGGGGACTGGCAAGCGTCTAGCGCTTCGCCAGGAGGGGGATGACGCGAACGGGCCCGGAAGGGCCCGTTCCGCTTTGTAGCCTTAGGTCATGTTCACGGGGATCGTGCGGGAGAAGGGCCGGGTCGCCTCCTTCGACGGCGGCCGGCTCGTCGTCGAGAGCGGGATCGCCGCCGAGATCGGCGACTCGGTCGCGGTCGACGGCGTCTGCCTGACGCTCACCGGCTCCGAGAACGGTCACCTCGCCTTCGACGTGATGGTCGAAACGGTCGATCGGGTCAAGCCCTTCGGGAACGAGGTGAACCTCGAGCCGGCACTCCGGGCAGGCGATCCGCTCGGGGGCCACTACGTCCAGGGTCATGTCGACGGGGTTGGAACCGTGCGCTCGGTCGAGCCAGAGGGCGACGGCACGCGGGTCTGGATCGACGTCGAGCCCGACCTCCTCCGCTATGTCGTGGAGAAGGGCTCGATCACCGTCGAGGGCGTTTCGCTGACGGTCGCGGACCTCGATGCCGCCGGATTCGCCGTCGCGCTCGTCCAGCACACCCTGGCGGTGACCACGCTTGGGGGCCTCGCGGCCGGGAATCCGGTCAACCTCGAGGCCGACGTCCTCGCCAAGTACGTGGAGCGCCTCCTTCCGGGGCTACGATCTTCGGAGTGAAAGTCGAGGAAAAGAGCGCATTCGCCACCGTCGAGGAGGCAATCGAGGACATCCGCCAGGGGAAGTTCGTGGTCGTCGTCGACGCGGCCGACCGCGAGAACGAGGGTGACCTGACGATCGCGGCCCAGTTCGCGACCCCTGAGGCCGTGAATTTCATGACGAAGGAGGCGCGTGGGCTCATCTGCCTCTGCCTCTCCGAGGATCGTTGCGACGAGCTCGGGCTCCGTCAGATGACGGAGCGAAACGAGACGCCGTACGGCACCGCCTTCACGGTCTCCGTCGAGGCACGCGAGGGCGTCACGACCGGGATCTCCGCGCCGGATCGCTCGCGGACGATCCAGGTCGCGGTCGATCCCGACGCGAAGCCCGAGGATCTCGTCCAGCCCGGCCACATCTTTCCGTTGCGCGCCCGCGACGGCGGCGTGCTCGCCCGCGCGGGCCAGACGGAGGCTGCGGTGGATCTCGCGCGGCTTGCAGGCTTGATTCCCGCGGGCGTCGTGTGCGAGATCATGAACGAGGACGGGACGATGGCGCGCGTCCCCGACCTGATCCCGTATTGCCAACGTCACGGACTGAAGCTCGTCACCGTGGCCGACCTGATCGAGTATCGGCGCCGGCACGAGCAGCTCGTCGAGCGCGTCACGAACGTCTCGATGCCGACCGTGTACGGGGACTTCACGGCGGTTGCGTTTCGCGAGAAGCTCACCGGCAAGCATCACGTCGCGCTCGTCAAGGGCGAAGTCGAGGGTGCGGAGAACGTCCTTGTCCGTGTTCACTCCGAGTGCCTGACCGGCGACGTCTTCCATTCGCTGCGCTGCGACTGCGGCGAGCAGCTCGAGCAGGCGTTGGAGCGAATTGCCTCGGAGGAGCACGGCGTTCTGCTCTACATGGCGCAGGAGGGACGCGGCATCGGCCTGCTCAACAAGCTGCGCGCCTACGAGTTGCAGGAGAACGGTTACGACACGGTCGAGGCGAATCTCGAGCTCGGGTTCCAACCCGACATGCGCGACTACGGCATCGGCAACCAGATCCTCGCCGAGCTCGGCCTGACGACGATCCGAATCTTGACGAACAATCCGAAGAAGATCACCGGGATCGAGGGCTTCGGGCTCGAGGTCGTCGAGCAGGTGCCGATCGAGACGACGCCGAACGAGCAGAACGCCCGGTATCTCGCGACGAAACGTGACAAGCTCGGCCACAAGCTTCATCACCAGGATCTGAAGTACGAGCCCCTGGAGGGCGAATGAGCGAGCGTTGGCCGGGCGAACCCACGAAGCTGGACGAGCTCGACGAAGTCGAAGAAGGCGAGGTCGAGGAAGAGGAGGAGCTGCCTGCGTCCGAGGAGGAGGAGGAGGAGGAGGAAGAAGAGGAGGAGCCGCTCCTGCGCTCACCCGGCGACCAGCAGCATGCCGAGGGCGAGCTTGACATCCCGGACGACATCAACGTCATCGAAGGCGAGCCCGACGGCACACGCCGCGGCGTCGCGATCGTGGCGTCGAGGTACAACGGCGAGATCACGAACAAGCTGCTTGCGTCGGCGCTCGAGGAGTTGGCAGAGGCGGGTGTGCGCCGCGAGGCGATCACCGTCATGCCGGTACCGGGCGCGTTCGAGCTGCCGCTCGCCGCGATGGCGCTCGCAAAGACGCGCCGCTTCGCGTGCGTCGTGGCGCTCGGGTGCGTCGTACGCGGAGAGACGCCGCACTTCGAGTTCATCGCCTCGGAAGCGGCGAGTGGGTTGCAGCTGGCGGCGCTCGAGACGGGCGTCCCGGTCGCGTTCGGCGTCCTGACGGTCGATGTCGTCGAGCAGGCGGAAGCCCGAGTCACGAAGGGCGCCGAAGCCGTACGAACTGCGCTCGAGATGGCCGACGCCTTCGCGCAGCTGCGCGCTTCGGCGTCCCGCTGACCGTCCTTTACCGGCACGTTCCAGGGACAGTCCCTCGGACCTGACTGAATCGGCCGCGTGCCAGGGACTGTCCCTGGAACATGTCCGGTCGGGACCCACGCGCAGGCTCTCGGCTACACTGCCCGGCCGATGTCCAAGGTCTGCGCAGTCTGCGGG
>DATHGN010000079.1:0-3161 GCA_035317565.1 Gaiellaceae bacterium
TGGCCCGTGCTCGGCAGCAACGGGTGCGGCAAGCACTTCGTCAACGCGACGAGCAACTCGTTCGGCAACGGGATCTTCGACGGCTTCAGCATCGTGGTCGGGCACGAATACTCGGAAGCTGTTACCGACCCGGACAACTTCTTCGCGAACCAGGACGGCTGGAACGACGCCTCCGGCAGCGAGAACGCCGACAAGTGCGCCTGGATCGAGACGCAGAACATCACGCTCGGCGGCCATCAGTACGCAATTCAGCCGACGTGGAGCAACGAAGCGTTCGACGCCGGCAAGGACGGCTGCGCCGTCTCACGCTGACAAGTAGGCGAAGGAGGTCGGGATCCCGACCTCCTTCGCACTCTGGTTGGAAATCGGGGACCTGTCGGCTACGACAGATGTCTCGGCGTCGCCCGTTGTCCAGGCCGGACAGGCAGGGGTATTGTCGAAGCATTCTGGTCACACCGTGACGAAGGGAGGTCGTCATGAGCACCACCGTCGAGACCGCCACCGAGATCCGTCCTTTCCACATCGAGATTGCAGAGGAGCAGATCGAGGACATGCGCCGGCGCATCGGGCAGACGCGCTGGCCCACCAAGGAGCTCGTCGCAGATCGGTCGCAGGGCGTGCAGCTGGCGACGCTGCGGGAGCTCGCGCGCTATTGGGAGACCGACTACGACTGGCGCAAGGTGGAATCGAAGCTGAACGCGCTGCCGCAGTTCAAGACCGAGATCGACGGCGTAGACATCCACTTCATCCACGTCAAGTCGCAGCACGAGAACGCGTTGCCGCTGATCATGACGCACGGCTGGCCCGGCTCGGTGATCGAGCTGCTCGAGACCGTCGGCCCACTCACCGACCCGACCGCGCACGGCGGAAGCGCCGAAGACGCGTTCGACCTCGTGCTGCCATCCATTCCCGGCTACGGCTTCTCCGGCGAGCCGAGCGAGGTCGGCTGGGGTCCGGCCCGAGTCGCGCCGGCATGGGCAGAGCTGATGCACCGGCTCGGTTACACCCGCTACGTCGCGCAGGGCGGCGACGTCGGGGCCTCCATCACTGACGCGATGGGCCGCCTGGCACCCGAGGGCCTGGTCGGCATCCATACCAACTTGCTGGTGACTGGTCTGGGCGGCGGAGACCACCCGTCGGACACCGAGGAGGAAAAGGCAGCGATCGCTGCGCTCGCCACATTCAGGGCGAGCGGCTTCGGCTACTTCCTGGAACAGGCCACGCGGCCACAGACAATCGGCTACGCCCTGCTGGATTCACCCGTCGCCCTGGCGGCCTGGATGCTCGACCACGACACGGACAGCTACTACAAGATCTCGAACGCCTTTGTCGATGGAGAGCCGGTGGGCCAGCTCACCCGGGACAGCATCATCGACAACATCACGCTGTACTGGCTGACGGGCACCGGGGCCTCGGCGGCCCGGTCGTACTGGGAGAGCGGACGAGCCACAGCTCTTGCGGCCGGTAAGGCTCCTGCGGAGGTCTCGATCCCCGTCGGCTTCACGACGTTCCCCGACGAGATCTTCCGGGCCCCGCGCAGCTGGGTCGAGCAGTCGTACCCCAGCCTCACGTACTTCAACAAGGCCGAGAGAGGCGGCCACTTCGCCGCGTGGGAGGAGCCAGAGCTCTTCTCGAGCGAGGTCCGTGCAGCATTCGGGTCGCTCCGATGAGCCTGTTCAGCAAACGACGCACCGACGAAGCAGGTGCGCTGCCTTTCGAGGGGCAGCTAGCGGAATTCGACGGCGCAACCGGTTGGCTCAACTCGTCGCCCCTCAGCCCTGCGGACCTGCGCGGGCAGGTCGTGCTCGTCGACTTCTGGACGTACACCTGCATCAACTGGCTGCGCACGCTCGGCTATGTCCGCGCGTGGGCCGAGAAGTACGAGGATCAGGGGTTGGTCGTGGTCGGCGTCCATACCCCTGAGTTTCCGTTCGAGCGCGACGTCGACAACGTCCGTGAGGCCGCAAAGGAGATGAGGGTCGAGTATCCGATCGCACTCGACAGCGCCTATGGAGTTTGGGAGGCCTTCAGCAACCACTACTGGCCGGCTGTGTACATCGCCGATGCGGACGGACGAATTCGGCACCACCAGTTCGGGGAAGGTGGCTACGAAGAGTGCGAACGGATCCTCCAGCAATTGTTGCGGGATGCCGGAGGCGACGGGATCAGCGACGATCTCGTGCCGGCCCCCACGGAGGGGTTCGAGCTTCAGGCCGATTGGGCGAACCTCGAGACTCCCGAGTCCTATCTCGGGTACGAACAGTCCCAGAGCTTCGCTTCGCCGGGTGGTGCAAGGCGCAACGAGCGTCGCACCTACGACACGCCGGAAGCGTTACGCCTGAACCACTGGGCTCTCGCCGGAGACTGGACGGTCGGGGGCAAGGCGTGCGTGCTGGACGAAGCAGGCGGACGGATCGTGTTTCGCTTCCACGCGCGCGACGTCCACCTCGTGGTGTCACCGGGAGGGCGAGGCAGATCCGTTCCGTTCCGCGTCCTCGTCGACGGAGAACCTCCCGGTGACGCGCATGGGTTCGACGTTGATGAACAGGGCCACGGCACACTGTCCGAGGAGCGGCTCCATCAGCTGATTCGCGGGCGCGGGCCGATCACCGACCGCACATTAGAGATCATCTTCGATGCCCCCGGGGCCGAGGCCTACTGCTTCACGTTCGGCTAGGACTGATGCTTCGGGCGAAGGGAGCGGCCGGTCGCCGCTCCCTCCACCGACCTCTTCAGTGCACGAACGCGAAGTACTGGGTCTGGATGTAGCGCTCCACCTCGCGGCCGAGGTTCGCCGCCTGCACGTCCGCGTTCCGGAAGTGAATCCCCGCCCAGATGCGAGCCTCGAGGATCTCGTTCGTCAGATCGGAGAACCGGCTGAAAAAGCGCTTCTCCCGCGGCTGCATCGGATCGATCGGGAAGCGGCTACTCGTTGCGTAGAACGTCATCTCGTCGGTTCCGAAGAACGAAGCCAGTGCGTGCATGCTGGCGCTGGCGTAGGCGGTCGCGCCCGACGAGTGATCCGGGTATGGCGGTGTGATCAGCGCGGGCCCGATACCAGCTGTCGCCACAGGTAGTGACGGATCGAACAGCGGCGTCCACGTTGGATCGGTCGATCGGATCGCCGTGATCGGCCGCCAGAAGTTCCAGTAGTACTTGTC